>JAYUGA010000147.1:0-5273 GCA_043738565.1 Rhodobacterales bacterium
AGCTGGTCGGGGCCGACGAAGTGCATCTTGCCGCTGAGGGCGGTCTGATAGCCCGCGCGGCGCAGGTGGTGGGCGTAGGTCGGGATGTCGGAGGCGAACTCGGCGGCATTGTCGTAGACCCGGGTGCGGCGCGGCAGGGCCCCGGACATGAAGGCGGCACGGGCCGGGGCGCAGAGCGGCGAGGCGGTATAGGCATTGGCAAAGCGGACCGAGCGCGCGGCAAGGGCGCGCAGGTTGGGGGCGTGGAGGAACTGGGCCGGGCCGTCATCAAACAGGGTGCCGGTCAACTGGTCGACCATCAGGATCAGGATATCGGGGCGGCTGGTCATGGGTTTCCTCGCGTTGTTACAGATGGGTGGCGCGGGGCGGGCGCGAGGGCAAGGGGGTATTTTCGCGGGCGGCGCATGGGTGTCGGAAATGGCGGCGAAAGCGGCGTTCTGGGGTGGCGGAAAATGTGGGGTCTGCGCCTGATGCCAATGGATCAGCGGCGGAGGCGGGCATGAAGGTTGTGACGGAGTTTCCGTTCGCGGTAGTTGAAGAACCGGACATGGCAATCGTGCTGTCGGATGGTTGCCGGTTGTCGGCGCGGGTCTGGCGGCCCGAACCCTCGCAGGCCGGTGCCGGGAAGGTTCCGGCGGTGCTGGAATACATTCCCTATCGCAAGCGGGACGGAACCCTGCCGCGCGACGAGATCATGCATCCTTACGTGGCGGGGCATGGCTATGCCTGCGTGCGGGTCGATATGCGGGGGAATGGCGATTCCGAAGGGCTGATGGCGGATGAGTATACGATTCAGGAACTGGCCGACGCCTGCGAGGTGATCGAATGGCTGGCGGCGCAGGACTGGTGTTCGGGTTCCGTGGGGATGATGGGGAAAAGCTGGGGGGGGTTCAACTGCTTGCAGACGGCGTTCCTGCAGCCGCCGGCGTTGAAGGCAGTGGTGTCGGTCTGTTCGACGACGGACCGCTTTGCCGATGACATTCATTACAAGGGCGGCTGTTTGCTGGGCGAGAATTTCGGCTGGGGGGCGGTGATGCTGTCGTATTCGTCGCGGCCACCGGACCCGATGCTGCGGGTGGACTGGCGCGAGGTCTGGTTGCAGCGGCTGGAGGCGGAGGCTTGGCTGGCCCCGCGTTGGGCGGATTTGCAGGCGAAGTCGGAGTATTGGAAGCACGGCTCGGTCTGTGAGGATTATTCCCGAATGATTGTTCCGGTATTGTCCTGGGGCGGCTGGGCCGACAATTACATGAACACCGTGGCGCATCTGGTGGAACATGCCGGGGCCAAGGGGATCGTCGGGCCCTGGGTGCATCAGTATCCGCATGTGGCGGTGCCGGGGCCGGCGGTCGGGTTCCTGCAACTGGCGCTGCGCTGGTGGGATCGCTGGTTGAAGGGCATTGAGAACGGGGCGGAAGGGGATGCGGCCTATCGGGCCTATATGCTGCATTCGGAGGCGCCGGATGCTGCGCCGAGGTGGCGGGCGGGGCATTGGGTGAGCGAGGCGGTGTGGCCTTCGCCCCGGGTGTCGCGTTCGGTGCTGGCGTTGGCACCGGGGGCGCTGACGCCCCCCCACGCAGTTGGTCACTCGGACCAATGGCGTGACCAACAGCGCACCCCAGTCGGATATTTGGAGACAGAAAAATTGGGGAAGATTTCCTCTCCTCAGCATCTGGGCATGCAAGCGGGGGAGTTTTTCCCGATGGGGCTGAATGCCGAGATGCCGGGGGATCAGCGCGAGGAGGATGCGCTGTCGCTGTGCTTTGATGGCGCGGTGCTGGCGGAGCCTTTGGATTTGCTGGGGGCGGCGCGGGTTTCGTTGCTGGTGGCGTCGGACAAGCCGCTGGGGTTTGTGGTGGCGCGGTTGTGTGATGTCGGGCCGGACGGGGCCTCGGTCAGGATCGCGCACGGGATGCTGAACCTGTGTCACCGGGACAGCATGGAGGAGCCGCAGCCGATGGTGCCGGGGGTTGCGGTGGTGGTGGCGTTCGACCTCGATCAGATGGCGTATCGGGTGGCGGCGGGGCATCGGTTGCGGCTGGCCTTGTCGAATGCCTATTGGCCGTTCGTCTGGCCGTCGCCCGAGGCCGGGGTCTTGACGGTGACGGGTGGGAGGCTTGATCTGCCGGTGCATTCGG
Organism: Rhodobacterales bacterium; assembly: GCA_043738565.1. Classification (GTDB taxonomy): domain Bacteria; phylum Pseudomonadota; class Alphaproteobacteria; order Rhodobacterales; family Rhodobacteraceae; genus Stagnihabitans. Next base: position 2,136 of record JAYUGA010000147.1, read on the forward strand.
GGTCGGAGAATGAATGGCAGCCGCCGGCAGCGGAGGGGGCGGCGCCGTGGAAGCATCGGGTTTTGCGCAAGGGGCATGCCAGTCGGCGGATCGAGACGGAGTTGTTGTCGGGGCGGCGGGTGCTGGTGGTCGAGGATGATCTGGGCGATGTCGAGAACCTGACGCACGGCCTGTGCAGCGGCGAGACGATGTCGGAGCGCTGGGAGATTTTGCCCGATGATCCGCTGTCAGCCCGCGCCGTGCAGGTCTGGGAGCAGCGGTTGTCGCGCGGCGACTGGAAGGTCAGGACGCGGGCCGAGGCGGAAATGACTGGGACGGCGGATGATTTGCGGATGAAGGCGAAGCTGACGGCGTGGCAGGGCGATGCCGTGATTTTCGAGCGGGAATGGGATGACGAAGTGCTGCGCAGGTTCGTCTGAGGCAAAGTCGCCGGGGCTTCATGAAAAAAAGTCCTTGGTGCAATTCGAGAATCGGCTTTTATTGATTCACCAATCAAGAAAAATGGCCAAGCGCCGAACAGGGAGATTACGGGATGTCCAGCGAGTTGAACCATCTGTTGCAGCGGGCCGCGTCGGGCCGGATGAGCCGCCGCGATTTCGTCGGTCGTGCGGGTGCGCTGGGCGTATCGGCGGCAGTGGCGGGGACGTTGCTGACCACGGCGGCGCGGGCGGAAGAGCCGGTCAAGGGCGGGCTGCTGCGCGCAGGCATGGCAGGCGGGGAGAGCACCAACACGCTGGACCCGGCGCTGGCTGCGTCGGAAGTGCCCTATGTCGTGTCGATGACCTATGGCGACATGCTGGTCGATGTGAACCCGAACAACGAACTTGACTATCGGGTTGCGGAGGAGATTGCGTCCTCGCCCGACGCCAAGGTCTGGAAGTTCAAGATCCGGCAGGGCGTGGAGTTCCACAACGGCAAGACCCTGACCGCAGATGACGTGGTGGCGACGATCAAGCGTCATACCGATGAGAAATCGCAGTCGGGGGCGTTTGGCATCGTCAAGGGCATCTCCGGCATCAAGGCCGATGGCGACATGGTCACGATGACGCTGGATTCGGCCAATGCCGACTTTCCGTATCTGATGGCCGATTATCACCTGGTGATGCAGCCGGGGGGCGGGATGGAGACGCCTGCCGATGGCATAGGCTCGGGGGCCTACAAGGTCACCTCGTTCGAGCCGGGGGTGCGGATTGCCTTTGAAAAACACGCGAACTACTGGGACAAGACGGTCGGTCATGCCGATCAGGTCGAGATCATCGTGATCAACGACAACACCGCGCGGACGGCGGCGCTGCAATCCGGCCAGATCAACATGATGAACCGGGCGGACCCCAAGATCATCGGACTGATCAAGGGTGCGCCGGGCCTGTCGGTGCAATCGGCACCGGGGCGCGGGCATTACGTGTTCATCATGGAGATCAACCGGCCGCCCTATGACAACAACGACCTGCGGATGGCGTTGAAGCTGGCAATCAACCGGCCGGAGATGGTGGAAAAGATCCTCGGCGGCTATGGCAAGGTCGGCAATGACTTCCCGATCAATGCGGCCTATCCGTTCTTTGACGAAACCATCCCGCAGCGCGAAATGGATCTGGCCAAGGCGGCGGAGTACTACAAGAAATCCGGGCATGACGGTTCGCCCCTGGTGCTGCAAGTGGCGGAAGGGGCCTTCCCCGGTGCGGTCGAGGCGGCGCAACTGTTCCAGCAAACGGCCAATGCGGCCGGTATCCCCCTGGAAATCAAGCGCGAACCCGATGATGGCTATTGGACCAATGTGTGGAACGTGGCGCCGTTCTCTGCCAGCTATTGGGGTGGGCGGCCGGTGCAGGACCAGATGTATTCGACGGCCTATCTGTCGACTGCCGACTGGAACGACACCAAGTTCGTCGATCCGGAATTCGACAAGCTGCTGATCGCGGCACGGGGGGAGTTGGACCCGGTCAAACGCAAGGCGATGTATTCCGAGATGGCCTACCGGGTCCGCGACACCGGCGGGGTGATCCTGCCGATGTTCAACGACTTTGTTGAAATTGTCTCGGACAAGCTGGGTGGCTGGCTGCAGGATCCGAACGGCGAGTTGATGAACGGCAAGGCGCTGGTCAAGACATGGCTCATGGCCTGATCGGTGCATCCCATCCTTAAACTGGTGGCCCAGCGCCTGGCGCTGGGTCTGCTGCTGTTGTGGGCGGTGTCGCTGCTGATTTTCTTTGGGGTCGAGGCGCTGCCGGGCGATGCGGCGCAGGCGATGCTGGGGCAATCGGCGACGCCGGTGGCACTGGCCAATCTGCGCGCGAAGATGGGGCTGAATGACCCGCTGCTGGGGCGGTATCTGCATTGGCTTGGCGGGTTTGTGACTGGCGATCTGGGCCGCGCCATGTCGAATGGGCAGGACATTGCCAGGTCGATCGGGCAGCGCCTTGGCAATACGATGTTTCTGGCGTTCTGGGCGGCGATCATTGCGGTGCCTTTGGCGATAGTGCTGGGGTTGCTGGCGGCGCGCTATCACGGGCGCTGGCCGGACCGGCTGATCTCTGGCGTGACGCTGGCGACGATCAGCCTGCCGGAGTTTGTGGCGGGCTATCTGGTGCTGTTCTTTCTGGCGGTGAAGTGGCGGCTGTTCCCGTCGATGGCGATGATCTTTCCCGGTATGGGGGTGTTTGAGCGATTGCACGCCATCAGCCTGCCGGTGATCGTGCTGGTGATGGTGGTGCTGGCCCATATGATGCGGATGACGCGGGCGGCCATTCTGAACGTGATGCAATCGGCTTACATCGAGACGGCAGAACTCAAAGGTCTGGGGCCGCTGGCGGTGATCTGGCGGCATGCGTTTCCGAACGCGATTGCGCCGGTGGTCAACGTGGTGATGCTGAACCTCGCCTATCTGGTGGTCGGCGTGGTCGTGGTCGAGGTGGTCTTTGTCTATCCCGGGATGGGGCAGTATCTGGTCGACCATGTGACCAAGCGCGACCTGCCGGTGGTGCAGGCCTGCGGCATGATCTTTGCAGCGGTCTATATCGGGCTGAACATTCTGGCGGATGTGGTGGGCATCGTCGCCAATCCCCGGTTGAGGCATCCGAAATGAGGATCCCGTTTTCGGCGCTGCTGGGGCTGTGTCTGACCGGTGCCTTTGTCTTTGCG
>JAYUGA010000148.1:0-13900 GCA_043738565.1 Rhodobacterales bacterium
GCTGTAATTTGACCCGTTAGGGTTTGGAAAGGCCGCGCAGAGCAATCTGCGCGGCCTTTTCATTGGGCCAAGTCCGGCCTTAATGATTTGCTTGGCCCCAGCTTTCGATTTCACGCGCCGCAAATTTCTGGATCGCCCAAAGATTTCGGTCCGGAATACCCAAGGCCTCCAGCTTGGAAATGGTGTTGAACAGGTATTCGGCGCTTGAACCGAAATGCCCGCAAGCATTTGCCAACCGCGTAGCAACCGCCGCAAGCGGCAGTCTGCGGGTCATCCCGCGCCCTTTTGGTCCGGCCCAGAAGACGATCGCCTGCTGTTTTTCGCCGGCAGTGGCACAAGTGATCCAACTCACCATATCCAGACTTTCGCGGTCAGATATCTCTCGATGAATCAGTTTGCGAACCACGGATTGGGCGTCCTCTGGGCGGGGGCGCAAGGCGATGCCCGTGCAACGGCCACCCGGTTGCAATGCCAGCATCAACCCCGGAAGGGTTGGCGTGCCACGCCAGCGCGTTTGTTCGATGCAGAATTCGCGGTGCCAGCCGATGGCAGTGGCACGCTGCGCCGTTTCAACCTCGAATTCCGGATTCCAGATCAGCGAACCGTAGGCGAATATCCAGATATCCTGCGCCGTGCGTCCGGCAAGCAGGGACAGAGCCAGCGTTTCGCGGTCCGTATCGTTGATCGGTGTCCAATCCGGGTTCGGCCCCGGATCCGGCTCGAATCGCAGGCAGCGCGTCACAAGTTCTGGCGTCAGAGCCATTTGGCGCGGCCTGCGACGAGGTTTTTCAAGGGTTTCAAGGAAAGCTGCGCTCATCGCCCAATTTGCTATGCAGGACCGCTTGGCTGTCAAGCCTATCCGAAGTGATCAGATGCCGTCGCCGACGAAGGCTTTTTCGACCACATATTCTTGCGGTTCGGAATTGGCACCTTCGTGCAGGCCGAAGCCTTCCAGCACCGCTTTGACATCATGGTTGAAAGCGAGCGAGCCGCAGACCATCGCGCGGTCTTCTTCGGGGTCCATCGGCGGCAGGTTCAGGTCGGCGAAGACGCGGCCGGACGTGAGGTTGTCGGTGATGCGGCCCATCAGGGGGGAGGGTTCGCGGGTGGTCGTGGGGTAATAGTGCAGCTTGCCCGCCACCAGATCACCGATCAGCGGGTCATCACTCAGGCTTTCGACCAATTGCTGGCCGTATGCCAGTTCGGCAGCCTTGCGGCAGGTGTGCATCATGATGACGCTGTCGTATTTCTCGTAGGTTTCCGGTTCGCGCATCAGGCTGGCGAAAGGGGCGAGGCCGGTGCCGGTGGCAAGGAACCACAGGCGTTTGCCGGGCAAGAGCGCATCGTGGACCAATGTGCCCACGGGTTTGGGGCGCAGGATGATCTCGTCACCTACCTTGATGTGTTGTAGGCGCGAGGTCAGGGGACCGTCGGGCACCTTGATCGAATAAAACTCCAGCTCGTCATCCCAGGCCGGGGAGGCGATGGAATAGGCGCGCAACAGCGGTTTGCCGGTATCGCCCAGAAGGCCGATCATCACGAATTCGCCGGACCGGAAACGCAGGCTTTTGGGGCGCGTCACGCGGAAGGAAAACAGCCGGTCCGTCCAGTGTTTGACAGAGGTGACGGTCTGCGCGTCGGGCAGGGCTGCTTTGGCAGCAATGGGGGCGGCGTCTTGCATGGCGGGCGCTTCGATCATTTGAATACGTTCAATTGAGACTAGAGCAGCGCGGGGCGGCTGGGAAGGGTGATCTCAGGCTTTCAGCCGTGACAGATAATCATGATCCTGCCAATTGGCGCGGAATTGCCATTGCGCCTGCGGCTGGCGCAGGGCGAGGTCGTCGGGGATTTCAACCTCGTCAAAGCCGACGCGGCGGACCATCGCGTATTGATCGGCGATCACCGGTCCGCATGCACGGAGTTTGCCCTTGTAACCCAAGACGCGCAGGCGGCGGGCGATGGTGAAGGCGCGGCCATCGTTGAATGCCGGGAAGGCGATGCGGATCAGGGTGATCTCGGCCAAGTAGGGCAGCAGGGATTCTGGCAGGTCTGTATGGGCCAGATCGACCGCTCCCTGATGGGTGGCGATGGCGGCCAGTGATACAATTTCCAGCGGTTGCGCGGGGGTGAAGCCTGCGTCGGTGACGATGACACTCATGCGGCGTTCTCCGTGTTTGCAAGGGGCATGCGGACCATTTTGCCATTGATGAAATGGATACCGCATTCAACTTTTTCGGTGTTACGCCAACGGCCTGCGCGGGGATCTTCACCCGGTTTCACCGCCGTCGTGCAAGGGGCGCAGCCGATCGAGGGGAAGCCCTTGGTGACCAGCGGATGGCGCGGCAGGCGGTTGTTGACCATGTAATCCTCGATATCCTCGCGGCCCCAATGGGCCAGAGGATTGACCTTGATGCGGATGTCGCCTTCGGCCTCAAAGAACTCCACCGCCGCGCGGCCAGCCCCCTGATAGCGTTTGCGCCCGGTGATCCAGCCGTCGAAGTCCTTGAGCGCGCGTTCCAGCGGTTCGACCTTGCGGACGTTGCAGCAGGCGTCGGTGTTAAACTGGTGCAGGGTGTTGTCGGGGTCTTCAAAGGCCACGCGTGACTTGGCGGCGCTGATGGTGCGCAGATCGCAGAGGTTGAGCTTTTTGGCCAGTTCGCGCTGGTATTCCAGGGTTTCGGCAAACAGCATCTTGGTGTCGATGAACAGCGCCGGGGTTTCCGGGGCGATCACCGAGACGAGGTGAAGCAGGACGACCGATTCGGCCCCGAAGGACGAGACCAGTGCAACTTGCCCCAGATCATCGTCGCGCAACGCATGTTCCAGCACCGCCGTGGCGCTGTGGTGGCGGTAGCGGGCGTTCAGCGCCGCAACGCGGTCGGCGACGGCACCCGTGGGGATGTCACGCGGCATCACGCCCGCCTTCTGCGCCATAAAGCGCGGTTTTGAACGGGGCAAAGCCGACGCGGCGGTAGGTCTCAAGGAAGATTTCCTCAGGGCCTTGGCGGATGTCCAGATAGGCCAGCAATATGCGTTCGATGGCGGGGACAATCTCGGTATAGGCGAAGCCGGGGCCGGTCTTGTCACCGATGGCGGCGGTCTCGGTCGCGTCGCCACCCAAGGTGATCTGATAGTTTTCAACCCCGGCACGGTCGAGGCCCAAGATGCCGATATGGCCGACATGGTGGTGGCCGCAGGCATTGATGCAGCCGGAGATCTTGATCTTCAAGGGGCCGATGTCGTGTTCCAGTTTCAGCGCATCGAAATGCAGCGCGAGTTCCTGCGCCACCGGGATCGAGCGGGCGGTGGCGAGGCTGCAATAATCCATGCCGGGGCAGGCGATGATGTCGCTGAGCAGCCCGATATTGGCCGTGGCAAGGCCCGCCTGTTTGAGCGCGGCATGAACCGTAGGCAGATCGGATTTGTGGACATGGACGAGGATGACGTTCTGTTCGTGGCTGATCCGCAGGTCGGAATGGCCGTAGGTTTCGGCAAGATCAGCCATCAGCCGCATCTGGTCGCTGGCCGCATCGCCGGGGGTTTCGCCGGGGGCTTTCAGCGAGATGGTGACGATGGCGTATTGCGGGTTGCGGTGTTCGGCCAAGTTGGTGTCGGCCCAGGCGCGGAAGGTCGGGTCGGCTTTGTAGAATGCGGCATAGGCATCGGTCGGCGCGTCGCGGAAGGCAGGCGGCGCGAAGGCGGCTGAGATATCGGCCAGCAGCGCCTGATCGTGGCCGCCGAACAGGGGGCGGATTTCAAGGAAGCGTTCCTCGATCATCCGGGTTATCTCTGCGCGTCCAGTCTCATGCACGGTGATCTTGATGCGCGCCTTGTATTTGTTATCCCGGCGGCCAAGCGTGTTGTAGACGCTGAGAACGGCCTCGACATAAGGCAATAGGTCGGGCACTGCCAGGAAATCGCGGACCTTGTGGGCGATGAACGGGGTGCGGCCAAGGCCGCCACCGACCAGCACTTCAAAACCGGGTTCACCGGCGGCGTTCCGGGTCATCCGCAGGCCGATGTCATGGGCGGCGGTTACGGCGCGGTCATTGGGGCTGCCGGTGATGGCGATCTTGAACTTGCGCGGCAGGAATTGAAACTCCGGGTGGTCGGTGGACCACTGGCGCAAAAGCTCGGCATAGGGGCGCGGGTCTTCGATCTCATCCGCCGCAGCTCCGGCAAAATGGTCGGCGGTGACGTTGCGGACGCAGTTGCCCGAGGTCTGGATGGCGTGCATTTCCACATCAGCGAGGGCCGAGAGGATCGCGGGCACGTCGGGCAGTTTGGGCCAGTTGAATTGGATGTTCTGGCGGGTGGTGAAGTGGCCGTAGCCCTTGTCCCAGGTGTCGGCGATCATGGCCAGTTGCCGCATCTGACGCGGGTTCAGCGTGCCGTAGGGGATGGCGATGCGCAGCATGTACGCGTGCAGTTGCAGATACAGCCCGTTCATCAGGCGCAGCGGGCGAAACTCGTCTTCCGTGAGTGACCCTGCTAGACGGCGGGCGACCTGGCCCGAGAATTGCACTACACGGGCCCGGACGAAGGCTTCGTCAAAGTCGGTATAATCATACATCTTTTTGAACCTCGGGAGGAAGATCCGCCTGCTTGCCGTGGGCGTAGTTGGAGGGGCCGCGGGTGCGGAATTCCTCGCGGAAATGGGTGGGCTCGGGGCCTTTGGGGCCTTGCCTTGCATCGGCCAGATAGGCACCGACCACGATCTGGCGCTGTGCCGCGGCGTGGAGCAGGCGCATCTGCGAATGCGCCTCATCCTCGATCAGCTCGGCCTCGTGATGATAGCGGCTCCAGCGGTCATCGGCGGTCAGATAGACCACGTCGCCAAGGCGCAGGTCATTGGCGGTGACGACTTTGGGGGTAAAGCGGCTCATGCGGGTCTTTCCAAGGGGTAGCGCGGTGCTAGCGGATCAGCGGGGGACTGACATAATTGTTGGTAATATAGGATATTTTCCCGGCTTGTGACCAGTGACCCTTGCCAATAAGGACGTTTGTTCCGATATTCTGCCAGGTTGGAACAGCATTCCACAAATCGGGGGATCAGGCGAATGGCAGCCCAAGTCGACGAGTTGGACCGGAAAATCCTTGCCGAGTTGCAGGAGGATGCCGAGCAGTCGCTGGACGAAATCGCCCGGAAAGTGGGTTCGTCCAAGACCCCGGTGTGGAACCGCATCCGCCGCATGCGCGAGGCAGGGGTGATCCGGCGGCAAACCGCGATTCTGGACCCCGAGGAATTGGGGCTGGAGGCGTGTTTCTTCGTACTGATCCGCACCTCCGAGCATGAGGCGGGGTGGGAGAAGCGGTTTCTCGACGTGGTGCGGCGCAGGCCAGAGGTGCTGGAGGCGCATAGGCTGGCGGGGGATGTGGACTATATCCTGAAGGTCTGGGTCAAGAACGCGCGGGCTTATGACGCGTTCTATCAGGCGCTGATTGCCGAGGTGAAGATTTACAATGTGACGGCGCTTTTGAGCATGGAAGAGATCAAAATGACGACGGCACTGCCGTTGTGACGCCCCGGAGCGCTGCCCCCCGCGACCATCGGTGCTTGGGCCGATGGTGCATCGATGATCGCACCCGGGATATTTGAGGACAGAAAATATCAGAGAGCCGCGACCATCAACCGCTGCAGCCCGTGGAAATGGTAGACATCGGCGTATTCGGGCGGTTCAGTCAGGTGCAGGCCCGGCAGGCGCTGAAACAGGATCGGCAGGGCGGTTTGCAGTTCCAGCCTTGCCAGCGGCGCGCCGACGCAGAAGTGCAAGCCCGCGCCGAAGCTGACATGGGGTTTCGGGATGCGGGTCGGGTCGAAGGTGGCGGGCTGGTCCCAGTTGGCCGGGTCGCGGTTGGCGGCGGCGAGGAGAAGGGCGATCTGATCACCACGCTGGAAGGTGTGACCCATGATTTCCACGGTTTCGTAGGCCCAGCGGGTGAACATGTGCAGGGCCGGGTCGTAGCGCAGGATTTCCTCGATGGCGGGATCGGGGTTGGCCAGGGCCGTTTGGGTGCCGGTTTCCAGCAGGGATTTGACGCCGTTGCCGATGGTGTGGACGGTGGCCTCGTGCCCCGCGTTGAGGAGCAGGGTGCAGGTCGAGATCAGCTCGTCGGTGGTCAGGCGGTCACCTTCGGATTCGACGGCGATCAGGTGGGTGATCAGGTCATCGGCGGGGCGGGCGCGGCGTTCCTCGATATAGGTTCGCAGGAAGGCGGTGAAGGCGAGGGTGGCGGCGATGGCGCGATCCTCGGCGGCGTAGTCGCGGTTCGCCATGTACATTCCAACCATCGCGTTGGACCATTTCAGCAGGTCGCCGGACATGGTTTCAGGCACGCCGAGCAGGCGGGCGATGATGATGACGGGGAGTTTTGTGCCGAAATGTTGCAGCAGGTCAAACGCGCCTGCCGGGAAGGCGTCAATCAGTTGATGCGACAGGGCGGTGATTTCGGGTTGCAGGGCGGCGATGCGGCGCGAGGTGAAGGCGCGCAGGACCAGGCCGCGCAGCCGGGTGTGGCGGGGTGGTTCGAGTTCCAGCATCGAATGCGCCTCGACGGCGTAGAACGGCGTCAAGTGGTCAGCAATGGCCAGGGGCGCCGGGCTTTCGCGGCCAAAGCGGCGGTCGCGGAAGATGGCGTTGCAGGCGGCGGCTGACGTGGTGCAGGTCAGGTTGTAGTCGGCCCAGTGGAAGAAAGGGCCGCTCGCGCGGGCCAACTCGTAGAACGCATAGGGGTTCTGGACGAAGGCCGGATCGGTCGGCGACTGGTGCAGCGGGGTCATTTCGGCAGTCGGATCACGCCCTGGGCAATCAGGACGCCAAAGCCTACCACGGCGGCCCCGAAGGCTTGCGGCCAGTTCCAGCCCTGGCCGAGAATGAACAGGATCAGCATGACATAGAACGGAACCGCGTTCATGTGCAGGCTGGACATGCCGATGCCAAGGCGGCCGACCGCCACGATCCACAGGATCTGGCTGATGGCGAGCGAGCCTATGCCGAACATGGCCAGTGCCGAAACCTCCCTTGGGCCAAGTGCGGCCCAGTCTGCTGCCGGACCGCCGATGGCCGAATAGCCAAGCGCTGCGATGGCGGAGACGATCGCCGCCCCGGTGACGGTGATCGCGGTGCGGCCGAGCGGCGTCAGCTCGGGAAAGGCGGTGACGGTGGCGCGTGACCCCCAGGTGAAGGCGAGGACGGAACCCAATGCGGCAAGCGCCCCGATCCCGAGGCTGAGCGAACCCATGCCCGCGCCATAGGCCATGAAACCGCCGGCGAGGCTGAGCATCAGGCCGATGATCAGGGCCGTGGTCAGCTTGCGGCCATCGAGCAGCACTTCAAGGGCGATGCCCAGAACCGGCATGATCGCGGCTATGACGGCGACCGTGACCGGATCGGTTTTGGCCTGGGCAATGACCAGCAGCACGGCCCCCAGACCGATGCAGATGCCGCCGACCACAATGCCGCGACCCCAGTTAGCGCTGCGGATGGTGCGGGCGCCATCCACCGCCCACCACAGCGGCATCAGGACGGCGGCGGCCAGCAGGGTCCGCAGGGCGGTCAGCGTGACCGGCGGGATATGTGGGATCACCAGTTGAGCCGCTGGCAGACCGGCCGCCCAGATCAGCATCGAGGCCAGACAGATCAGGTTTGCGGCAAGGGTGCCGTGCCGGGCGGGGTGGGATGTTGTGATGGTCATGACACCAAAATGCCCGCTCGTGGTGCCGCCCGCTGTTCCACGGGCGACGCCGGTCGTGCTTCAGACGGCGGAAAGTGCCGTGACGATGGCCCCGAAATCGGCGGCCTTCAGACTGGCCCCGCCGACCAAGGCACCATCGACATGCGGGACGGCGAAGATTTCACTGGCGTTGGCGGGTTTCACGGAGCCGCCGTAAAGGATGCGGACGCCCGCGGCTTCCGGGCCAATTTTGGCGGTGAGGCGGGCGCGGAGGAAGGCGTGAACCTCGGCAATCTGGGGAATGGTCGGGGTGCGGCCGGTGCCGATGGCCCAGACCGGTTCATACGCCACGACCAGCGTGACGGCGGTGGAACCTGCGGGAACCGAGCCGTCAAGCTGGCTGCCGATCACCTCCAGCGTGGTGCCGGCATCGCGCTGCGCCTCGGTTTCACCGATGCAGACGATCGGGATCAGGCTGGCATTCAGCGCCGCTTTGGCCTTGGCCAGCACCAGTGCATCCGTCTCGCCATGATCTGCGCGGCGTTCGGAATGGCCGAGGATGACGTAAGTGGCCCCGGCGTCGCGCAGCATCGCGGCGGAAATGTCGCCGGTGTGCGCGCCGCTGGCGTCCGGGTGGCAATCCTGTCCGCCGAGTTTCAGGGCGCTGGCGCGGGCGGCCCAGTTCATCTGCGCCAGCAGCGTGGCGGGCGGGCATAGCAGCATTTCGCAAACCGGGGCGGGATGGGCGGCATTCAAGGCGGCGATTTCGGCCAGCGACGCCGCAAGGCCGTTCATCTTCCAGTTTCCGGCGGCGAGTTTGCGCGGTGTCATTGGCGTTCCCCTTTCGATTTGGGCCAGCGATAGCGGGAAAGCCGGGGCCGGGAAAGGGGTCTTAGGCGCGGGCCGCCTTGCGGGCCTTGGCGCGGCGACGGCCTTCGGCGGCGACGCGCGCCGACACAAGCGACAGGCGGGCCCATGCAACGGCCGTGTCGGCATCATCCATCGCTTCCTCGGGCAGGCTCATCAGGCCGGGCGCCTCGCGTAGCCCGGTCTGGCGCATGAAACTGAAGGGGCGCGATCCGGCGGCGAGATAGGCGGGTTGGGTGCTGGCGTCGGACTTCATCCAGACCGTGCCGCCCAGGATGGCCGCGAACATCACGTCGCCTTCGACATAGAGGGCAGTGCCGGAAAACATCCGCCCGGTGCTGATCCGCCCCACGGCTGCGAACAGGTCGCAGGCGTGGTCCAGCAGTTCGGGGTCGGTGGCCATCAGGCGGCGATCATCTGGCAGGGCTTATGCGGTTGATATAGTAAAAAGCACCAAAGGCGATGGCGGCATGAACGACCAGACCGGGCACGAAATGCGCAACCGTGATAAGTCCCTGCACTACGCCCAGAAGATCGATAGCAATCGCCAGAACATGGAAGGCGAGGTTCATCCACAGCACCGCTGCCAAAGTGGCGGACTCCGGATGGTTGCGCACCAGAAAATTGGCAATGGTCACTGACAGTATCATCCCGCCCAAGGCACGGAACAGGAAAGCATTTTCGGCGCTGGCCGAGAGGCCCGCGCTTAGCGCGAACATCGAAGGCGCCAACAGCATCGGTCCGGCAAAAAACAGGCCGACCACGGCAATGATTACAAAAAACAGCGAGCGGCTCATTACGGAACCTCTGCATTCTGCGGGATCGCGGTTTGGATTACACCGAAAACCGCGCGGTCGCAACCGAGGGTGTCAGGCAGCGGGGGCTTCTTTGAACTTGATCGACTCGCCGCAACCGCAGGCTTCTGCGACGTTCGGGTTGCGGAATTTGAACCCGGCTTGCAGCAGGTCGGTTTCATAGTCGATTTCGGTGCCGATCAGGAACATCTGTGCCATCGGCGCAATCAGCACCCGTGCGCCGTCCTGTTCCACCACTTCGTCCAAGGGGTTCAGCGTGGTCACATAGTCCATCGTATATTCCATACCGGCACAGCCGCCCTTCTTGACGCCGATGCGCAAGCCCTGGCTGCCCTTGGTCGCCATCAGGCCAGCGATCTGCTTGGCGGCGATCGGGGTCAGGGTGACGGCGGCTTTGCCGGGAATGCCGAACATGATGGGTCTCCTTGTACAGGTAACTTAGGGCAGCAGGTCGGGAATTCCAAGCGGCAGTAGGTGATTTAGCAGGATTGTGGTAGTCAGCGCGGCGGCAATGGCCCAGGCGACCGAGGCGAGGGTGCCGATGATGACATATTCGCTGGCGGCGCGGTCGTCGGCGACGACCCCAAAGCGCAATACGGACTTGGCGGCGATCAGAAAGCCGATGTTCTGGGTCTGGCCCGACAGGATCAACAGGAAAATCAGCGCCCGCTCCAGATTGCCAATGACGCGACCCCCGTTGGTCAGACCCCTGGGCGTGGCGTGGGTCCACGGCTCCATCAGTAACCCGATGGCAAAACCACCGGCACGGGTGGCTAGGATCAACCCTGCGGTCAGGGCCATGATCGGCGACGCGACGCTGTATTGCGACCACAGGCCCTGTGACCAGAGGTCGGGTTGCCAAAGGGCGAGGGCGATGACGGTTGCACCATGCGCCGCTTGATCGGTCAGAAACGGCCACAGGCCACGGCGACCGGAATAGGCCTTGGCGACGTCGATGACGGCGTGCGCGGCGGTCAGGACCAGCAGCCACGGTGATGCGCTGCCCAAGGTCAGCGCTGCCGCCACCAGCACGACGGCCGCGTGTTTGGCCATTGTCAGCGGCTGGCGTTTGCTGGCGACCATCGCATTGGTTTGCAGCACGAAATCGGCGAGGACATGGGCGAACAGCAGGGCGGCGAGGGTTTCGGTCATGGAGTGTCCTCAATGGGATTTTCAAAGGCCGAGAGGGCGGCGGTCAGCGCGTGAAATCCTGCGCTGCTCAATCTGGCTTGCAGCGCTTGGCGTGTTATTCGGAGGGTTTTTGCCATTTCCTCTTGAGTAGGCGTGCTTGGGTCGAGTGCCAGAGCGATGGCTTCAGCCTGTTCGCGCGACCATCTGCGGGATTGCCAGTCGGCCAGATCGTAGATTGCCGTGTGCCAGGGTTCCATCTGCCGATTGCCAAATATGGTCAGGCGGCTTGAACGCGGCATTTCGTCCAGACCATGACCAGAGATAGTGAAGGCATCGCCACGGGCGTCCGAAAGGTCGTTGGTTCCAAGGCTATCAATTTTGCCCAGACCGACCGAAATTCGTGTCGTCAGGCCGCAATCTGACGCTCGGAGCCGTGCAGTATAAAAGAGACAAGCTCGCAGAGCGTTGCCGGGGAAGTCCAGAAAGACTTGCCAGCCATCCCCTCTGTGTCTGGTGAACCTGGTTAATCTCGTGAACTTTATGTTGGCCAATGGCCAAGTTTGAATTTCACGCGACGCGGATACAAGTTCAGACATTGCCTTTTCAACGGCCGGAGATCCAGCGTTGGTCGAAGCAACCAAGTCTCCAGTAAGCACAGCTGCGTAGGTTTCCATCTGCAAGCCTTATAGTCTGCTTTTAAAAAATGCAAGTCAAAAGGCTTGCTTTAGTAAATTGCAACATCAAAGGCTTGCCCTCACATGAACCCCAGTTCCAGCCTTGCCTCGTCGGACATCATCTCCATCCCCCAGGGCGGGTCGAAGGTCATGCTGACGTTGACCTGCTTGACGCCCGCGATGGGTTCCACCGCATCGGCGACCCAGCCGGGCATCTCGCCTGCCACCGGGCAGCCGGGGGCGGTCAGGGTCATGGCGATTTCAACCTCGTTTTCCGCACCGATTTCAATGGTGTAGACCAGACCCAGATCAAAGATGTTCACCGGGATTTCCGGGTCGAACACGGTGCGACACGCCTCGACGACCTGATCATACAGCGGATGATCGGTGGTGGAGGGGCGGATCAGAAGGGCACCCTCGATCTTGTCCTGCTGCTGGTTCATCACATTCTCACAAAGGTTGTTGAGAGAATATATAGGGAATTACCCCGCAAGGTCCAGTGCTGCGGCCGACAAAGAACAAGGCAGGCCGAAAGCGGCCCGCCTCAAGCATTATGTCTGTGGTTCAGAACGGAATCTCATCATCCATATCGGAGCGGCCGCCACCACCACCGGACCCACCGCGCGAACCGCCACCTGACGAGCTGCCGCCCGACGGCCCGCCGCCTGACGAACCACCGCCTGACGAACCGCCGCCTGACGAACCACCGCCCTGATATTCGCCGCCGCCGCGATCCTCATAGCCGCCGCCACCTGACCCGCCGCCGCCCGCACCGCCACCGCCATCACGACCGCCCAGCAGGGTCAGCTCGCCCCGGAACTGGCGCAGCACAACCTCTGTCGTATAGCGGTCGGCCCCGGATTGATCCTGCCATTTGCGGGTTTCAAGCTGACCCTCGATATAGACGGTCGAACCTTTTTTCAGATATTGCTCGGCGATCTTGCCCAAAGCCTCGTTGAAAATCGCGACCGAATGCCATTCGGTCCGTTCCTTGCGTTCGCCACTGGCCTTGTCGCGCCAGGACTCCGAAGTAGCGATGCGCAGGTTCACCACCTTGCCGCCGCTCGGGAAGCTGCGCACTTCCGGGTCGCGCCCCAGATTGCCGACGATGATGACCTTGTTGACCGACCCTGCCATGACGCCCCCGTTTGATTCCGTGACCCCGGCAGCCTCGCCGGGAATGGTTAACAAACCCTATAGACTGGCCCAAGGGTCCAAGCAATCCGATGTGGTTCGGCGGAAAGTCGTGCCGGATTGCTGCAGCGGCTCGCGAGGGCTTTCGACTGCGGCGTCGCAGCGCTAGAGCTTGGTCCAATAATCCGGGCCGAAGCGAGGTGGAAATTCTGATGGCGGTAAAACCCAACCTGACAGCGAGCCGGATCTGGCCGCTGGTCGCGCTGATCCTCGTGCAGGGCCTGTGCATCGTGGTCTTCATGGCCGATGTCTGGACTGATTTTTTTCCCATAGGCTTGTCCGCCTTCGCCAACCCGGCCAACTTGTCAGAAATTGCTGCCGCAACCGGCTTGATCCTCGGCCTCCTGTTCGAGGTGGTGGTCCTGTGGCGGCTGTTGCACCGCCAGGCGCGGATGCAGCAAAGCCTGGGCGTGGCGGCAGGAGCGCTGGCGGAATTGATGCAGGGCTACTTTCGCACCTGGGGCCTGACGCCTACCGAGCAGGACGTCGCCACCTTCACCATCAAGGGCTATAGTATTGCCGAAATCGCCCGGTTGCGCGGCTCTGCCGAAGGTACGATCAAGACCCATCTCAATGCGATCTATCGCAAATCCGGCGTGGGGGGGCGCAGCCAGCTGGTGTCGGTGCTGGTCGAGGATTTGTTGCAGGCACCGTTGCTGCCCGGTGCGGCCCCCCATGCGCCGCAGGCCACCCTGGTTGGCTGACCTCTCGGCTGACTGGCGCTGATACCTGCCGGGCTGCGGCAATTCTGCCATCTGGACCATTGCGCAAAAGCCGCTATGATCGCCGGGGTTTTTGGCAGGACTATTGGCCTCGGGGAGGACGTATGCCGTTGGTTTGGTTGAGGCCTGTCGCTGCGGTCGGGGTGAGCCTGGGGCTGATTGCCGGGTTGCTCACGCCACCCGAGGCAGCGGCTGAGGGGCTGACGCTGGGCGGGGGCAGCAAAAGCCGCAGCTCGCTGTTTCGGTCGCAGACCGCCCTTCTGGATGGTCGCCTGTCCACCCAGTACCAGAACTCCGAAAAGCTGAAGCCGAATTACGACAAGACCGCCAATGCCTCGGTCAAGACCTATACTGGCAAATACCGGGGGGCCTATATGGAGATGGCCAAGGCGGCGGCGCGGAAGTATGGCATTCCCGAGGATATGTTCCTGCGGCTGGTCCAGCAGGAAAGCGGCTGGAATCAAGGGGCTGTCTCGGCCAAGGGCGCGGTTGGTCTGGCGCAGCTGATGCCCGGCACCGCCGAGCGGCTCGGGGTGGATGAGACCGATCCGCAGGAAAATCTGGAAGGTGGGGCGCATTATCTGTCGATGATGTTCAACCGCTTCGGCAGCTGGCGTCTGGCGCTGGCCGCTTATAACGCCGGGCCCCAAGCGGTAGAGCAATACGGCGGCATCCCGCCCTATGACGAGACCAAAGGCTATGTGGTGGCGATTCTGGGATAGGGCGACCCGAGGTAAGGTGCGTCATATGACGCACCTTACGGTCGGGTTCATTCTGCCGCGATCTTGATCACCGGTTCCATCTGCGCCAGCACCGCGTCGGG
>JAYUGA010000149.1:0-1787 GCA_043738565.1 Rhodobacterales bacterium
GATGAAAGGGAAACCGATGGACCGGGTCGATGCGCTTGAGGAAACCACCGCCCACCTGATCCGCGCGGTGGAGGATCTGTCGGATATGGTGGCGCGCCAAGGCCGCGAGTTGGACCGGCTGACCCGGATTGTGGGTCTGCTGGCCGGGCGGGAGGCGGAACGCGAGGCGGCGGGTTTTGACGGTGCACCCGGCGCGCCCGAGGCCAATGTGAAGCCGCCGCATTGGTGAGGTGCAGCTTGGGTCAACTCCGCCTTGGCAAGGTTTTCCGGACCGGCGGCAATTTCGTGGCGCTGCCGGTGGCACGGTTGCGACAGGGCCCGGGCGAAACCTCGGGGTCGGCTGGCTTACATGGTGGCGAAGCGGTAGATGCCCACCCCAAGCGCAAAGATGCCGACCGCGATGGTCAGCGGCTGTCGGGGGGCGCGCTTGGCCAGCCAGCCGCCAAAAAACGCCGCCGGAAGTCCGCCAAGGGCGAGGCCCCCGACCGAAATGTAGACTGCCGACCACTCGATTTCCGCGCCCCACAGGCCAAGGTGAAAGGCCAGCGTCAGCGAGGCCAGTACCACGGCGGAGACGATGAATTCGGAAAAGTTGGTGGAGCCGATGGCATAACGCGAATGGACGCCGGAGCCAAGCAGGCCGGTGTTGACGATGGGCCCCCAACTGCCGCCGATGCCTTCGATGGTGCCGCCGGCAAAACCGATCAGGCGAAAACGGTTTGGATTGATCAGCCGCGGGGTGATGCCGGTGATGCCCTTGTAAATGATGTAGCTGCCGATCAGCAGAAGATAGCTGTTGACCAGATATTGCAGGGCCGGCCCCTTGAGACCGGTCAGCACCGATGCGCCAAGCACGCCGCCGATGGAACCGAAGATCGCCAGAGCGGTGACGATCTGCCAGTCGATGTTCTTGTGGTAAAAATTGGACAGAGCCGCCGTGGCCCCGGTCGGCAATTTTGCCGCATTGACCGAAGCCGAGACCAGCGGCGGCGGCACGCCAGTGGCCAGCAGCACGGCGGAGGAGATCACCCCGAACCCCATGCCAAGCGAGCCATCCACCAGTTGCGCAAAGAACCCGACCAGGGCGAATTCGAGAAGGGTGTCCACAGCGAATCTCCTGATACTCGACAAGCTTAGTAGATTTAAGTGTATTGAATGCAATGCGGCAAGCGGAATTTTCTGTGCAGCCGGACATAAACCGTGTCAGGCAAGATGCCTGTCCCTGCGAAGCCAGGGGTAGCTAGAGCGAGATGAGGCTTGATGGAAACGGTGCAGTGGCCCTGTGGCGGGGATGGCGATACAACTCTTGCCGCAACACGCGATGTCAGAGGGCAGCGCCTGACCTCGGGTGGGCGCAGCGATGATTGTGCTGTGCGCTTCATGGTGCAAGGAACCCCGACGACATTTCATGCGGCGAGGTCGCAGGAGCGCCCTCCCTCGGGGGAGGTCAGGTGCTGCCCGGCGCGCTTCGAGCTTGGTTCCGGGCGAAGGGGGGACGTTCGCAGGTCTGGTTCCATCAAGACTCATCCCGCTCTACCGGTTTTGTCGCCTGATTTGCGTCCCTTCAAGTGGTCGGATCGGTTCAGGCGATACTGCCTCGCCTGAACCGATCTAGACGACGCTGTCCGGGGCTAACTGGCAGCCCGAATCCGGGCTCAGCTCGATCTGGATGGTCGGATGGTCGATGCGGAACAAATCCGACAGGCTGGCGCAAAGCCCATGCAGAAAGGCATCGCTGCGCGGCGCATCGGGCATCACAAGGTGACAGGTGAGGGCGGTCTGCGTCG
>JAYUGA010000150.1:0-13808 GCA_043738565.1 Rhodobacterales bacterium
CCGGTCTCGCCATATTCCACCAGATAGCCCAGGTGAAAGAACGCCGTGCGCTGGCTGACCCTTGCCGCCTGCTGCATCGAATGGGTGACGATCACCACCGAAAACTGGGCGCGCAACTCGTCAATCAATTCCTCGACCTGCGCCGTCGCAATCGGGTCCAGCGCCGAACACGGCTCGTCCATCAGCAACACTTCCGGGCTGGTCGCAATCGCCCGCGCAATGCACAGCCGCTGCTGCTGGCCGCCCGACAGCCCGGTGCCCGGCGAATGCAGCCGGTCCTTGACCTCGTTCCACAGGGCGGCTTTCCGAATGCTCTTCTCGACGATCTCGTCCAGCTCGGCCTTGTTGCGCGTCAACCCGTGGATTTTGGGGCCATAGGCCACATTGTCATAGATCGACTTCGGGAACGGGTTGGGCTTCTGGAATACCATGCCGACCTTGGCCCGCAACTGCACCGGATCGACGCGCGCATCATAGATATCCTCGCCGTCCATGGTGATCAAGCCTTCGACCCGGCACGACGGAATGGTGTCGTTCATCCGGTTCAGACAGCGCAGAAAGGTCGACTTGCCGCAACCCGACGGTCCGATGAACGCCGTTACCGTCTTGTCCAGAATATCGACATCCACATCCTTCAACGCATGATTGGCCCCGTAATGGACCTGCACCTTGCGCGCCTCGATCTTGTTGGTCAGGCTGTCCACGCGGCTCTCCAATCTCAAGTCTTTCATCGCATGCCCCTACCAGCGGCGTTCGTATTTGCGGCGCAGCAGGATGGCCACGGTGTTCATGGCGATCAGAAAGACCAAGAGCACGATGATCGCCCCCGACGCCCGCTCGACAAACCCCGGATCGCTGCGCTGCGTCCAGTTGTAAATCTGCACCGGCAGCGCCGAGGCCGGATCGAACAGCCCTGCGGGCGGCGCCCCCGGAAAGTCGCGCACAAACGCCACCATCCCGATCAAGAGCAGCGGCGCCGTCTCGCCCAAAGCCTGCGCCAGACCGATGATCGTGCCGGTCAAAATCCCCGGCATCGCCAGCGGCAGGACGTGGTGGGTGACGGTCTGCAACTTCGACGCGCCAATCGCCAAGGCCGCATCGCGGATGCTGGGCGGCACCGCTTTCAACGCGGCCCGGGTCGGAATGATGATCCGTGGCAAGGTCATCAGCGTCAGCACCAGCCCGCCCACAACAGGGGCCGACTGCGGCAACCCGGCGAAGTTGATGAAAATCGCCAGGCCCAGGATGCCATAGACAATCGACGGCACCGCCGCCAGATTGCCGATATTGACCTCGATCAGATCGGTCCAGCGGTTCTTCGGCGCGAATTCCTCCAGATAGACCGAGGCCGCCACCCCGATCGGCAAGGCCAGCACCAGCACCACCACCATCATATACAGCGAGCCGATGATCGCCACCCCCAGCCCCGCCGCCTCCGGCCGCTTGTCGGACGCATCGGGCCTGGTCAGGAACCCGGCGTTGAAGCCGATCGTCAGAATTCCGGCGTCCTTCAATTTCCCCGCCAGCACCAGCTTTTCGGGCGAAGTGTTCTTGTCCAGCTTGGCACTTTCCATCGTGACCCGGCCTTTGAAGAACCCGTCCAGCCGCCCATTGGCCAAAGCGGTAAAGGCAATCGTCTGGCCCAGCAGCGCCGGATCGCCCAACACCTGATTGCGCAGCGTCGCCGCCGATTCCTCGGAGATCATGTCCGCCAGATCCTTGGCCGTCATGCCGCCGGTATCGATGCCCCGCGCTGCGATCTCTGCCACCAGCGCCGCAGCCAGCACCTTGCCATAGCCAATCGTCGTGACCTTCGCCATCTCGGCGGGCATAGCATGGCCCGCCTTGTCCAGCACAGCCGCATCCAGCGTCACCGGAAAGGTCAGATAGGTCTGCTTGAACGCCGGCAGTCCTTGCGAGAAAATCGACACCAGCAGCCAGACCAGCGCGGCCAGCGCCAGCGTGATCGCCACCACCCCATACGCCCGGAACCGCCGCTCCGCCGCGTTGCGCGCCGTGGTCTTCTTGTCCTGGGTGAACAGCGAACTCATTCGTATTGCTCCCGGTATCTGCGCACGATCACCAGCGCCAGAATGTTCAACCCCAGCGTAAAGCTGAACAGCGTCAGCCCCAGCGCGAAGGCCACCAGGGTTTCGGGGCTGTTGAACTCGGTATCGCCGGTCAACTGGCTGACGATCTTCACCGTCACCGTCGTCATCGCCTCGAACGGATTCAGGCTCAACTTCGCCGCCGCCCCCGCCCCCATCACCACGATCATGGTTTCCCCGATGGCCCGCGAAGCCGCCAGCAGCACGGCACCGACGATCCCCGGCAAGGCCGCAGGCAACACCACCTGCCGCACGGTTTCCGAAGGTGTGGCCCCCAGGCCCAGCGAGCCATCGCGCAGTGACTGCGGCACCGCGTTGATGATGTCATCCGACAGCGAGGATACGAACGGGATCACCATGATCCCCATCACCAGCCCCGCCGTCATCACCGACGATGAAGAATTGCCGAACCCGGCAGGCGCGGCAATCCAGTCGCGCAGCAACGGCCCCACCGTGGTCAGCGCGAACAAGCCGTACACAATGGTCGGAATCCCCGCCAGAATCTCGATGGCAGGCTTGACCCAGGACCGGGTCCGCCGGCTGGCATATTCCGCCAGATAGATCGCCGACATCAATCCGATCGGCACCGCCACCACCAGCGATATGGCCGAGACATACAGCGTCCCCCAGACCAGCGGCCATAGCCCGAGCGACGATCCGCCGCGGAATTTCGGATCCCATGTGGTCGAGAAAAAGAAATTCCACGCCGAATAAATCTCGAAGAATCGGATGGTCTGCGACAGCATCGACCAGATGATTCCCACCGTGGTCAGCACGGCGACCAGCGAACAGGCCACCAGCAACCACATCACGAATTGCTCGGTCGCATTGCGGGCGCGGTACTCCGGCCGGATCTTCCGCAGCGCATAGACCAGCCCGCCCGCCGCCAGAACCAGCGCCAACCCGGTCAGCACCAGACGCGACCGCGCGGCCATCACCCGCGTCGCCTCCGCCGCCCTGATCGTCGATGGTTTCGGATCGCTGCCAAAGGCCACCCCTGCCCCGGCCAGCGCGGTCTTCAAGGCGGCCGGGTTCCGGACCAGCGCCGCGACATCGGCACCCGAAGCGGCCAGCACATCCAACCCGTTCGCCAGCCGGTGAACATCGGCAATCACCAGATTTGACGAACTGCCGTCAGGAATATCTGCCGGATCAATCAACGCAAAGGCCTGACGCTCAATATACAGCGGCTGCGCCACCAGCCAGACCGCAACCAACAGCAACGCCGGCACCGCAACAGTCAGCGCGGTGATCCGGCCATAAAAACTTGGCAGGGAATGCAGGTTGCGGACATCGCCGCCGACCGACGCTACGGCACGGCGCTGGCCCAGCACATAGCCAACGACGGCAAGCGCAATCAGGATCAGGAAAAGCAGGCCGATGCTCATGGCGGCTATGGTCCCCGGAATAGGTAAAAGGGGCGCGTCAACCCGCGCCCCTTTCGTTTCAGATCACTGAACCGGTGCCATCACGGTATCAGCCGCAACTGCGGCCTGGGTCTTGGCCAGTTCCGGATCGGACACCAGACCGTATTCGACCAGCTTGCCCTCCGGCCCCACCATGTCATCCGACACGAAGAAGTCGATGTATTCCTGCAAGCCGGGGATCACGCCGATATGGGCTTTCTTCACATAGAAGAACAACGGGCGCGACACCGGATAGGAACCGTCGGCGATGGTTTCGGTCTTGGGAACCACGCCTTCCATCGTCGCCACTTTCAGCTTGTCGGTGTTGTTCTCATAGAACGACAGGCCGAACACACCCACGGCATTCTTGTTGGCTGCCAGACGCGACAGCGTCTCGGTGTAGTCGCCATCAATCTCGACCGCGCCGCCATCGGTGCGGCCCGAATCGCATTTGGAAAGGGCGTCCTTCTTCTTGGCCGCATCGTCGGCGCCCGTCGCAGCCGCCAGGAACAGGTCATAGGCCCCGGTCTTCTTGCAGCCCGCTTCCAGAACCTTCTGGTTGAACACTTCGCGGGTGCCGTGCTTGGAGCCCGGGATCAGCGCCAGAATGTCCTGAGCAGGCAAGGTCGCGTCAACATCGGCCCAGGTCTTGTAGGGGTTGGCCACCAGGGTGCCATCCTTGACGACTTGCGCAGCAACCGCGCTGTAGACACTGGCGGCGGTCAGCGCGAAATCCGGGCCCGCGACATCGCTGGCGAAGACGATGCCGTCGTAACCGAAGCGCACTTCCATGATATCGGTGACGCCATTCGCCACGCAGGTCTCATAGTCGCTCTTGGTGATCGGGCTGGACGAGTTGGCGATGTCGATCGTGTCTTCGCCAACGCCTTCGCAAAGTTTCTTGCGACCGGCACCCGAACCGCCGCCTTCAACGACCGGGGTCTTGAAGGTGCCTTGTTCGCCAAACGCCTCGGCGACGATGGTCGCATAGGGCAGCACGGTGGACGATCCGGAAATCTGCAACTGTTCCCGCGCCGAGGCGGTCAGGGCAGAGGCGGCAAGCAGCGCGAGTGTGGATACGGAAAGTCTGGTAAGGGACATCATGTTCTCCGGTTCTGTCGTCATTCCGGTCGGCCACCCTGGCCAACCCATCGACGCTCCGTCTAGGCAAGGCCCACTGCGGTTTTGCGACAGTTCTGTAACAGTTTGATGACAAAGCCGGGACGCGAATGTTTCAGCAGCCGATTCGCGACCAAAGGTTAGCGCGGTTCCGTCGCCAAAATCGTAGAGACGCCGACAAGACATGGGCAATACGCCAGCAAGACCGCGCCCCCGCCGCCGCCGGGCCAAATTAATGCAACGCCCGCAAGATCTTAAGCCGGCAAGATCACCGAAAACACCGACCCGCGCCCCGGTTCGCTTTCAATCACCAACCGCCCCCGGTGCCGATGTGCGATATGTTTCACAATCGCCAAGCCCAGCCCGGTGCCGCCCTTTTCCCGGCTGCGATGGCCATCGACCCGGTAGAATCTCTCGGCCAGTCTCGGCAGGTGCTGCGGGTCAATCCCCTCGCCCTGATCGGCCACATCCAGCCGCACCACCGGCCCGCGCGGCCCCGCCTCACGGGTCAATCGCACCGTCACCACTTTGCCAGACCCGCCATATTTCACTGCGTTTTCAACAAGATTGGTCACGACTTGCGTGATCTGATCGGGGTCCGCCAGAATGTTCACCGGCTGCTCCAGCCCTTCGAGCTTTAACGCCACCGACGCCGCGCCCGCCATCGGCCGCAGGCTTTGCACCGCCGCCAAAATCAGCCGCACCAGATCGTGCTGGACCTGGGGTCGCTGCCGCTCCTGCGCCTCGACCCGGCTTAGCTGCAACAGGTCGCGCACCAGCCGGTTCATCCGCCCGGCCTCTGCCGCCATGATGCCTAAAAACCGTGCGCGCGCCGCCGGGTCATCCCGCGCAGCGCCTTGTAAAGTCTCGATAAACCCCAACAATGACGTCAGCGGTGTGCGCAATTCGTGGCTGACATTGGCCACAAAATCCCGCCGCATCGCCCCGGCCTGTTCCTGATCGCTGATGTCCTGAAACAGACACAAGGCCCCCGCCCCGACCGGCGACACCGTAACACGATGGATTGATTCGAAACTGGGACCGTGCACTACATGCCGTGCTGTCGTCGCCTCGCGCCGTTCAATCGCCACGGCAATCGCCGCCAAAACCTCGGGCTGGCGCAGCGCGAACCCATAATGCCGCCCCAGGATTCCCGCGCCAAACAACTGCCGCGCCGAATCGTTCGCCCCGGTGATCCGTGCCTCCGGCCCGATCAGAAACGCCGCCAGCGGCAGGCCCGCCAGTATCTCCGCCACATCCTCGCCCGCCACCGCTGCACCTCTTTTCGCCGCCCCGTCCCCGTCGCCGATCGACGTCTGGCAGAGGCCTGCAAATCCGCAACGCTCAAAAGTAATTTTTACGCTTTGGCGTGTATCGAATCGCGCAGCACCACTTTGACCTGTATTTTACCCTAAAATCAAAGCCAGCCCGCCGGGTATGATGCAACCGATCCTTTACCCAAAGTCCAGCCCCCAACCTGCCGACCTTCCCAAGGATTGCGTGCTGGCACTTGATTGTCGGGCGCTGGTGGATGGGGCCGGCCCCCTGCCGGTGTCGGGCGCGGTGCACAGGCGCTTTGCCGACCTTGGGGCCGGTCTGTTAGCTGATTTGAAACCAGTTCAGGTGATCCTGCCCCTGTTCGGGTCAGGCTACGATGCAATGGCCGCAATTGAAGAGTTGGAACGTTTGCAATTCACCGGGCAAATCACCGTCATCGCCCCCAAACTGCCGCGCCCGCGTCTGGTCGAACGCGAATTGCGCAGCCTCGGCCCCGGCACGCGGCTTTCGCTGATCTCGCCTGACTAAGCGCCCGGGTTGTCGCGCCGATAGATCCAGTCATGGTCCGGGTCATTCTGAAACCGCCATTTACGCAAAGGTCCGGCCATAACATTCAGATAATACAGATCATATCCATAAGGCGCCCCCACCGGATGATGCCCGCGCGGCACCAAGGTCACATCGTGGTTCTTGGCCGCCATCACCTCATCCAGCGTCCCATCCTCGGTGTAAACCCGGTGCAGCGCATAACCCTGTTCGGGGTTGGTGCGCATGTAATAGGTTTCCTCCAGATAGGTCATCCGCGGAAAATCATCCTCGTCGTGGCGGTGGCTGGGATAGGACGACCAGTTGCCCTGCGGCGTATAGACTTCCGTGACCAGCAGACTGTCGGCGACGTCGCGGGTTTCCATTGCGATGTTGTTGATATACCGCGTATTCGCCCCGGTGCCGCGCACCGCCTGCACAATCCCCTCCGGCCCCAGTCGCGCCGCCGGATGGCCGCCCTTGCCCGGCGCAGAACAGACCGCGATCACGCAGGCCGTCACCGCCACAGCCCGCCAATCGCTGCCATTCGGCACATACAGGCAATGTGGCGGGGTGCGTTCGAACAGGTCCATCCGCTCGCCCATCACCCCCCAATCCTGCCCGGCGGCGGTCAGATGGGCCTTGCCCTCGACCAGCACCAGAATGACCTCGCGGTCGCCCGTCACCTCCGCCGCAGTCTGCCCAGCCGCCAGCCGGTACAGCCCGAAGCCGACATAGGTCCAGCCCGCGCTTTCCGGCGTGATATCATGGACATGGCCGCTTTGGCCCAAGGGTTTGCGGAGCAAATCGCCCATCAGTCCCCCCTTTGCTTTCCGGTTGCCGCCTCATATTCCAGCCGCTTGGCCCGCACTTCCGCCCGCACCGAAACCTGCGGCACCGCGACATCCCACCACGTCCCGCCCGCCTCGGTAGACGGCGCAGGGTCGCTGTCAATCACGATCACCACCGGAATGGCCGAAGTTTTAGCCTCCGCCAGCGCCGCTTCCAGCTCGGCAATCGACCCCACCTTCAGTGCCTTCGCCCCCATCGACCCGGCATGCGCCACAAAGTCGATATGCGCCGCATTCACATGATAGCTGTCGTCCAGCATATTGTTGAACGGTGCTCCCCCGGTGCCCTGTTGCAGCCGGTTGATGCAGCCATAGCCGCGGTTGTCGGTCAGAACCACGGTAAACGGCAGCCCCATCATCACCGCCGTTGCCAGTTCCGAATTGGCCATCATATAGCTGCCATCGCCGACCATGCAGATCACCTCCGCCTGTGGCCGCGCCATCTTGATGCCCATCGCGCCGGCAATCTCGTAACCCATGCAGGAATAACCATATTCCATATGATAGCCGCCGGGCGCCGCATCCCAGATCTTGTGCAACTCGCCCGGCATCGTGCCTGCGGCCCCCATCACCACCGTCGCCTTGGAAGCTGCCCGCTGCACCGCGCCGATCACCTGTGCATCGGTCGGCAAGCCATTGCTGGTCGGTGCCGCCTTGACCGCCGCAGTCGCCCTGAACCACTCTGTCCGCTGCCCCTGATCCGCGCCGAACTTCTGGCTTCCCAAAGCCTTTCCAATCCGTTGCAGCGCGATCTTCGCATCAGACACGAGCTGTGTCGCCCCATGTTTCGCCGCATCATAGCCCTGCACGTTGATCGACAGAATCCGCCGCTTGGGGTTCTTGAACAGCGACCACGACCCGGTGGTAAAATCCTGGAACCGCGTGCCAACACCGATCACCAGGTCAGAAGCCTCGCAGACGATGTTCGCCGAAGAAGACCCGGTCACACCCACCGGACCAAAGTTCAGCGCATGGTCAAAATCCAGCGCCGACTTGCCGCCCTGCGTTTCCACCACCGGAATGTCATGCGCCACCGCAAAGGCCGCCAGCGCCGCCTCGGCCTGCGAATAGATCACCCCGCCGCCTGCCACGATCACCGGAGCCTTGGCGGCCTTGATCAACGCAATCGCCTCCGCCAGATCGGTTGCATCCGGCTCTGGCCTGCGGAACCGCCAGACCTTGGGCGCGAAGAATTCCTCCGGATAATCAAATGCTTCGGCCTGAACATCCTGACAGAACGCCAGCACCACCGGCCCGCAGGTCGCAGGATCGGTCATCACCCGGAACGCCCGAGGCAGCGCCGTCAGGATATGTTCCGGCCGCGAAATCCGGTCGAAATAGCGGCTGACCGGGCGGAAGCAATCATTGGCGCTGACCGTGCCATCCTCGAAATCCTCGACCTGCTGCAACACCGGATCGGGTGCGCGGTTGGCAAAGATGTCGCCCGGAATGAACAGCACCGGAATCCGGTTCACATGGGCCAGCGCACAGGCCGTCACCATATTGGTCGCCCCCGGCCCGATCGACGAACTGACAGCCATCGCCCGCCGCCGCTTCGACGCCTTGGCAAAGGCAATCGCGGCATGGGCCATCGTCTGCTCGTTATGGCCGCGCCAGGTTGGCAGCGCCGCGCCAATGCCGTGCAACGCCTCGCCAATCCCTGCCACGTTGCCGTGACCGAAGATCGCCCAGACCCCCTCGATGAACCGCCCACCATCTTCGGTTTCCTGCACCGAAAGCCAGCGCATCATCGCCTGCGCCGCCGTCAAACGAATGGTCATGCCGCTTCTCCCCTGGCCCCACGGGCGTCATCCCAATATTTGCACAGCCGCCGGAAATTGGCCGCCATCGTGGCCACCGCCGTCGCATCGTCCATCCTGCCCGCCATCCAGTCGCGGCCGACATCGCCATGAATCGTCCGCCCCACCGCAAACCCCTTCACCAAAGGATACCGCGCCGCCAGCGCGAAGGATGAGGCCAGTTCCGCCTCGCTCTGCCCCAGCCCCAGCACGACAATGCCCTGCACATGCGGGTCACGCCCGGCAATGGCGTCACAGGTCGCAGCCCAAGCCGCATTCGTCTGCATCGGCTCCAGCTTCCACCAATCTGGATAGATGCCGATGTCATAGAACCGGCTGATCAGCCTGGCGGTAGACAGATCATCCACCGGCCCGACCTTGGACGGAATGACTTCCAGTAGCATTTCCAATCGGTTACGCCGGCAGGCCTGGAACAGCCGCTGCACGACCTCTTCCTGCTTGGCCCGCATTTCATGGTCATCCTCGGGGTGGCAGAAGCACAGAACCTTGACCACATCCTCCAGCGCCCATTCCGACAACCCGCCGAAATCCGCGCCAATCTCCGGCTCCAGCGTCAGGGGCCGCGACGCCGGCCATTCCACCGGACGCCCGATCCACAATCCGTTGCCCGAGGCGCGGTGCAGCGCCGAACGGCCCAACCGGCTGTCGCACAGCAGGCCATAGCCCTCTTGCCCCTGCGACACCGCCAAAGTCGCATCCAGACACAATTCCTTGAACGCGCCGATCCGCTCTGGTGTGGCCCCCGGCACCTCTTCCAGTTGCAGGCGGTGATCAAAGGCAAAGGCCCGCACCTCATGCCAGCGTTTGCGGCGGTTGGTCGACCAGTGAATCTGCTCCAGTTCCGCATCCTTGCGCAGCGCAGCCACCTTCACGCCGCGCGCCAGGAAAAACTGCAATTCCGCCCACGACGGATAGGCGGGCGTGCAGCCATGCCGGGATACCGCAAACGCCCCGCAAGCATTGGCGTATTTCAGCGCCACCGGCCACGGCTCATCATCCAGCCAGCCCCGGATCAGACCGGACATGAAGCCGTCGCCCGCCCCCAGCACATTGAACACCTCGATCGGAAAGCCCGGTCCTGCCTCGCCCTGATCCAGCGTCTCAGGGATCGCCCCGGTAAACGCCGCCGCCCCCATCGGCCCGCGCTTGCAGACCAGAACCGCATTCGACACCGCCCGGACCGCCCGCAAAGCCTTAATGGTTTCGGTGCTACCCCCCGCAATATGGAATTCTTCTTCCGTTCCGACGATCAGATCAAACAGGTGCAGCGTGGCCTGCAACTTCGCCGTCACCGCCGCCGATTCAATGAATCGGCTCTCGCCGTCGCCATGCCCGGCCAACCCCCACAGGTTCGGGCGGTAGTCGATATCCAGCGCCGTCCGCGCGCCGTGCTTGCGCGCCAGCGTCAAAGCCTTCAGCACCGCCGCCTCGGTCCGCTTGTGCGAAAGATGGGTGCCCGTCGCCACCACCGACCGCGCCTCGGCCACAAACCCCTCGTCAATGTCGTCCTCGCACAGCGCCATATCCGCGCAGTTTTCGCGGTAAAAGATCAACGGAAACTGCTTTTCGTCCCTGATCCCCAACAAAACCAGCGCGGTCAACCGCTCCGGGTCGGTCTTGACCCCGCGCACATCGACGCCTTCGCGCGCCAGTTCCTCGCGGATGAAGCGCCCCATATGCTCGTCGCCAACCCGGGTGATCAGCGCCGATTTCAGCCCCAGCCGCGCTGTGCCCGCCGCCATGTTGGTGGGCGAGCCGCCGATGTATTTCTGGAACGACGCCATATCTTCCAGCCGCCCGCCAACCTGTGCCCCGTAAAGGTCTACCGACGAGCGGCCAATGGTGATCACGTCCAGCGACTTCATAGCTTCCCTCCGAAACCACCCAACACGGTCGAGACTCATCCCAACATCGCGGTTTTGGAATTTTTATTCTATTTTTGTCAGAAGCAAAAGCGTTTTCTTGCGGCTGCGATCAGCCCCGTGCCGAACCCACGGCAACCGCAAGCGAAATCGCCATCGCAATCGTCGCCGACAATGACCGAAACGCTCCAAAATCCACTTCCGGCACGGTGATGACGGAATCGGAATAGCGCACGATCGGGCTGGCCATCCGGTCGGTCAGCGCCACCACCGGCAGGCCGCGTGCCTTGGCATCCTGTGCCAGCGCAATGGTTTCTTCCGAGTAGGGCGCAAAGGTGATGGCGATCACCGCATCGCCGGGCCGCAAGGCAAAGCGGTGGTCCAGCCGCCCGACCGAATCGTGCAGCATCGCGGGCACCGACATCTTTTCGAACACATAGACCAGATAGGTCGCCACCGGAAACGCCCGCCGCAAACCCACCACATGCACGGTCTGCGCCGCCGCCAGCAGCGTCACCGCCTGGGCCAGTGCCACTTCATCCGCCGACTTCGCCAGGGCCTCCAATGACAGCCGCCCCGCCTCGATAAACTCCGCCAGCAGCGCCGCAGGGCTACCGGCACCTTCCTCTTTCAGGTTCTTCAGCCGCGTCGAATAATCCGGCCAGCCCGGCGAATAGGCTTCGCGGAACAGGCGCTGCATTTCGGAAAAGCCGGAAAACCCAAGGATCTGGCAAAACCGCATCAGTGCCGATGGCGGGACGTCGGCCCCCGCCGCCAGTTCGGCCACCGTGGAAACCGCGATGCGGTCAGTATTCGCGGCAATGTATTCTGCACATTGCCGCAACCGGCGCGGCAGGTCATCAATCACCTCGGCCAGACGAGCGCGAAACTCGTCCACCGTGGCCGGTGCCGCAGCGGGAAGATCGGAAATCGCCACCACCTCATCCATCGAACCGCTTCGCCTTTCCTGTTTCAGAAAAGCTAGCAGTCTGGAACGAATATTCCAACCAGAATTGGAAGATTTGTGGCAGTATGCCCCTAGCGCTGCTTCGCCCTCAATGCGGCCACCACTGGCTGGGTCACGAATTTCGACACATCGCCGCCAAGCCGGGCGATTTCCTTGACCAGCTTCGACGCAATTGCCTGCCTGCGCGCATCCGCCATCAGAAACACCGTCTCGATCGACGCATCCAGCGCCCGGTTCATGCCGACCATCTGGAATTCATATTCAAAATCCGCCACCGCCCGCAGGCCGCGGATGATGATGCCCGCCCCCACATCGCGGGCGCAATCAATCAGCAGGTTCTCGAACGGATGCACCACGATCTCGCCGCCGCATTTCGCGGCAATCGCGGCACATTCCGCCTCGACCATCGCCACCCGTTCCTCCAGCGAAAACAGCGGTGCCTTGTCGCGGTTGATCGCCACGCCGATCACCAGCCGGTCGACCAGCACCATCGCCCGTTCGATGATGTCGACATGGCCCAGGGTGACGGGATCAAACGTGCCGGGATATAGGCCGATGCGCATGTTCTGCCTCGTGCTGGACTGGTGACACGCAACATGACTGCGCCTGCCGATGCAAGCCGGAAAACGCCAAGGTCAGCGGCCCTTGATCATGCCTTCCAGCGCGTCGTTTTCCATCGACAGCTCAGACAGCCGCGCCTTGACCACGTCGCCGATCGAGATCAGGCCAATCATCACACCCTCCTCGACCACCGGCAGATGCCGGAACCGGCCATCGGTCATCCGTTGCAGCACGTCATCGGCCTTGTCACCGCGCGCACAGGTCGCAACCTTTGCGGTCATGATATTGTCGACGACATCATGCAGACAGCCCGAGCCGCGCCGCCCCAGTTCGCGCACCACATCGCGTTCCGACACGATGCCGATGACCTGCTTGCCATCATTGGAGATGACCACAGACCCGATCCGCCGCGACGACAGCATCTCTGCCGCTTGCGCCACGCTGGTTCCGGGCGGCAGTGTGAACACCGTGTGATCGGATTTCGATTTGAGGATTTGACTGACGAGCATGGGGAACTCCCTTTGTCTGTCCGTATCAGGCTCGACCTCGCGCAAGATTCTGTCAAGAAGAACCTTTGAACTTTTCCAATTGTTTCGCAGTCGCAGCATGGGCTAGGGTGCTGCAAATCAAAGAGGTTCCTGATGCACCTGATGTCGTCAATAGCCGTGGCCCTCATGGTCGCAACCCCCGCGCTGGCCGAGGGCACGATCATCGTCAGCCCGATCTATTCGCAACTGGTGGCACTGCCGACACCCGCCAATTTCGTCGCGGGCAATGAACAAGAAAGGAATGGCTTCTACATTCTGGAACTTGCCCCCAAGGGCGACACGATGGACGTGTGGAGCCAACTGATCACCCTGTCCGGGGTCAAGGGTCTCGCCGCCTTTGTCACGCCGACGGAGCTGGCGAGCCAGATCGGCGCGGGCTATCGGGCCGTCTGCCCCGGCACATTCGCCACCCGCGCCCTGCCGCCCCCCAAGGTGCGCGGCGCGGTTGCGGTCTTTGCGAGCTATCTGGGCTGCGGCACGATTGATGGCCATTCCGAAGCGATGGTGTTTCTGGTGCTGCAAGGCAAATCCGAAATCTACACCGTGCAATGGGCCGAACGTGGTCCGGCGCAAGCCAAACCCCCAGAACCCGACCCCGCCATCTGGCAACTCCGCGCCGAAACCCTCGCCCAGACCCGGATCTGCGACAAGGTGGCGGGTGAACAAGCGCCCTATCCCTCCTGCACCGAATAAGCCTCCAGCCGTGCCATCTCGGCCCGGGCTTCCGCCACCAGCAGCGTCGCAAACCGGCTCAGCCGCTCCA
>JAYUGA010000151.1:0-68811 GCA_043738565.1 Rhodobacterales bacterium
TGCCATTCAGGCCATTTGTTCCGGCAAAGAACGGCTCCCATACTGCGTCCGTATGGCCCATCTGATAGGCCGCCATGTAGCGGGCGATCAGAAAGCCGAACAGTGCCAAGGCACCTACCGGCACCCGTTGCAGCCAGCTTGCCGGGTTATAGCCCCATTCGGGCGGGATATCGGGCTTGCCCATCATGCCTTCCATGCTCATCCCCGGCATCATCGGGATCAACACCGCAACCGCGATTACCAGCAGGCCCACCAGCGTGGCATTGGCATAGGCCTCTGGCAGCGGGGTCCAGAACACCAGTGGTGCCAGCAGCAGCCAGCCGCCGACAAAGGCATTGCCCCATTGCGCCCAGGGATATTTCCGCTGCGCATTCGCCGACAGGTAGCCGAAGATCACGATCAACAGGCCACTTCCCACATCGTTCAGCGTCATCAATATGCTGCGGTGGGCAAACGGGGTCAGCCCGCGCTCGGCCATCACCCGCAACTGATTGGCATCGGGCACGAAAGCGCTCAGATAGCCCAGCGTGAACGGTGCCGTCATCATCCAGAAGCCCAGCATGATCGCCACATAATGTGGCCACAGCATCGCGCGGTGCGCGTCGCCCATCATGTCGCCCATCGCGCCGGTCGCAGCCATTGTGCCGGACATGCCAGGCATCGCATGGCCGGACATCTCCGCCATCGCGGGCGCAGCCTCACTTTTCATCGCGGGCATCGCGGCGCTTTGCGGGGCGACCGGAACCAGCGTCATGCCGCATTTCGGGCAACTGCCCGGCCCGTTCTGCCGGACTTCCGGGTGCATCGGGCAAGTATAGATGGTCCCGCCTCCGGTCGCGGTGGCGGGTTTCGCGGCGGTGCCGTGGCCGGAATGATCCGTCGTCATTGTGCTTTCTCCTGTGCCCTGGCTTGCGCATTGGCCACCATCCATTCGGCAGGCTCCAGCCCGTTTTCGCGGTAGAACCCCAGATCGTCGGCCTTCAGCGCCGCCACCATCTGCGGGATCGACTTGCGCAGCGTGTGCTGTGGCACCCAGCCCAGCATGTCCTTGGCGCGGCTCACGTCCAGCGCGTAATGGTCATTGGCCCGGTCGATCATCCACGGCTTGATGAACGGTTTCTGCCCGAGGATCTTGTCCTCGACCCAGGCGCCGATCTTGGCCACCGGACCGGGCACCGAATAGGATTCGTAGGATTCGTCATGGATCTGCCGCATGAACGTATGCTGCAATTCGTCATAACTCAGGGCCTCGGGTTCGCCAATCAGCAGCACGGTTTCGGGCGCGAGCTTGGCGCGCCGTTCCACCGCGCGGGCAATCGCATCCACCACGTCATCCATATGCACGTAAGACGCGCCGTGCGAGGTGGACCCGGCATACAGATGCGATTCCAGCTGGCGTTCGTAGATGCGCTGGATCTGGTGGGCGAGCGGCGGCGAATGGCAGCCGTCGTCAAAAACCCCGGCAAGGCGCAGCATCACCGTCGGCACCGCGCCACGTTCGGCGCGGATCATCGCCTCGGTCCGGACCTTGGATTCGGGGTAGGCCCAGGTCGGACCAATTGGCCAGTCCTCGTTGAAGAATATCCCCGGCTCGCCCGGCTTGTGCACCAGCATTGTGCTGGAAAACAGGAATTGCTGCAGCTCGAACGCGGCTTTCAAGCCCAGCAACAGTCGCCTTGTGCCGTTCACCGTCACCGTGTCATAGCGCGGGTCGGGCTTGCCGGAGAAATCGTAAAACGCCGCCAGATGGACCACCGAGGCCACCCGCGACCCGTGATGCGCCAGCAGTACCTTCAACCCCTCGCTGACACTTTGATCCGAGGTGATATCGACCGGAATCCGGGTGCAGCCCTCTGGCGGGTTTTCCTCGGCCTTGCTGTCGAAGCCCACCACGTTGGTGTAGGTCTTGCGTAACTCGCGCATGACGGCCGATCCGATCCGGCCATTCGATCCGGTGATCAGGATGATATCGCCTTCTGGTTTCATACGGTTTCTCCTGCGGGTTCTTCCGATTCTGTTGGCAGGATAACCGCAATCGCAGGCGCTTCCACCCCGGAAATGCGCACCAGCTTTCTGTTGACGAACTGCTGGATGCCCATATCGCCCAACTCGCGGCCGTAACCCGAGGTCTTGACCCCGCCAAACGGCAGATCGGCATCGGCCCAGTCGAGATTGTTGACGAACATCATGCCGGTCTCGATCCGGCTGGCCACCCGCTTGCCGCGCGCGATGTCTTTGGTGAACACCGACCCGCCAAGCCCGAAATCGGAATCATTGGCCAGGGCAATCGCCGCCGCCTCATCCTTGACCCGGAAAAACAGCTCCACTGGTCCGAAGAATTCCTCGCGGTAGGCCGGATTGTCCGGGGTAACGCCGGTCAGGATGGTCGGTTCCATATACGACCCGGCCCGCGCGATCCGCTTGCCGCCCAGCGCCAGTTTCGCGCCCTTGGCCACCGCGCCATCGACCTGTTTCAGCAGTTGCACCAACGCAGCCTCGGTGGACAGTGGCCCCAGCGTCGTGGCCTCGTCCACGGGATCGCCCGGCTTCAGCGCCACCAAAGCGGCACGGAACCCCGCCAGAAACCTGTCAGCCAGCGCCTCGACCACGATGAAGCGTTTGGCGGCCACGCAGGTCTGCCCGTCGTTGTACATCCGGCCCCACACCGCCTAGCGCAGGGCGTGGTCCAGATCGGCGTCTTCGAGCACGATGAAGGCATCGCTCCCGCCGAGTTCCAGCGACGACGGTTTGAGGTTCTGCCCCGCCCGCGCCGCGATCTTGCGCCCCGCCGCCGCCGAACCGGTCAGCGCCACCCCCTTGACGCGCGGATCATCGATGACCGCATCGGCCTGATCGTAGGAGATCAGCAGGTTGATATACAGCCCCGCCGGTGCCCCGGCCTCGGCCCACAAAGCCTCGAACGCGATGGCGCATTGCGGCACGTTGCCCGCATGTTTGACCATCAGCACATTGCCCGCCATCAGATGCGGGCCAGCCACCCGGGCCAGTTGGTAATAGGGAAAATTCCACGGCTCGACCGCGAAAATCACGCCAATCGGGCTGCTTTCCATATGCGCCGCGCCCTTGGCCGGATGCAGCGCGACCGGGGCCAGAAAGCGTTCGGCGTTCTTGGCATAGTAGCTCAGGATCGTCGAACTGAACGCCGCCTCGCCGTGCGCATCGGCAATGCGCTTGCCCATTTCCCGCGTCATGGTGCGGGCAAGGGTTTCCTGATGTTCCAGCATCAACGCCGCGACCCGGGTCACGATCGCCGCTCGTTCGGCATAGGATTTGCCGCGCCAGACAGTAAAGCAGCCGGTCGTCGCAGCCAGCTTCGCCTCAAGCTGTTGATCAGATAACTCGGGGAAGGTTTTACGCAAGGTGCCCGTGGCGGGGTTAATGCTTTGATAAGGCAGGGTTTTAGTCTCCTTATACTCGCAAGACCTCAAATGAAGCCCGGGCGGTCTGCGGGTCTAGCTGATATAAACGCGCTTCGCCGCAGCTTGTTACAGCCCGCTTCGCGTTTGAGCGGATGCAGTCGATGCCCCCACCCGACATCATTGAATGTGCCAAAGTGGTTTCGCTATTCCAACCGCCTTCCTTGCTGACCCGAACGTGGCTTGCGGTTGTTTGTCGGGTCCGACTTTTCAGTGAGATACAGGGAGGATGTCATTGCGGTTGCGATTCCGCGACCGGAGCTTGACACGGCTAGGCTTCGGTTTGCGACGGGGCGGTGCCGGGATGCGTCGGCGGCGCGGGCGGGCACCAGACCAAAGGAAGTCTGGGCATCCCCGGCAACATCAGCCTGTCGGCCTCGCCGCCCTATTCCCCGGAACTGGACCCGGTCGCAGACATCTGGCAATACCTGCGCTCAGCGCAACAGCTTCGGGTTTTCCTGTGTGCATTTGTTGGTCAGGTTGACCGTGCTGCGGGTTGAGCGCAACCAACCACGACCCGGAACGCAGGCCCCACACGGCGCTCAGCGGCGGACCATCGTGGCGATCATCCGGCGCCATGCCGCAGTGCGCCGTTCCGTGACCGACCCGAACGCGATGATCAGCAGCAGGATGACCACGCCCAGCAACAGGGCCGTAACTTCGTCGCCGGGCCGGTATTGATAGAACCGGCTCGCCAGTTGTTGCAGCGGGCGGTGGAACAGATAGATCGAAAACGTATAGCCTGCCGCCCAGGTCAGCGGCTTGCCGCATCGCACCAGCACGGAACGCGGTCCGAACTGCAACTGCCGCGCCGCGATGATCATCGCGGCCACAAGGACGGCATAGATGTAATAACTCAGAAACTCCCTTGAATGGGCCAGCAACGACATCCCGGGCAACACTTTGGCCAGATAGTACGAAACCCGTCCGGGCATTTGGGCGAGGGCCAGACCAAACAACAGGCCGGACGCCAGGATCAGCCCTATCCAGGCCTTGGTGCGGTTGGAAAATTGCAGTTGCGGGCGGCGGGCGAGCTCCACGCCGATCCACCAGCACGGCAGCAACAGCAGGATCCTGGGCCCCGCCAGCAGGCAGACCAGCGTGGTGGCCACCAAGCGCTTTCGCCCGGTGAAAAACGTCAGAACCGCATAAATCGCGTAGTAGAAAACCTCGTAGTTCATCGACCAGAACGGGCCATCCCAAGGCACTTCGACCGACGCGAACCAGTCTTCGGCCTGAAAAGTCAACACCACCGGCAGCCGCCACCACTGCCCCCAATCCCGTGCGAAAGCCGCCAGTTCCGACGGTCCCTGTGATGCGGCATAGCCACCGGCCAGACCGACGCTCAGCAGCAGCGCGGGCAGCACGACAGAATAGATCCGCGCCGAGCGGCGGATGAAGTACTGGCGCAGTCCTGCGGGCCTCGCGGTTGTCGACTCGATGATATAGCCCGACAGCACGAAAAACACGATTACCGCTGCGGGGGCCAGTTCCAGCAATCCCGCCATCGGTGCAATCAGCCCCGACACCTGAGCGTGGGTGAGCATCACGATTACTGCAGACGTGACGCGGACCAAATCCAGAAAAATCGACAGGCCAGGTTCTATGGGTCGATCCATGCGGTTTGCCACGCTATCCCACGCCGTGTTCTGTCATGCCTTGCAATGTCAGATCAGAGTAGACGGAACAGAGTCCATAGTCCATTCGTCCTGCGCGAATGCCGCCCGGCTGGATCAGTGAACCGCGCCGAGGGTCGCGCCGGTGAATGACCTCGGCTTTGAACAGATCATTGGGCTTCGCTTTCGGCTGCAACGCTCGAATCGCGGCGTCTGTCAGGCGCATCGTTGGGGGGGTGCATTTTTCGGGTTTTCCCGTTGCGCCCGGGAAACTCCCGGACTTGGGGTGCCGCAGCGGAGCCTGTCGGACAGTACCGGGCAAATCGACCTGGCAAATCAATTATCCTACCGAGATTTCCGGATCTTGTCCGATGATGTCGGATGTGAATGTGGTGGCGAGGGGGGGACTCGAACCCCCGACCCCGTGATTATGAGTCACGTGCTCTAACCAGCTGAGCTACCTAGCCACTTCGCCGGGGTGGTAGTGGACGGGGTGTGGAGCGTCAAGGCGGAATCGTCTGGCTTGACGGGTCCGGGGGGCGGATGCGTCAGACCGGCCGCAGGCCAGTCTGGAAGGTGGTGATCTCTGCCACCAGATCACCCGTCGGCCGGTTGCCATCCATCCAGCCGCAGAACCGGGGCAGGCAGGGTGGCCAGCCAGGCCTCGTGGCGTCGCAAGCTGCGGCCGGTAAAAGCAGGGTCATCATAGCCGGTGGCCCAGGCCATGAAATCCGCGTGGCTTTGGTGCTGCTGCCCGCCTGGGGCGATGGCGGCACCGATCCGCAGCGCCTCGCGCCGCCGCAGTCGCGCCAGACGGTGGACGGGGTCAAGGTGCAGGAATACCACCAGATCAAACGATCCTGCAAAGGGCTCGCCCCAGCCCATCACGCTGTTGGACGATACCCAGGCCTTGCGCAGCAGGAACATTCTGGCCACCAGATCCAGCCGCTCTGCCACGTCGCGCTTCACGGTGTAGGGCGGATCGGTGGGTCGCCAGAAATAGTCGTCGCTGTCGTGGAACCGCACCGACCACACCCGGCCGCCGCCCGCCCGAGGGTTGAGGTGCCGGACCCGCTGGCCCCGACGATAGGCTGGCGGCATGGCTTCATGGCCGCAGGGCAAAGCGGACGTCAGGGCGGCTGTCAAGATCAGCCGCCACGGCCCGAGGCGTCAATGCGCCACCCTGGGCCGACCCGAGGCGGTGGCGCTGACCATCGCTTCGATGAACATCTTCTGGCCCTCGACCATAGGGCCGCTGATGTCGCGGGTGACGACGACACGCAAATCCTCCGCCCCGGCGGCGCGCGCCCGCGTCCGGGCTTCGGCCACCACCGAGGCCTCCATCACCTCCATCGCGGCCTCGGGGCTGGCAAAGGTCTGCAACCCACTCGGCAGATGCGCGGTAAAGCGCCCCTCGCCGGGGCTCGACACCAGACCCTGCGCCCGCTGGCTGACCTGCCCGACCACGGCACCAATCGCATTGGCGACCCCGGCATGGTCCGGCAGGATCATCTCGCAGCCCAGAATATCGCCCACCGCGCCATAATAGCTCGCAGCCGAGGCACCCAGACCGATCACCGGCACACCCAGCCGGGTGGTCAGTTCCACCACGCCCCGGTGCCGCCGCAGCCCGGCTTGAGTCAGCGGGTGCCGCGCCAGCACCTCTGGCGGGGTGCCGTCGAAATTGCCGTCCTCGTCGAACGCCGCCTCCAGCAGGCAATCCACCGTCTGCGCGGTCAACTGGTCGATGATCCCTTGCGCCAGACTGGCGGCATCCGGCGCAAACCGCTCGCCCGAGCCATTGCGCCGCCGCGCCAGCAGCCGCACCGCCTTTTCGGCGGCCACGCCATCCCAGCCTGCCTGCCGCCCCAGCACATGGCTGGCGTCCGAAGGTGTCACGCCCGACACCATCACCAGCCCCCGCGCTACCAGCCGCTCCATCGCCGCCACTTCCAGCCGTGAGGTCAGGGCAGCGGCCAGTGGCATCGGCTTCCCCACCCGCGCCAGCACCGCCGCCTCGCGCGTGGAAAGCCCGCCCGTCTGCGCCGCGACCATGCCCGTCACCCCAACCACGAACCGCCCGTCGAATTCGCCGGACGCCTCGTTGGACAAGGCGCGGTCCAGCGTCGCATGCACCATCTCGCCATGCTCCACCGCCAGAAGCGAAACCGGGATCAGCCGCCGGGGCCCCAGCCGCAACGCGCCCTTCAGCCCTTCGGCCAAGAGCCGCACCTCGCTGTCGCCGCCAAGGCCGGTGGTGCGCATCGCCACCGCCTCGACCATCGTGCGAAAGCCGCCGACGCGGGCACCTTCCGGGTCAATTTCCGGCAAGCCGCCGCGCAGCAGCGCCACATCGGTCGTGGTGCCGCCAATGTCGCTGACCAGCGCATCCGCCGCCCCGGTCAGCCAGCGGGCCCCGACGATGCTGGCCGCAGGACCGCTCAGGATCGTCTCGATCGGCCGTTCCCGCACCATCGCCGCAGAGATCAGCGCCCCATCGCCGCGCACCACCATCAGCGGGGCTGCAATGCCGATGGCAACCAGATGACTCTCACAAGCCGCGACCAGCCGATCAATCATCCCGATCAGCCGGGCATTCAGCACCGCCGTCAGCGCCCGTTTCGGCCCGTTCAACTGCGCCGACAATTCGTGCGAACAGGTGACAGGCCGCCCGGTGATCCGCCGGATCAGATCGCGGGCCGCGACCTCATGCGCCGGGTTGCGGGTGGCAAAACGGGCGGCGACGGCAAAGCCCATGACCTGATCGCGCAGCTCCGCCACCTCGCGCTCCAGGGCCACAAGGTCCAGCGCCTCGGCCTCGGTGCCGGCATGGCTATGGCCGCCATCCAGCAGAATGACCGGATCGCCCTTCAGCGCCTCTGTCAAACCGCCACGCTCCAGATCGCCGGGATCAAAGCCGATGAAGACCAGTGCTATCCGCCCGCCCTGGCCTTCGACCAGCGCATTGGTGGCCAAAGTGGTGGACAGCGACACCAGCGCCACCTGTGCCGCCGCAATCCCCGCCCCCGCCAGCGCCGCATCCACCGCCCGGCCGATGCCCAGCGCCAGATCGCCCCGCGTGGTCAGGGACTTGGCCGAGCCGATGACGGCATCCGCCGCCTCGTCCAGGATCACCGCATCGGTATAGGTGCCGCCGGTATCGACACCCAGAAAGTAAGCCATGTCCCGCAGTCCCTTGTTCTTTTGCACTGACATACGGCGGCTTGGTGGCAAGGTCACGCCCCCGCGCGACCTATTTTCGTCGGTGCAGGGCAACGGCAGCCGCCCGGCGCAACCCAAGGTAAGGTGCGTCCTATGACGCACCTTACTTATGGCCGGTGCCGCTGATGCCTCGAGTGCGGACTGGTCGTTTCCCTCTGACCATGCCACCGCCGTGGTTAGCATCGTTGCGGTCTTCCTGCTGCAACGCCTGCCGCATCGCGCTTTGGTTCTGGCGGTGCTGGCCGCGCTGATCTGCCTGTCGCGGGTCTATGTCGGCACCCATTATGTCTCCGATATCTTGGGCGGCGCGGCGACCGGCCTTGCTGCGGCGGTCATCACCAAATTCGCCTACCGCGAAGGCAGCCGTCTCGACCGCTTTGTGACCGCGATCCTCTGACCGCAGGGTCAGGGCATGCTCACCGTCCGCGCCGTCGCCGATGGGCCGGGGGGATGTTCAGCATGGCGCGGTATTTGGCCACGGTCCGCCGCGCCAGCACCACGCCGCCTTGGCCCAACGCGACCGCCAGCGCCTCGTCCGACAGCGGCGCCCCCGCAGGCTCGCCCGCCACCAGTTGCGCCAGCCGGTCGCGCAAAGCCGCCGCCGCCACGCCTGCGCCGTCCTTGCCGCCCACCGCACCGCTGAACAGCAGCCGCAGCCACCACATGCCGCGCGGCGTGTCGACCGCGGTGCCCGCCACCACCCGGCTGACCGTGCTTTCGTGCAGCCCCAGCGTCTCCGCCACCTCGGCCATCGTCATCGGCACCAGCGCCGCCCCCCCCTGCACCAAAGCCGCCGTCTGACGCTGCAAAACCTCGCGCCCGACCCGCAGCAGGGTGGAGTTTCGCGCCTCGACCATATTGTGCAGCACCTTCGCCGCCGCCAGTCCGGAGGCTGTGCCACCATCGCCGTCCACCACATGCAGCGTCGGCAGGCAGGACCGGTTCAGCGTGACCTCCCACTCCCCGGCAGCCGCCCGGCGCACGATCAGATCGGGTTCGCGCGGATGCGCCACCGCCAGCGCGTCGAACTCGGTGCCGGGCTTGGGGTTCAGCGCCCGGATCAATTTGAACCGCCGCAAAATCTCGGCCTCGCTGACCGCCGCCAGCCGCGCCAGCCGCGCCATATCGCACGCCGCCAGCAGGTCCAGCCGCGACAGCATCACGCCCATCGCGGCATCATAGCTGCCCTCTTCCTGCGCCTGCAGCCGCAGACATTCCGCCAGATCGCGGGCGAACAATCCGACCGGCTCGATCTCTTGCAGCCGCGCCAGCACCGCTTCGACCTCGCGCGTCCTCGCCCCCAACTCGCGCGCAATCAGCGCAACCGGCCGCCCGAGCCAACCCGACGGCTCCAGCGCCTCGGCCAAAGCTAGGGCGATCTGGCGGTCCTTGGCATCGGTCATCCGGCGGTCAATCGTCGCCATCACATGGCCCATCAGGCTTGGCCCCGGTCCTGCCGCCTGTTCGACCTCATCCACCAGCCCGCCCGGCAGCACCCGCGTCCAGCGCGGCAACCATTCGCCCGCCGCAGGCAAGGGTGGCGGGTCCAGCCGCAGGTTCGGGTTGTCCGCCGCCTGTTCTTCCAGGTAGCGCGCCAGCCCCGCCGCATCGGCCCGCAGCATGCGGATCGACACCTGAAGGCCCGCGTTCAGCTGCAACCTCTGGGTCTGCGTAACCTGAATGCGGGGACGCTGGCTCATGACCACAGGCCTAGTCCAAGGCCCGGCCTCTGGCAAGGACGCCCCTCGCCATCGCCGAACGCTGCGGATAGATACAGGCGACCCTAGGATTTAGTCGCAATGCAAGACCCCGATATCCCGTTGATACACGACCTTGTGCTGGTCGGCGGTGGCCACAGTCACGCGCTGGTGTTGCGGATGTGGGCGATGAACCCGTTGGCAGGGGTGCGGCTGACCCTGATCAACCCCGATCCCATCGCCCCCTACACCGGCATGCTGCCCGGCCTGATCGCGGGTCACTACACAAGGCCCGAGATGATGATCGACCTCGTTCGCCTCGCCCGGTTTGCCGGGGCACGGCTGATCCTCGACCGCGCCACCGGCATCGATCCCGCGCGGCAGGAGATCGCCTTGGCGGGTCGCCCGCCGCTGCCCTATGACCTCGCCAGCCTCGACATCGGCGCTACTTCTGACCTGCCCGACCTGCCGGGTTTTGCCGAACACACCGTCTCGGCCAAACCGCTTGGCACCTATGCCGCGCGGTGGGAAAAATTCGTCGCCCGCGCCCTGCCCGCGCCGCGTCTTGTCATCATCGGCGGCGGGGTCGGCGGCATCGAACTCGCCCTCGCCTCCGCCCACCGCCTGCGCATCGGCGGCGCGCAACCGCACATCACCGTCCTGCAATCCGGCCCCGAGGCGCTTCCCGCATTGGGAAAAACGGCCCGGGCAAAGCTGCTGGCAACCTGCAAGGCCCAGGGCATCGCC
Source organism: Rhodobacterales bacterium (assembly GCA_043738565.1). Lineage (GTDB taxonomy): Bacteria > Pseudomonadota > Alphaproteobacteria > Rhodobacterales > Rhodobacteraceae > Stagnihabitans. Next base: position 10,720 of record JAYUGA010000151.1, read on the forward strand.
GTCATCCCGAACGCCCATGCCATCCGCGCCGACACCACCGGCGTGATGCTGGCCGATGGCACCCACATCGCCTCCGACTTCACCCTCACTGTCGCCGGAGCGCGTCCGCATCCCTGGCTGGCCGATACCGGCCTCGACCTGCACGATGGCTTCATCACCACCAGCGAAACCCTGCGATCCTCCGCCCCCCGCATCTTCGCTGCGGGCGACTGCGCCGGCCTTGCCCACGCCCGCCGCCCCAAAGCCGGAGTTTTTGCCGTCCGCGCCGCACCGATCCTTTTGCACAACCTGCGCGCCACCCTGACTGGCGACGCCCTGCGCCCGTTCCACCCGCAAAAAGACTACCTCAAACTGATCTCCCTTGGCAGCCAAAGCGCCCTTGCCGACAAATGGGGCTTGCAAGCCGGCGGCCCGTGGCTGTGGCGGCTCAAAGACCGTATCGACCGCAAGTTCATGGCCAGGTTCGAAACCTTCCCCGCCATGCCAACGGCCATGCTGCCCGCCCACTCGGCCCAGGGTCTGGCGGCGGCACTGGCCGAAAAGCCGCTGTGCGGCGGCTGCGGTGCCAAAGTCGGCCCCTCCGGCCTTGCCGCCACGCTGAGAGCCCTGCCCCGCCCCCGCCGCGCCGATGTCATCTCCGGCCCCGGCGACGACGCTGCCCAACTCCGCGCCGGGGACGCCATTCAGGTTATCACCACCGACCATCTGCGCAGTTTTACCAGCGATCCCCGCCTGATGGCCCGCATCACCGCCATTCACGCCCTTGGCGACATCTGGGCGATGGGGGCCGCCCCGCAGGCCGCCCTTGCCCAGATCACCCTGCCGCGCCTGTCGCCCGATCTGCAGTCGCGCTATCTGGCCGAGATCATGGCCGAAGCCGCGCAGGTCTTCACTGCCGCCGGAGCAGACGTGGTCGGCGGTCACACCTCGATCGGCGCCGAGCTGACCATCGGTTTCACCATCACCGGTCTGACGCGGCACCCGATCACCAAAGGCGGCGCCAAGCCCGGCGACGCGCTGCTCCTGACCAAGGCGATCGGCTCCGGCACGATCATGGCGGCTGAGATGGCACTGGCCCGCCTGCCAGACCTGCTGCTGGGCGAGGCGGTCGCCGCAGCCTTCGCCGCCATGACCCGGTCGTCAGCCCAGGCCGCCGCAATCCTCGCCCCGCACGCAAATGCCATGACCGACGTGACCGGCTTTGGTCTCGCCGGGCATCTGATGGAGATCCTCGACGCCTCAAGCTGCGGCGCCACCCTCCGGCTTTCCCAGATCCCCACGCTACCGGGCGCGGACTCCCTCGCCTCCGCAGGCCACGCCTCCAGCATCGCCCCCGCCAATCGCGCTGCGGTTCTGCGCCGCATCACCGGCCCGGTCACCGCCAAAACCGCGCTGCTATATGACCCGCAAACCAGCGGCGGCCTGCTCGCCACCGTCCCCGCTGAACTGGCCGAAACGCTGCTGACAGCCCTACAAGAAACCGACCCCGAAACCGCCATAATCGGACATATCAGCGTTGGCGAACCCCGGATCACCACGCTACCCTGATTGGACTTGTCGCGGTTTCGTTGCGGTCTTTTGCGCGCCTTTTGCGCCATCAACAAAGTCTGATATGGCAGCGCCACAGCCGCTGCGGGTTCAGGCGCGTTGCAGAAAATACCAAACTTGGGCCCGCGCCCGGCTTGATAAGCCCTGCCAACTGGCGCAAACGCCCGTCATGCACGAATTCACGCTGAACAATGCCCGCCTGCAAGCCCTGCCCTCCGGTGCCCTCTACTGGCCCGGCCAGTCCCTCCTGACCGTCTCCGACCTGCATTTCGGCAAATCCGAACGCCTCGCCCGTCGCGGTGGCACCCTGCTGCCGCCTTACGAAAACCGCGCCACCCTGCAGAAACTCGACCTCGATATCGAGCGCACCGACCCGGCCCGCGTCCTGTGCCTTGGCGACAGTTTCGACGACCTCACCGCCGCCGACCACATTGCAGAGGATGATTACCTGTGGCTTACCCGCCTGATGGCAGGCCGCCACTGGACATGGATCGAGGGCAACCACGATGCCGGACCCTTCGAACTCGGTGGCAGCCATCTGGCCGAAACCCAGGTCGCAGGGCTCGCCTTTCGCCACATCGCCACGGCGGAAACTCCCGAAATCTCAGGCCATTACCACCCCAAGGCCCGCCTGCCCGGCCGCAGCGCCCCGGCTTTCCTGATCGACGCGCAGCGCGTCATCCTGCCCGCCTACGGCACCTATACCGGCGGGCTCTGGTGCGATCACCCGGCCCTCGCAGCCCTCATGCAGCCCAGCGCGCTCGCGGTTCTCACCGGAGCGCGCTGCCTTGCAATTCCGATGCGAACCTAGGCCGTCAAGCCTTCCGGCTCCGCCAACCCATTCGCCCGACAACAAGCTGTCACGGTGTTCGCCAGCAGACAGGCAATCGTCATCGGCCCCACGCCGCCCGGCACCGGCGTAATCGCCCCGGCCACCCGCGATGCCGAGGCATAATCCACATCGCCCACCAGCCGCGTCTTGCCATCGCGCTCGACCCGGTTGATCCCAACGTCAATCACCGTCGCCCCCGGTTTCACCATGTCGCCGGTGATCATCTCGGGCCGCCCGACCGCTGCAACCAGAATATCGGCACCCCGGCAGACGCTTGCCAAATCCTTGGTCCGCGAATGGGCAATCGTCACCGTGCAGCTATCTCCCAGCAGCAGTTGCGCCATCGGCTTGCCGACAATATTGCTGCGCCCGACCACCACTGCGTTCAGGCCCGCTAGCTTGCCATGATGATCGCGCAGCATCATCAGACACCCCAGGGGCGTGCAGGGCACCATGCTTTTCTGCCCGGTCCCGAGCAGCCCGACATTCGATATGTGAAACCCGTCGACATCCTTGGCCGGGTCAATCGTGTTGATGATCAGTTCAGAGTTCAGATGAGCAGGCAGCGGCAACTGCACCAGAATGCCATGAACTTTCGGATCGGCGTTCAGGCTTTTGATCAGCGCCAGCAGATCAGCCTCCGAAGTGTCGGGTTGCAGCTTATGTTCGAACGACGCCATGCCAACCTCGATGGTCGAGGCATGCTTGTTGCGGACGTAAACCTGTGAAGCCGGGTCTTCGCCCACCAGCACCACCGCCAGCCCCGGCGTCAGACCCCTGGCCTTCAGCATGGCCACATTGCCCGCAACGCGGGCCCGCACCGATGCCGCAAAGGCCTTGCCGTCGATCACCTTGGCCGTCATTCCTCGCCCTTTCCCAACACGCTTTCTTCCCGCGCAATCGACCATTCGATCACCTTGCGCCACAGCTTTTCGATCTTGTCCGGCGGCAAACCATGCGCCTCGGCATGGCGCCGCACGTTGGCGACAACCTCTTCCACCCGCGAGCCAATCCGCGCGGGCATTCCGATCGCTGTCTTGATCTCGGCCGCCCGGTCGATGAAGCTGGTGCGCTCGGCAAACCGTGCCACCAGTTCCGCATCGACCCGGTCAATCTCGGCCCGCAACTCGGCCATCGTCCTGCAATCCGCTGCCTTCATCACGCCCTCCAGAGTGCCGCCTTCATATAGGGCGGCACCCGGAACAACAAATCAGAACAGCCCCTCGACATTGCCTTCCGCGTTCAGCCGGATCACTTCCGCCGAGGGCACCTTGGGCAGGCCCGGCATCGTCATGATCTCGCCGCAGATCACCACGACAAACCCCGCCCCGGCGGAAAGTCGCACTTCGCGCACCGGCACCGAATGCCCGGTCGGCGCGCCCCTGACCAAGGGATCGGTGGTGAACGAATACTGGGTCTTGGCGATGCAGATCGGCAGATGGCCATAACCGGCCGCTTCCCAGCCCTTCAACTGGTCGCGGATCGACTTGTCGGCCAGCACCTCGTCGGCGTGGTAAATCCGCTTGGCGATGGTTTCGATCTTGTGGAACAGCGACATCTCGTCGGGATACAGCGGCGCGAAACCGGAGGGTGCTGCGGCCATCGCCACCACTTTATGCGCCAGTTCCTCGATCCCCGCCGAGCCAAGCGCCCAATGCTTGCACAGGATCGCCTCGGCCCCCTGTTCGGCGACATAGGCTTTCACCGCGGCAATCTCGGCATCGGTGTCGGAATAGAAATGGTTGATCGCCACCACCACCGGCACGCCAAACGACTTCACATTACCGATGTGCCGCCCCAGATTTGGGCAACCCTTTTTCACCGCTTCGACATTCTCGGCCCCGAGATCGGCCTTGGCCACCCCGCCGTTCATCTTCATCGCCCGCACCGTGGCGACAATCACCGCCGCCGAAGGCTTCAGTCCCGCCTTGCGGCACTTGATGTCAAAGAATTTTTCCGCCCCCAGATCCGCGCCAAACCCGGCTTCGGTGACGACATATTCGCCAAGTTTCAGCGCGGTCTTGGTGGCGATCACCGAATTGCAGCCATGCGCGATATTGGCGAACGGCCCGCCATGCACGAAGGCCGGGTTGTTCTCCAGCGTCTGCACCAGATTGGGCTGCATCGCATCCTTGAGCAGCACCGTCATCGCGCCATCGGCCTTGAGGTCGCGGCAATAAACCGGCTTCTTGTCGCGGGTATAGGCGACGACGATATTGCCCAGCCGGGTCTGCAAATCTTCCAGATCGTTCGACAGGCACAGGATCGCCATGACCTCGGACGCCACCGTAATGTCAAACCCGGTCTGGCGCGGATAACCATTCGACACCCCGCCCAAAGACACCACGATATCCCGCAACGCCCGGTCGTTCATGTCCATCACCCGGCGCCACATCACCCGGCGCTGGTCGATGTCCAAGGCATTGCCCCAGTAGACATGGTTGTCGATCATCGCCGACAGCAGGTTGTGCGCACTGGTGATCGCGTGGAAATCGCCGGTGAAATGCAGGTTCATCTCTTCCATCGGGATGACCTGAGAATAACCGCCGCCCGCCGCCCCGCCCTTCATGCCGAAATTCGGGCCCAGCGAGGCTTCGCGGATACACACTATCGCCTTCTTGCCGATCCGGTTCAGCCCGTCGCCCAGACCCACCGTCGTCGTGGTCTTGCCCTCGCCCGCCGGGGTCGGGTTGATCGCGGTGACGAGGATCAGCTTGCCATCCGGGCGGCCTTCCAGCGACTTGATGAACGCCTGACTGACCTTGGCCTTGTCGTGGCCATAGGGCAGCAAATGCTCAGACGGGATGCCTAAGCCAGCCCCGATCTCCATGATCGGCTTTTTGGTGGCTTCGCGTGCAATCTCGATGTCGGTCTTGAAGGCCATGTCAGTCTCCCAAAGGGCCGGGCTGATCCCGTTGGCGCTGTGTTAGCCGATAAACGACCGGCCGAAAGTCGCTTTTCCGACTTCCGCCCCGCCAATTCCGCCAGTCGAGGTTTCCGATGGGAAATAATGGAACGCTCCCGGAAAATATGCCGCATTCAGAACTTTCATTCCAACCGAAAGTCTACCGCGGCGGCGCCACCGTCAAATGACTCCACGGGCGTTGGTCGGGAATGTGCAGCCGCACCTCGTCGCCAAGGGCAAAGCTGCCTTCCCGCTCCACCCAGCCGACAATCCCGCGCCGCCCCTCGGCTGCGGGCTTGAACTTGGCGCCAAACCCCGGATGCGCCGCCTCGATGGCGCGCGAGGGGATGGTGCAGGGCCGGTTCTCCAGGTTGACCACCAGCGTCGCTCCCGACACGTCCTGCAACCGCGACCCCGGCGGGATATGGCTGAAATCGGGAATGCCGCTCAGTACCATCGTCGCGCCCAACAAACTGGGCGACAGCGCCGCCAACCCCATCCGCGCGGCGATCTCTGCCAATTCCTCGGTATCCAGCACCGAAAACTGCCGCGTATTCCTGATCGCGGTGCCCTGCGGATATAGCGAATTCATCCGGCTGCACGACGGCACCGTCAGCCCGGCATGCACCTCGCCCGCCACCCCGGCAAACCCCGAATGAAGCTCTGCCAAAGGCTCTGACCATAGCAAGTCCGACTGCCCCGTCGTGCGCCCCAGCCAGGTGATCCGGCCCACAAATGCCGTCGGTTTCAGGATTGGCATGTCAGACCTTCAGCGTGAAAAACACCCGGCGGAACGGCATCAGCACCGCACCATCCGCCAGCACCGGATAGGCCGAGGCCAGCGCCTTGTCATAGGCCGACGTATAGGCATCCGCCTCCGCCGCCGTCAGCTTTTCGACAAAAGGCCGCATGGCGGTTGACTGGGTAAAGGCCCGCACCGGATGCATGTCGGGGCTGGCCTCCAGCCGCTGGACATAATCCGTCTCCCAGGCCTCGACCGCGCCCAAGGGTGACAGCATCTCCCAATACCACACGGCAGGCTGCACCGGAGCCTCATATTGTGCGAAATCAAATCGGTCGGGGAACAAAGCCGCCGCAATGTCGCGCAAAAACCGGTGCGAGGGTGCCATGAACTGCCGCGGCATCTGCACCGCCAGCATCCCACCCGGCACCAGAAACCCCGCCAGCCGCGTCAACAGCGCCGCATGATCCGGCACCCAGTGCAGCGCCGCATTGGAATAGATCAGCGCCGCAGGCGCCTGACCCGACCACCGCGCGATATCCGCCTGATCCAGCCGGTCATACAGCCCAAGCGCGTCCGCCTCCGCCAGCATCGCCGCCGACTGATCAACGCCAACAATCCGGTGCCCGGCAAAGCGCAGCCGCAGAGCGGCGGCTACCGCCCCATCGCCGCAGCCCAGATCAGCCACATCGCCGTCGGGCAAATCGCCAATCTGCGCCAGCAAATCCAGCGCGGGGCGCAAACGCAAACCCCGAAACCTGGCATAGGTCTCGGGGTTCCAGTCGGTTTTCGCGGTTTCGCTCACGCAGTAGGCTCCGGTTCCAGCCCCGGCTTGGGGGCCTTGCTTTTGGTCTTCGGGATCGACAGCACCGAGGCGGTATTGCCCCCCGACGGCGGTGCCGATCTGTCATCATCGCCACCCAGGGCCTCGCCCCGGATCACCTTGCGGATCTCGTCGCCGGTGAGGGTTTCGTATTCCAGCAACCCCTGCGCCAGCGCCTCGAAATCCGCCGTCTTGTCGAGCAGAACCGCCCGCGCCACCTCATAACCTTCGTCGATCAGCCGCTTGACCTCGTCCTCGATCTTCACCTTGGTATCGGCTGAAACCGAAAATCCGCCGGTCGCCCCGTTATAGCCTTCATGCGCCTCGGAATAGTCGATGTTGCCGATCACGTCCGACATGCCCCAGCGCATCACCATTGCCCGCGCCAAAGCCGAGGCTTGCTGAATGTCGCCCGCCGGGCCGGAGGAGACGCCTTCCTCGCCATATTTGATGATCTCGGCTGCCTTGCCCGCCATCATCATGGCAATCTTCTGCTTGCCTTCATCCTTGTGCATGTTCAGCCGGTCCATTTCCGGCAAAGACACCACCATGCCCAAAGCCCCGCCACGCGGAATGATCGTCGCCTTGTAGACCGGGTCGCACTTCGGCATGTTCATGCCGACAGTGGCGTGCCCCGCCTCATGATACGCCGTCTTTTCCTTCTGATCGGCGGTCAGCACCATCGACCGGCGCTCGGGCCCCATCATCACCTTGTCCTTGGCGCTTTCAAAGTCTTCCATGACCACGAACCGCCGCCCCATCCGCGCCGCCGTCAGCGCGGCCTCGTTGACGAGGTTCGCCAGATCAGCGCCCGAGAACCCCGGGCAACCCCGCGCTATGATCCGCAGATCAACATCCGGCCCCACCGGCACCTTGCGGGCATGGACCGTCAGAATCTTCTCGCGCCCCTTGATATCCGGGTTCGGCACATGGATCTGCCGGTCGAACCGACCCGGGCGCAGCAGCGCCGGGTCCAGCACGTCCTTGCGGTTGGTCGCGGCCACGATGATCACGCCCTCGTTCGCCTCGAATCCGTCCATTTCGACCAGCAACTGGTTCAGCGTCTGCTCGCGCTCGTCATTGCCGCCGCCGATGCCTACCCCGCGCGACCGGCCCACCGCGTCGATCTCGTCGATGAACACGATGCAGGGCGCATTCTTTTTCGCCTGCTCGAACATGTCCCGCACCCGCGAAGCGCCGACGCCGACGAACATCTCGACAAAATCGGAACCAGAGATCGAAAAGAACGGCACGCCAGCCTCACCGGCAATCGCCCGCGCCAGCAGCGTCTTGCCGGTGCCCGGAGGGCCAACCAGCAGCGCGCCTTTGGGAATTTTCCCACCCAACCGCGAGAATTTCTGCGGATTGCGCAGGAATTCGACGATCTCCTCGAGCTCTTCCTTGGCCTCGTCAATCCCGGCCACGTCGTCAAACGTCACCCGGCCCTGCTTTTCGGTCAGCAGTTTCGCCCGCGACTTGCCAAAGCCCATCGCACCGCCACGCCCGCCGCCCTGCATCCGGTTCATGAAAAAGATCCACACGCCGATCAGCAGCACGAACGGTAACCAGGCCGACAGCAGCGTCAGGATGCTCGACTGCTCCTGCGCCTTGGCCTGAACATCGACACCCTTTTCCAGCAACTTGTCCGTCACCTGCTCGCCCGCAGGCCGGATCGTGATGTAACGGCTGCCGTCAGTGGCGGTGACCTTGACCTGCTCGCCATCCAGTTCCACCGCCTTGACATCCCCGGCATTCACCTTGCGGATGAATTCGGAATAGGACACCGTCGGTGCGGCAAAACTGTTGGAGTTGTTGAACATGTTGAACAGCGCCAGAACCAGCAGCAACAGAACGACCCAGAATGCGATATTGCGAGCGTTACCCACGAACCAACTCCTTGATGTGCCGCGCACCTCGCAGGCGCGTAGCCTTTGCCTCACAAGATAGACTTTCGTAAGGCCGGTTCAATGCTCTATCGCGCAATGGTGCAAAGCTGCCGCACCCGGCAGCGGAATAAAGCTGAATTCCGGGGCCAGGCCCGCCAGCGGCGCGGCGATCAGCCGCTGCCCCAGCCACAGTGCCGGTCCCGCCATCAGCGCCGCCCTTGGCAAGCCGATCGCCCGCCAGTCCGGACACCGGGCGATCCCCACCCCCAGCATCCGCACCTCGGCCCCCTCCGGCACCGGCCCGCGCAACTGCCAACGGTCATCCCACAACTGATCCGGTCTGCAAACCTCGCCTGCAACCGCCTTTGCTTCCCGGAATGCCAGCGTGCCAGCCGGTGTCACCCCAAACCGACAGCCCGCCAGAACCCCCGGCCTGCCCGCCAACAGCCGCGCCAGCAACGCCGTCACCGCCACCCCGCGCGGCCCATATCCGGCCCCGGCAATCCACCCGATCACCCGCAGGATCAACCGCCGCTGCACCTCGGCAGGATGTGCCGCCAGCGCCTCCACCGCAATCCACACCGCCCCCGCCTCTGCGCGCAGCACCAATGCCGCGGCCTGATCCGTCACCGCCTCCAGTGCCGCCCGGGCCGCGGCCAGATGCCCCGCCACCGCCGCCAGCCGTTCCGCCGTCACACCCAGCGGCGCCAGCACCGCCAGGGCCCGCCGCGCCCTGACCCGGTCAAACCGCACGTTGTCGTTGGACGGATCCTCAACCCATCCCACACCCAACCCGCGCAAATAGTCCCGCAACTCCGCCCGCGACACCGCCAGCAACGGCCGCAGCCATGTCACCCCCCGGTCCTCCCAAGCCGAGGCCATCGCCGACAAGCCATCCACCCCGGCCCCCCGCGCCAGCCGCATCACAAACGTTTCGGCCAGATCATCCCGCGTATGCCCCAGCGCCACCGCCGTCAGCCCCAGCCCCCGCGCCCAGTCGCCAATCAACGCCCGCCGCCCCCGCCGCGCCGCATCCTGCAAATTCCCGCGCCCATCCCCGTGCCAGCGCAGCACGTCATGGCCAATCCCCAAGCCCGCGCAGACCCGCGCGACCTCTGCCGCCTCCGCTCCAGCCTCCGCCCTAAGCCCATGATCCACCGTCACCACCCGCACCGGCAAACCCGAGGCCGCCGCCAGATGCAGCATCGCCATGCTGTCGCCGCCGCCCGAAACGGCCAGCCCGATAAAATTTGAATTTAATTTCGCCTTACATGTTGGCCCAAATATCTCACCGGGGCATTCATCGGTGCGCCATCGGTTCGAGTACTGATGAATGCGCGGGGGTGTGAAACCCCAGGCGCTGTCAACCACACCCAGCCCCTTCAGAAACCGCGCCGTCAGATCGCCGCTCAAGAACAGCCCAAAGCCTGCGCCGCCAGCCGCGCGTTGGTGTCATCGACCGACCCCGGGAACCGCTTGCCGACCTCGGCCAGCGTCACGCAAGCCTCGGGCTTCTGGCCCAGCTTGCCCAATGACTGCCCCAGTTTCATCAACGCCTGCCCCGCCATGCTGCCTTCGGGTGCGCCCGAGAACGCGTCCAAATAGGCTCGCGCCGCCTTGGCGGTATCGCCGGTCTGCGCCAAGGCATCGCCGCGCAACACGCCAGCTTCCTGCGCTAATGCCCCGCCCGGATAGGAGAGGGCATAGGCCGCAAAGAGGTCCGCAGCCCCGCGAAAGTCACCGGAAGCGAGCACCGCCCGGGCCCGGTCAAAATCGGATTGCTCGTTCACCGCCATCTCGGCACCCGGTGCCGCAGGTGTCGTTGTGTCCGTGGCGGGGGCTGTCGTCGTCGTGTCTGTCGCCGTGGTATCCGCCGCCGGTGCAGCGCCTGCCGCCATCGCCCCCAGATCGGGCGTGGCGGGCAGGCTGGCCGGGTCGCAGCCGGTCGTCGCCTGACACAGCCGGAACTCGATGTCGCCGATCCGGTTGCTGCCATCCGCCACCACCGCATTGACCTTCTGCTCGACCGCCTCGGTCTTGGCGGTCAGTTTGGTCAACTCGGCCTCGATCGCATCCAGCCGCTGCAAGGCGTCACCGCCCGCAGCCCCGGTGCTGGCGGCACCGCTGGCCACCAGTTCCTGTTTCAGCGCGTTGAACTGGCCCGCCAATGTGGCCAGTTCCGCTTTCACATCGGCCAGCGTCTGCGCCTTGTCCTGCGCGAAAGAGGCTCCCGGCAACAGCATAAGGGTCAGAACCAGCCAGCGCATGTCAGGCCCCCGCGCCTACCGACAGCACGGTCACGGCGCGGCGGTTCTGCGCATAGCAGCTTTCCTCCGAGCACAGCGCGATCGGGCGCTCCTTGCCATAAGACACGGTCTGCATCCGGCTTCCGGCAATGCCTTGCGCGATCAGATAGTTCTTCACCGAATCCGCACGGCGCGCACCCAGCGCGATGTTGTATTCCCTTGTGCCCTGCTCGTCGGCATGGCCTTCGATGATGATGGCATAATCCGGGTTGGTCTTCAGCCAGCCCGCCTGCCCGCTCAGAATGCCGCGCGCCTCGTCGGTCAGTGTGGACTGGTCCACCACGAACAACACCCGATCGCCGACCGTCTGGTTGAAATAGGCGACCGAGGCCGGGTTGGACGGATCGCCCAGACCGGTGGTGGCCACGCCCGACCCGTTCACGCCGCCCGCGCCATTGGCCCCGCCCGCGCCAGAGCCTGCGCCATAGCGGTTGGGGTTGTTGCAGGCCGCAAGGCCAAGGGCTGCCATCAGCAGAAGGGCTTTCAGAACAATGCTCATCGGTGGTTTCCTTTTCTTGTTTTGCTCGATTGGTCAGACCATATCAGCTTTGCCGCCATCTGTTAACAGGCTGCGACATCGCATTTCATTGCAAAAGCGGCGACCACGCCGGGTCCGACGCAGCACCTTCGGTCGGCACCGGATGCGGGTTGCGCCCCGAAATATCCACCGAATACAGCGAGGCCGCCCCCGCCGCGCCCTCGGTTTCCCGGGTAAACATGATCACCCGGCCATTCGGTGCCCAGGTCGGCCCCTCATCCAGAAACGAGGTGGTCAACAGCCGCTCTTCGCTGCCATCGGTGCGGATCACGCCAATGTGGAACCGGCCATCCACCATCTTGGTGAAGGCGATCATGTCGCCGCGCGGGCTCCAGACCGGGGTGCCGTAGCGGCCCTTGCCGTTCGAGATGCGCACCGGCTCGCCGCCGCCGGCCGGCATGACATAAATCTGCTGGCTGCCCGAACGGTCGCTCTCAAACACGATCTGGCTGCCGTCCGGGCTATAGCTCGGCGCCGTCTCGATCGAGGGTGCGTTGGTCAGTTGCCGGGTGGTCCCGCTTTCGGTGTCCAGCGTGTAGATGTCGGCATTGCCGTCCTTCTCCAGTGAAAACACCACCGTCCGGCCATCCGGCGCGAACCGCGGCGCGAACGTCATCGTCCCCGGCTGCTCGTCCAGCACCCGCGTCGACAGGTCTGCGCTGTTCATCAGATAAATCCGCGGAAACCCGGTGGCATAAGAGGTGAACAGAATGCGGTCGCCGGTCGGCGAAAACCGCGGCGCCAGCACAATCGACTTGCTGTCGGTCAGATAGGCCACATTGGCCCCGTCATAATCCATCACCGCCAGCCGCTTGGCCCTTGCATCCTTCGGCCCGCTTTCGGCGACATAGACCACCCGGCTGTCAAAATAGCCGCCCTCGCCGGTGATCCGGCCATAGACCGCATCCGCCACCTTGTGCGCCATCCGCCGCCAGCTTTTCGCCGACCCGGCAAACTGCAAGCCCTCGCCCATCTGCTGGCCGGAGAAGATGTCAAACAGGCGGAACTTGACCACCACCTGGTCGCCCGAGGCGCTGACCGACCCGGTGATCAGCGCCTGCGCGTTGATCGCCTGCCAGTCGCCATAGGCCACCGGCGCGTCAAAGCTGGTGACTTTGCTGATATAGGCATCCGCCGCAATCTCGCGGAACAAGCCGGTCCCGGTCAGATCATCCGCCACCACCCGCGCCAGCTCCTGCGCCAGCTTGCCCGCCCCGGCGTTTTCCGCGATGAAATCGGGCACCGCATAGGGCATCGGCTCGATCACCCCGCTGTCAATCACGATTTTCAAAGGCTCGGCAGTCACAATCGGGGCAAAGCCGCCGAGGCCAAGCCCCAAGGCAAGCATAAAGTAAATCTGGCGCATCATATCCTCGCTCTCGTCAGGTTCCGCACCGGGGCGGCAAATGTTGTGGCGGGCTGCGTCATCTCAGCCGCATCCCGCTGGGGTCAAAGACCAGTTCCAGCTCTTTCCAGGTGTCATACTTGTCGGCAGGCAGCGGGAAGCCATCCTTGCCACACCGCACAATAGCGCGGTAGGCCGCCTCGTACAGCGGCTTGGCGGTGGCTTCCGACCCGCCGGTAAAGCCGGTCATGCGGATCGACGCCCCGTCCGGCGTGCCGTCCTGCAACACCCTCAGTTGCACCGTCACCGTGGTCTGCATCGCGGCAGAAGATACCGTGCTCAGGTTCCAGCATTTCTTGATCGCCACCCGCAGCCCGTCAATCTCGCCTGCGGTCATCGGCGGCCCATTCGGGGCAGCGCCAGAGGCGCTGTCAGTCCCCTGCGCCGCAGCCGCCACCGCCGCTTCAATCGCCGCCTGATCTGCCGCCGCCTGATCTGCGGCAATCTTGTCGGCCTTGTCGGCTGCCGCCGTGTCGGCTTTGGCCTGATCCGCCGCAGCCGTGTCGGCAGCCGTCGTATCAGGCACCGTTACCTCCGGAGGTTTGACCGCGGCGAGTTTGGGCCGCGCTGGCGGGCGCTTGCTGGCGGTCGGGGCCAGTTGCGGGGCGTTGTCCGTCACCGGCGGCGCGTCGGGCGTCACGGTCGGCGCGGCCACTTCCGGCGCAGCCTCAGGCTTAGGTGGCGTCACCGGCACATCCGGCGACGGTGTGTCCGTCGGCTTCGGCACCGGCGTGTCGGCAACCTTCGGCGTGTCCGGCACCTGATCGACCGGCACATCGGCGATCTTGTCCACCTGGCGCGGCTTGGGTTTCGCGTCCAGCTTGGGCTGCGGAACCGGTTGCGGCTGATCGGCAGGCGGGGCCACCGGCGGCGGCGTCGGATCGGGCTGCGGGCTGTCGGCCACCGGCAGCGTATCGGGCAAAGCCGCAGGCTGCGCCGCGGGCCTGGGCGCAGGCTGCGGCTTGGGCGCGGGGGCAGGTGCCGGATCGGCCTGTGCCGGGGGCTGGGCTGCCGGCTTCGGGGCCGCCGCGTCTACCTTGGGGGCCTTCGACGCCTGCGCATCCAGTTCGGCCCCCGAAACCAGGCTTACATCCATCACCTTGATCTCGGGCACACTCTGCGCCGAAAACAGCCAGCCGCCCAGCAAGGCCCACAAGATCAGGCCCAGATGTCCTGCGCCAGAAAAGATGTACCCCTTGTTCATCACGCCTGGGCCTAGTTGCCGCCGCCGAAATCCGGCCCGCCAGTGTCCGTCACCAGCCCGATATTGTTGAACCCGCCCGCGTTCAGCGCTCCCATCAGTTGCGCCACCCGCTCATAGGTCACCGCGCCATCGGCCCGGACAAACACCTTGTCCGACTTGCGCTCCGCCGAGATCGCCTTGAGCTTGGGGATCAGCTCGCCGTCGCCAACCTCGGTCGACTGGATCAGCACCAGACCATCCGCCGTCAGCGTGATGGTCAAGGGTGGCTCGGTCTCGGTCGGCATCGCATTGGCCGCCGTCTCCGGCAGCTTCACCGGCACACCCACCGTCAGCAGCGGAGCCGCCACCATGAAGATGATCAGCAGCACCAGCATCACGTCCACGAACGGTGTCACGTTGATCTCCGACATCGCCGCAGCTTTACCCCGGTGCCGCCTGCGCCGCCCGCCGCCGCCCACTTTCTGAATGACCCCGCCCGCCATCGCTCAGGCGTCCAGTTGCCGCGACAGGATCGTCGCAAACTCGTCGGCAAAGGCCTCGTAACCGCCAAGGATATGCTCAGAATCCGAATTCAGCTTGTTGTAGAACACCACCGCCGGAATAGCCGCCACCAAGCCGATCCCGGTCGCCAGCAGCGCCTCGGCAATGCCCGGAGCCACCACCGCCAGATTGGTATTCTGGCTGATCGCAATCTGCTCGAAGGAGTGCTTGATCCCCCAGATCGTGCCGAACAGCCCGATGAACGGCGCGGTAGACCCCGTCGTCGCCAGAAACGACAACCCCTTGTTCAACCGTTCGGATTCCCGCGAAATCGCCACATCCATCGCCCGGTCGATCCGCGCCTGTGCCCCCGCGATCAACCCGCCGTCCTGCCGGTGTGACCTGCGCCACTCCAGCATGCCGGACGCGAAAATCTTCTCGCTCGCGCCGTCGGGTGCCGAGCCGATCTTCTCGAACAACTCATCCAGCGGCTCACCCGACCAGAACGCCCGGTCAAAAACGCCCGCCTCCTTGCGGCTGCCGCGGAACAGAATGTGTTTCTGGATGATGACCGACCATGACCAGAACGACATCAGCATCAGCCCTACCATGACGATCTGCACGGTGAAGGTCGCCCGCGCGAAAAGGCTGAGCAACGAGAAATCAATCTCCTGCGCTGCCGCAAGTGTGTTGGTGTCCATTACGCCTGCTCTTGTTATCGGGCTTCTTTGGCCCCTGTTGGCGCGATTCTATCGGGATTTGAAGGGGAATGCCAACACAACCGCGTCAAGTGGCGCATTGTTGCTGAAACCGACGCAATTCTTGATCAGACGACTGCCCCGCCGGTAAGGTGCGTCCCATGACGCACGTTACCTTGCGCCTCACCCTTCAATGCAACGCCGACTCCAGTCGCAACCGCACATCCGCAGGCAACCGCGCCGGATGGCCAGCCTCTGTCAAACATACCAGTATCACCTGCGCCGCAAACAGCTTTTCGGCGCCGCGAAAAATCTCCTGCTCCAGCACGATCCGCGCCCCCGTGACCGCGATCACCCCGGTTTCCACCCGCAATTCGTCGTCAAACTTCGCCGGCCGCAGGTAGTCCGCCTCGACCCGCCGGACCGCAAACACCAGCCCGGCCTCGGCCCTCAGCCGACCCTGATCCACGCCCAGACTGCGCACCCATTCGGTCCGCGCCCGCTCTATGAATTTCAGGTAGTTGGCGTAATAGACGATTCCGGCCAGATCGGTATCCTCATAGTAGATGCGCAACCCGAACACGTGGCTCACGGCTGCACGATCTCGGCCAATCCCGGTGGCAGGTCCGCCGGATCGCCCCAGACCTGCACGCCGTCCGCGTCGCGCAGCACCGCCACAACCTTGCCCGAAGCCTGCGAAATCGCTACGCCGCCCCTCACGTCGCCGCATTGATGCGGGGCGCAGCCGACCGCCACCACCCAGTCGCCCTGCTGCGCAATCGGGTCCGCCACCACCACCGCATCCTGCAACCGCTGCAAATCCGCCCTCCCCAACAGCGCGACCAGCGGCTCCCGCCACTCGGCCGATTGCACCAGATCATAGGGCGCCTTGCCGATCCAGTCCGCCGCCTCCGCCCAGGCGGTTCCTGCCAGCGCCACTCCAGCCATGAGCGCCAATGGCAAAGCCAGAAACAACCAGCGCAGCATCCCGCCTCTCCTCTTTCCCAGCCCAGCCCAGCCTAAAGCCTGATCCGGCCAATTTGCATCAAATTTCGCTTCATCTTGGCCGAAATACTCGCTTGCGACCCAGATCAAAGGCTGCGGCAGTTCTCGTGGCTTGCCTCACGCCCGCCCGATCCGCGCCGCCAGCCGCAACGCAGGGGCGGCATCCCGCGCCGCCTCCGGCAGCACCCGGTCATAGCCCGCCCGGATCACCGCCGCGATCTCGGGCCGCAGCACCGCCCGACCGCTGACCCGCGCCAGTGGCGAACCACTGCCAAACGCCCGGTCCGACCACAGGCAGATCACCTGCACCGCCCGCGCCAGCGCCAGATCTTCGGCAGGCACGGCCGTCAGCGCCGCATCCATCCGCAGAAACACAAAGGCCGCCTTGGTCGCGCCCGAGGCTTCAAACCGGAACAGCCGGTACTGGTTCGCCGCCCGCGCCTCCAGCCTTGCGCACAAGACAGCAAGCTCCGGCACCAGATGATCCAGCCCCGGCACCACCAGCAATTCCGCCCAGTCGCGCAGGAAAAACACCATCAGGTTGGCACCCAGTTCGGGGTCGGTCCCGGCCGTCCGGTGGCCCGCCATCAGCACAACCGCCTCGATCGCGCCTTTGACCACCGCCAAGGTCGCATCCGCGACGAAAAACACCACCGGCACGATCGGCCGCCCCCAGCGGGTGAACAGATAGGACCCGTCGCTCCGGGTGAACAGCGCTGCCACCGCCTCTGCATTCATCTCACGTCAACCCGCAGACACTTCCGCCACGACCTCGTCGCTCGATACCACCCGCGCGAATTCGCCGTCCAGATTGGCCAGCGTCAGCGCCAGCACATTTGCCGCAGGCAGCACCCGGCCGTCGCGCATTGTCTTCTGGAAATTGATCAGCGCATCGCCGACAACCCTTGTGTCAAACCCCAGATTGCCCGCCATCCGCGCCGTGCTTTCCACGCAGTAGTTCGCAGCCCCGCCGCACAGCACCAGCCGCTCCTGCCGGCACCGCGCAGCATCGCCTCCAGCCCGGTGCCGATGAACGCGGACGAGCCGTGCTTGATCACCACCGCCTCACCCTCGACCGGCATGGCCACCGCCATCGGGGCCGCCAGCGGATTCTCGGCATGAAAACTGTCCGTCGGGTCCAGCCCGTGGTGATGGACATGCACCACGGGCAGACCAGCGGCGCGAAACGCCGCAATCAACCCGCCGATCCGCAGGTCCGCCTCTGGGTTGGCCCAAGGCTAGCCCGCGTCACGGTCCGCGACGAAAGCCTGCTGCGTGTCGATCACCACCAACGTCGGTGTCATGGCTCAGTACCCGATGAAATCGCCCTTGCCGACCTGCACGCCATTGGCCCGCAGAATGTCATGCGCGGTCGCCATGTGGAAATAGAAGTTCGGAATGGCGATGCTGTAGAAATAGTCCGAAGCATCCAGCACGCGGTCCTGTCCGCCCTGCTTGATCGTGACCTTGCGGCCTTCAGCGCCCTCAAACGCGCTGGCGGGAACCGAGGCCATGAAGGCGATGGTCTTGGCAATCCGCTCTTGCAACTCGCCCAGCGTGGTTTCCACATCCGCCATCGACGGGTTTTCGACCTGCCCCAGCCGCGCCGTGGCACCCTTGGCATGGTCGCAGGCGATGGTGACCTGCCGCCAGAACGGCAGCATATCGGCGATCAGCCGCAGTTGCGGGATGACCTCGGGCTTGATCTTGTGCGCCTCGGCATGGGCCTCGGCCTTTTCAAGAATCTTGGTCAGCGCCGTCAGCGAACGGGTAAAGCCGGGAACCGGGTTGAGCATGGGAACCTCTCAGGTGAATGGAGGCCGCAGATGGCGCGTTTTCCGCGGCAAAGGCAAGCGCCCTTACCTTGTCTGCAACTGCCGCCCCCAGCGCAGCACTTCCGCCACCAGCAACGCCAGATCGGCCTTTGTCGTACGGTGATTGGTGATCGCCGCCCGCAGCGAATGCCGCCCGGCCAGCGTGGTATCCGTCGGCACCGCCACCCCGCTTTCCTGAATGCGCAGCATGATTTCCGTGTTCAGCGCCTTCAACTCAGCCTCGGTGCCGCCGCGCCCGCGATAGCGGAAACAGACGATATTGATCACCACCGGGGCCATCAGTTCCAACTCAGGCTCCGCTGTGACCAGCCCCGCCAGATAGCGCCCCAGCCCGATATGCTGATCAATCAGCGCACCAAACTTGGCCACGCCCTGTTCCTTCAGCGACATCCACAGCTTCAACGCCTTGAATCCGCGCGACAGGTCATAACCGAAATCCGCCAGAAACTCGCCCGCCGCCACGCCGCGCGGCTGTTCCTCCAGATAGGCCCCGTGCAGGTTGAACGCCGCGAAATGCCGCTTGCCGTCCCGCACCAGCGCACAGCCGCATTCAAACGGCGTCTGCAACCATTTGTGCGGGTCCAGCGCCAGCGAATCCGCGTCCTCGATCCCCGCCACCAAGGCCCGGTTTTCCGGCGCCAGCCGCACCAGCGCCCCGATGCAGCCATCGACGTGAAACCACAGACCCTCCGCCCGGCACAGCGCGCCAATCGCCAGCAGATCGTCCATCGACCCGGTGTTGGTGGTGCCTGCCGTGGCGATCACGCAGGCCGGTTTCACCCCCGCCGCCCGGTCTTCCGCCACCATCCGCGCCAGCGCCGCCACATCCATGCCGAACGCCGCATCCACCGGCACCAGCCGCAGGCTGCGGCTGCCCAGTCCCAACCCCTCCAGCGCCTTCTGATGCGCCGAATGCACCTGATCGGACGCATAGAACCGCAACGGCTGCGGCAGGTTGGTCACCCCCTCGGCCCGCACATCCACCCCCGCCATCGCATTGCGCGCCACCGTCAGCCCGACCATATTCGCAATCGACCCGCCGCTGGTCAGCGTGCCGCTGGCACTGTCCGGAAAGCCCATCATGGATTTCAGCCAGCCCACCACCTGCCGGTCGGTCGCCGCCGCCGCCGTATCGCTGCCGCCCAGATTAGACCCCTCAATCGCGGCGATGAAATCACCCAGGGCCCCGGTGAAATTGCTGCCGCCCATATACCAGCCGAAAAACCGCGGATGGATGGCGCCCATCGGATAGCGCAGCAGGTTGTCCTGCATCTCGGCATAAACATCGGCCAGCGGCGTCGGAACCTCCGGAATCTGCGTCAGGTAGGTTGCGCGCACATCTTGCGGCATCGGCTGCCAGACCGCGCGGCTGCGCACGCCCTCCAGATGGTCCACCGCGTCATCCACGATCCGGTGCGCCACCGCCCGGGCCGCCGTCCAGTCGTCGGGGTCAAGACTGATTTCCGGTGGGTTCTGCATGTCTGGCTCCAATTTGTCCGGCACCGCCAAGAGCGAACGGCTTTAACCGGGAACCGGCCGAGCATCGAATCCTCTGCCTCAGAGAGGCTGGTTTGCCCGGCGAACGCAAGGGCGGACTGACCCGGCACCGCCGCAACGCGACGGGGGCAGGTTGTTGCAGCCGCACGCGACAGCAAAGTTGCCGCGACCAGGCTTTCGGCCTTGCGATGGGTCTCGACATATGCCCGCAGCACAATCTCGCGCAGCCAAACGGGCTGGGCTGCATCCGCCCACCGACCTTGACCAGTAAGGGATCATCCACCCGTTCACGCAACCGTGCCGGCGCGTGGCGGATGGCAGAGGCGGTCTTGCGCAACCGGCCGGCCACCGCAATCACGCTGCCTTCCAGCATCAGCGCCTCGAAGACGACCAGCAGGGTCAGATCAAGCCGGTGAAGCTGAATTTCCTGCATGTGCGTTGAAATCGTTTCGGTTGAAGGGAATCAGCGCCTGTGTCACACCAATTTTACGGTGCGAATTTACGGTGCGAAAATTCCAACAGGTAGAAAAAAGGAACCCATGCCATGGGATTGAAAGTCATAGGCTCCGGCTTTGGCCGGACCGGAACGATGTCTACCAAACTGGCCTTGGAACAACTGGGCCTCGGCCCCTGTCACCATATGGTCGAGGTGATGGGCAACCCGGCCCAACCCGCTTTCTGGGCCGCTTTGGCCGCAGGGGAGGAGGTGGATTGGGCCGAAGTATTTGAAGGCTACAACTCCCAGGTCGATTTTCCGGGAGCAGCTGTCTGGCATGAAACCTCGAACGCCTTCCCGAACGCCAAAGTCATCCATACTGAACGGCCCGAGGACGAATGGTGGATCAGCTACAGCGCAACGATCGGCAAGTTCTTCGACCAGCGGCCGAACATCCCGCTGCCGCCTCCCATCGCCGCGATCTTTGAGACGATGGAGAAGCTGCTGCTCCAGAACATCCTAGGTGGCAAGCTGGACCGTGACCTTGCCATTGCGGCCTACCGCAAGAACAACGCCAAGGTCCGCGAAGTGATCCCGGCGGATCGTCTGCTGGTCTTCACCCCTACAGATGGCTGGACACCGCTGTGTCGCTTTCTGAACGTGCCTGTGCCTGCCAACGCTTTCCCGCGCAGCAATGCCCGCGATGAATTCTGGGCGCATTTTGGGGGGGAACCCATCGCAGCCGTAGCCTGAGTGGAAGCGACACGCCCTGTCGGACCCTGCGGCAGGGCACCAAGTCATTCACAGCCCCAGACACCAGCGCATCACCGCCTTTTGCGCGTGCAGCCGGTTTTCCGCCTCGTCAAACACCACCGAATGCGGCCCGTCCATCACCGCACTTGTCACCTCGTCGTTGCGGTGCGCGGGCAGGCAATGCATGAACAAGGCATCCGGCTTGGCATGGGCCATCAGCGCATCGTTGACCTGATAGGGCGACAACTGATTGTGCCGCCGCTCCTTGGCGCTTTCCGGGTCGTGCATCGAAACCCAGGTGTCCGTGACCACCAGATCGGCACCGGCAACTGCCTTCATCGGATCCCGCTCGATCACCACCCGCGCGCCACGGCCGCGCGCAAAGCCCAAGGCCTTGTCCTCGGGATCCAGAGGCTCCGGCCCGGTGAAGGTGAAATCGAACCCGAACTGCCCCGCCGCATGCAGGAAACTGGCGCAGACATTGTTGCCATCGCCCGCCCAGACCACCTGCCTGCCCGCAATCGGCCCGCGATGTTCCTCATACGTCATCACATCCGCCATGATCTGACAGGGATGGGTCCGGTTGGTCAGCCCGTTGATCACCGGCACCGTCGCATGTTCGGCCATCTCCAGCAGGGTCTGCTCCTCAAAGGTGCGGATCATGATCAGATCGACATAACGGCTGAGAACCCGTGCCGTGTCGGCAATCGTCTCGCCGTGGCCAAGCTGCATCTCCTTGCCCGACAGCACCATCGTCTGCCCGCCCATCTGGCGCACGCCGACGTCAAAAGACACCCGGGTCCGGGTCGAGGGCTTCTCAAAGATCAACGCCACCATCCGCCCCGCCAAAGGTTGCTGATCGTCCGCCTCGCCCTTGGGCCGCCCCAGTCGCGCGGTCTTCATCGCTTGCGCCGAATTGATCATGCCCCGCAGATCGGCGGCATCGGTTTTGTGTATGTCCAGAAAATGTTTCATGGTTTTCTCTTGGATAGGCCGGACTGGGGGCCAGCCCCCAGGCCCCCGGGATATTTGGGCCAAAATGAAAGGGCAAGATCAGAGCGTTCGTTCCACCGCCGCCGCCGCCCGGTCCAGCCGCGCCAGAGCCTCGGCAATATCGGCATCCGGAATGTTCAGCGCCGGCAAGAGCCGGATCACATTGTCCGCCGCAGGTATGGTGAGCAGATGTTCCGCATACCCTGCCTTGACGAAATCGGTATTCACCGCCCGGCACTTCAGCCCCAGGATCAGCCCCAGGCCGCGCACCGCTTCGAACACCGTCGGATGCGAGGCGACCAGCCCCTCCAGCCCTTGCCGGAACCGCGCTGCCTTGGCAGACACCTGATCCAGAAACGCCGGGTCCGCGATGATCTCCATCACGCGGGCCCCCACCGCACACGCCAGCGGATTGCCGCCATAGGTCGAGCCATGCGTCCCCGCCACCATCCCGTTCGCGGCACCTTCGGTCGCCAGCACCGCGCCCAGCGGAAAGCCGCCGCCGATCCCCTTGGCGACCATCATGATGTCGGGGTAAACCCCCGCCCATTCATGCGCAAACAGCCGCCCGGTCCGCCCCATGCCGCACTGCACCTCGTCAAAGATCAACAGCGTCCCGGTGCTGTCACACAGATCGCGCAAGCCTTTCAGGCACTGATCCGGCACCACCCGAATGCCGCCTTCTCCCTGAATAGGCTCGAGGATCACCGCACAGGTCTGGTCGGTGATTGCCGCCCGCAGCGCCGCGTGATCGCCCCATTTCAGATGGACAAACCCCGGCATCAAAGGCCCAAAGCCGTTGACCATTTTCTCTGATCCCGCCGCCGCAATCGCGCCAGTAGACCGCCCGTGAAATGCGCCTTCAAAGGCGATGATCTGGCTCCGCTCCTGCCCCAGAGCATAAAAATGCCTGCGCGCCATCTTGATCGCCAGTTCGCAGGCCTCGGTCCCCGAATTGGTGAAAAACACCGTATCGGCAAATGTCGCCTCAACCAGCATTTCCGCCAGCCGCTCCTGCTCGGGGATGCGGTACAGGTTCGACACATGCCACAGCTTGCCCGCCTGTTCGGTCAGCGTTGCCACCAGTTGCGGGTTGGCATGGCCCAGCGAATTCACCGCAACTCCGGCGCCAAGGTCCAGATATCTGCTGCCATCCTCCGCCGTAAGCCAGGAACCCTCGCCAGAGACGAAGGCCATCGGGGCGCGGTTGTAGGTCGGCAGAACAGCATTGATCATGGCAGTATCCTTCAGGTGCACTGAATGGGTGCCAAAGTGCGGCGCAAAGGTCAACGGATTTGGGGGATGTGGCACAAGACCACGGGAGATCGGCCGCTTACGCTTGGGCGCGTCGGCGTCGGGGCAGGTACAGCGGGGCGCCATGCGTGATCATGCGCAGGGTGATAGGGCAGGCGCCGACAGGTGTAAAGGGGCTGTGAGGCGCGCAATTCACAACCCCGTTCCGGATCAGACTCGAGGTCCCGGATCGGGTCCGGGACGGCGCGGTGTTTGGTGCAATGGCGGGAGCCAGCCGCCTATTGCCCCAGCACCTTGATCCGGCCCTCCACCACCGGCTTCACCGTGCCCAGCTTCTCGACATAGGCCATCACGTCATTCGCCACCAATGCCCCCGCCCCGGTGTCATTGATCAGCTTGCCGCCGCCCAGGGCCGCATAGCCATCGCCGCCGCCCAGAATGTAGTCGTTGACCGCCACCTTGTAGAGCTTGTCCGCCGCCAGCGCCGCCCCGCCGACCAGCACCGATGACACCCGCTTGCCCGCCTCCGCCGAAGGATCATAGACAAACGTCAGCCCCGAGACCTGCGGGAACCGCCCCGCGCCCTTTTCGACCTGGCTCACGCCATTCTCCAGCGCCGCCAGCAGTTGCGACCCCGGAATTTCGGTCACTTGCGTCACATTGCCAAACGGCAGCTCGGTCAGAATGTCCCGCCGCGTCAGCCTGGCCCCCGCTTCATAGGTCCGGTCCGCCCGGATGCCGCCGCCATTCATGATCGCCACATCGGCCCCCGTGGCGGCCCGCATCGCATCGGCGATCAGATCGCCCATCGTCGATTCCTCGCCCCGCACCACATTGCGCCGCGAATCCATCGCGGTCTCCGCCGTGCCGATCTCGCGGTTCAGCGTGTCATCCAGCGTCTTCTGATAGCCGTCGACCAGGACCTGGGTCTCGGGGTCCGGGGTCACCGTGCTGGTGTCGATGAACCGGAACGTCGGCACCCATTTCACTACCCGTTTGCCGTCCTTCTCGGTCACATCCACCAGCAGATCCAGCGGTGCCAGAATCCGCGCGTCGATCGAGGTTTCGACATAGGCGGTGATCCCGTCATAAGAGGTGCCATAAGAATGGTCATCGCCCGACAGCAGCACGTCAAACGCCCTGGAGTGGATCATCTTCAAATCATTGTAGATATCGGTCTGCACCACGCCCACCACCAGATCGGCCCCGGCCGCCCGCGCATCCTTTGCCGCCGCAATCCCGGTCTCGACGGTGGATGAAAACACCAGATCGCCGGTGCTGGCCACCTCGGGCGAGGTGTCCTGCGCCACCGGAATCAGGGCAATCTTCAACCCCGCCACCTCCTTGACCATCACCCCGCCCAGACCCGCAATCGCCGAGCCGTCCTTGCCCGCAATATTCACCGCCGCCCACGGATATTTCGACGCCTTCATCTTCTGGGCAAAATTCTCCGGCCCGAAATCGAACTCATGGTTGCCCGGCACCGCCAGATCAAACGGCACCAGATTGGTCAGATCAATCGTGTTCTGGCCCTTGTCGAACCCCGACAGCAGCGACGGCGACAGCATATCGCCATCGAACAGATACAAAGTGTTCGGATTGGCGGCGCGCTCGGCGCGGGCCACCGCATTCAGCCGCGCAAAGCCGCCCTGCTTGCCGTTGCCGGCAAAATTGTAGACATCCCCGACCCCCAACAGGGTCAGCTTGACCGTCTGGGCGCTGGCCGCTCCCGCCGCACAGCCACCTGCCAGCACTGCCACGATCAGACACTTTGATAAGGACATGACACGACTCCTCCAATGGTTGATCGGATCAGACTGCGCCGGACCCGCGGCACTGTCAAAGCCTCGCCGGGTCACCCAACACCCTGATGACAGATTGACCGACGCCGCCCCATCGGGCATCACCGGCCAAACCATCAGGGGGCCGAAAATGATCGTCACCACCACCAACGACCTGCCCGGCTACCGCATTGTGAAAGTTCACGGCATCGCCCGCGGTCTGACGGTCCGCTCCCGCTCGGTCATCGGCAATCTGGGCGGCGCGATCCAGTCGATCTTCGGCGGCAACCTGTCGGTCTATACCAATCTTGCGGAGACCGCGCGGCAGGAAGCCTATGACATCCTGTGCCGCCATGCCGCGGATATGGGGGCCAACGCCATCATCGCCATGCGCTACGATGCCAACGAAATCATGGACGGCATCACCGAAGTCCTCGCCTACGGCACCGCCGTCACCGTGCAGGTTCAGACCGTGCAGGCGCCATAGATGCTGATCTACAAGATCTTCCGCCGTGCCGAATGGAACGCCTTCCGCAGCGCAGGCGAAACGCCCGGGGCCCCCATCGACCTGACCGACGGCTATATCCACTTCTCCACCGCCGCCCAGGTCGCCCAGACCGCCGCCAAATACTTCGCCACCGAAAGCGATCTCGTGCTGCTGGCACTGGAGAGCGACCGCCTCGGCCCCAGCCTCAAATGGGAACCCGCAAGGGGAGGTGCGCTCTTTCCCCACCTCTACCGCCCCCTGACCCTCGCCGATGTCCTGTATGACAAATCCCTTCCCCTGGGTGCCACCGGCCACATCTTCCCCGAGGGCGTGTTTTGACCAGGCCCGCGCGCCTGCGCGCCCGCAGTCCGGCCCCTCCGCCGCCCGCTACCTTCCGCAAGACCACTGCCGTCTTGCCGGACCCGCTTGCACTTGCCCTTTCCCAAATACTCCCGCCGGAGGCTCTTTCTGCCGTGATCAATCCGACCCACCCTTCGCCTTTCCGGGCACCGCACCTGCCATGACCCTCACCGAACGTGCCGCCCTGACCCTGCTCCACCAACTCGACCCCGAAACCGCACATGCAATTTCCCTGAAAGCCCTGCAATGGGGCCTCACCCCGCAGCCTGGCCCCTTCACCACCCCCCGGCTCGCCACCACCATCGCCGGCCTGAACCTGCCCAACCCGATCGGCCTCGCCGCCGGTTTCGACAAGAACGCCACCGCCGTAGCGCCCCTCAGCCGCGCGGGCTTCGGCTTCATCGAGGTCGGTGCCGCCACCCCCCGCCCGCAAGACGGCAATTCCAGACCCCGCCTCTACCGCCTTACGCAAGACCGCGCCGCCATCAACCGCTTCGGCTTCAACAACCAGGGTGCTGCGGTCATCGCCGCCCGCCTGCAAACCCGCCAACGCACCAATGTCCCCGTCGGCCTCAACCTCGGCGCCAACAAAGACAGCCCCGACCGCGCCGCCGATTTTGCCCGCGTCCTCGCCCTCTGCGGCCCCCATGTCGATTTCGCCACCGTCAACGTCTCCTCCCCCAACACCGAACGCCTGCGAGATCTGCAAGGCCGCGCCGCCCTGACCACCCTTTTGACATTGGTGATGGAAACCCGCGCCAACTTGCCTCGACCCATCCCGATCTTCCTGAAGATCGCCCCCGACCTGACCGACCATGACCTCATGGAAATCGCCGAAACCGCCCTGACCGCCGGCATCGCCGGCATCATCGCCACCAACACCACGATCACCCGCGCCGGTCTCACCGACCCGCAGCGCAGCCAATCCGGCGGCCTGTCCGGCGCACCGCTGTTCGAGAAATCGACCCGCACCCTCGCCCGCCTGTCCCACCTGACCACCGACAAACTCCCCCTGATCGGCACCGGCGGCATTGCCACCCCCGAACAAGCCTATGCCAAGATCCGCGCCGGAGCCGCTGCCGTGCAATTCTACACCGCGATGGTCTACGAGGGCCTGTCGCTGGCCACCCACCTCGCCCGGGGCCTGGATGCCCTGCTGCAACGCGACGGTTTCACCAATGTCGCGCAAGCCACGGGACTCGATCGCAACCTTTGGCTCTGATCCAAACCGCCGGGGGATTTCACATCCCCCGGACCCCCTGCGGGATATTTTTGAGCAAATGAATGTAAGGATTGCTTAACCATTCTTTGCGAAGCTGAACCCGCCGTACAGGGAGGGATCCCGATGGCGGTAGCGAGTGAAAGAGCCCCTGCCCCGGTGCTACGGGGCAGGGCGTCGCTGGCCCCTTTTCATTTGCTCAGAAATATCCCACGGGGGTCTGGGGGTGTGAAACCCCCAGCGTTTTCCATTGGCCCCGCCGCACCCGATTTGCACCGGAGTGTCAGGTGCGTGATCCACGCACCCTCCGCTTCAGAACGCCTTGAACGTCATCGTGGTCAGCGTCCGCACGATCCCCGGAATGTCGAACAGCTTGTCGGACAGGTAGTGCCCGACATCATCCTCGTCCGGGATATAGACCTTGGCGATCAGATCATACTCGCCGCTGGTCGAATACAACTCGCTCACCACTTCGCGGTCATAGATTGCATTCGCCACCTCATAGGTCTTGCCGGGGGTGCAGCGGAACTGGACGAATACGCAAATCATCGGTATCTCCCTTTGCCCGATCCCAATCCTGCGCCACCGGGTCCAGCAAGGTCAACACCGGCGTCGTCCGCAAATCCGCGACCGTCAAGGCCCGCTTCGGTCGCGCCAGACTGCTGCGCACCACCCAGTGCAGCCGCTTTTCCGCCCGGGTGATCGCCACATAAGCCAGCCGCTTCCACAACGGCATCCCCGCCTCGCTGCGCCCCGCCATCGCCGCTGCATACAGATCCGGCGCAAAGACCTGCACATCCTCCCATTGCGACCCCTGCGCCTTGTGGATCGTCACCGCAGCACCATGCAGAAACGCCGCCCCCATCTTGGCGGCAGAGGGGATGAACGGCTCTGCCTCCCCCGGCTTCTCGATCTTGATGATCGCGGCCGCCGACAGTTGCGGATCCTCCGCCCCCACCACATGCAGCCTGGCGAAGCCGTCGGCTTTGCCCGGCCCGAGATAGATCACCTGCGCCCCCTTGATCAGGCCGCGCGCCTCCAGATCAATCCGCTTCTTGCGGTGCTTCAAGGGCAGCTCGATCCCGTCGCAGATCAAGGGCTCACCCGGAATCAGTTCCAGCTCCGGGCAGCCATGCCCCGCCCGGAACGCCTGAATCAGCTTGATCCGCGTCACGTTGCGCCACACCAGAACCGGCGAGCGCGCCATCAGATCACTGTCCACCCGCTCGGCCCAGACTACCCGCTCGTCCCGCGCCGACGCCTGCCGCACCAGCGCCTCGAAATCGCCAAAGCCGATCTCGTCATCGCCCAAAGCATGGGCCAGGTCGAGGATCGGATTATCCTCGGCCTGGCGGTGGATGCGGTGCAGCACCAGCTTACGGCTGTCGCCCAGCTTGTCGAACACCATCTCGCCCGACGCCCCCACCGGAGCAAGTTGCGCCGGGTCGCCAAACAGCACCAGCGTCGGGAAAATCTCGCGCAGATCGTCCAGCGCCTTCTGGTCGAGCATCGAGCTTTCGTCGACAAACCCCACGTCCAGCGACTCCTCGCGCCGCTTCCAGCCCTGGATGAAATCCGACCCGCGCAACCCCGCCGCCGCCAGTGCACCCGGTATCGACGGCACAACCGCGTAAAACGCGTGCGCCCGGTCCAGCGCCAGTTCGGTCAGCCCCTCCACCGCCGGACGCGGCGCCTGCCCCGCCAGCCATTCGGCGATCTTCTCATATTGCGGATCATAGACCGGGGTATAAAGTATCCGGTGGATCGTCGTCGCCGGAACCCCGCGCAGCCGCAGCACGCTTGCCGCCTTGTTGGTCGGGGCCAGCACCGCCAAAGTCCGGCGGTCGCGGCGCTTGCGGCTCTCGAAATCGCCCGAGACGATATCGACCCCGGCCCCCTTCAGCGCCCGGTACAGGCTGGCCAGCAGCATGGTCTTGCCCGACCCCGCCTTGCCGACCACGGCCAGCACGCTCGCGCGGCCCTCGGCGCGCGGGGTCAGCCCGCCCGCATCCAGATCAATCCCCATGCCGAACAATTCCGCCGCGACCCGGTCAAACGCCTCGGCCTGGTCGGCGGAAAAGGTAATCAGCGCTTCAGATTGCATGGCGCGACCATAAGCGAGCTCACCGCCAAGGGCTAGACCATCCAAATCCTAATGCGCCTTGCCCCTGGCCATTATGCCGCCCGCCTCGCCCAAGGACTGCTGACCTGACGCCGCAATCTCCAACTGGGCCACGCGCAGCGCTTCGTCGGCCTTGCTGGCCAGCGCGGCAAGGCCGTTCGCACGCGCATAGGACGACAAGTCCCGCAAGACTTCGAGTATCCACTCATGACCCATGCACACCTCGATGAGAATTGTTTCGCGATTAGCAACAATGCCCGGCCTGACCCTGACAGCATCTTGAAAGACTTCAACAGCCTTCCAGCTAATTTTCAGCTAACAAAGCAGAAAGCCGCCGCATCTATCGGCGGCCTCAGCGGCGGCCGGTGCCTATCGCGCCGCCAGGCGCTGCAAAACCGCCGAGGCGTAGTAGTCGCAAATCCGCTGGCCCTGCGGCAAGACCCGCAAATCCACCGCCACCAGCCCGCGCCCGACCAGTGCCGCCAACCCCTCGCCCAGCGTAGCCGCCATGCCTTGCGGCGGCAGCTTCAACACCGCGCCCACCGCGACCAGCTCTGCCGCCAGACGCGCCATGACGACCAACAGCGCCTCGCGCGTGGCCGGGGTCTCGCGCAGCGCCGCCGCCACCAGCGCCACCGGCACCACCGGCACCACAAGGCCGATCGCCTGCATCAGGTGTTGCCCAAGATCCTCCGCCGTGGCCGCCGGCGCAGCACCGCGAAACGCCGCCAGCGATACCGGCCTCCCGAACGCCGCCGCCGCCGTGCCAAAGCCCTTGAACCGCCGCAGCGCGATCCGCCCCAGCGTGGTCAGTGTAAACCCGATGATCGACAAGGGCTTGCCATCAAACCGCCGGTTGCCCGCCTGCGCCGCATCGGTCAGCATCCGGTCCTCCAGCACCCGGTCATAGGCCAGACCTACCGGCACGAACACCACGTCCCGTGCGCTGTCCCCCGCCATGATGTAACTCAGCAACCCCAGCCTGGCCGGGCCCACCCGGCCATCCAGCGAAAGTCCGCCTTCGGGGAAAATCGCCTGGGTGATCCCTTCCGCCGTCGCCATCTGCACATAGCGCGCCAGCACCCTGCGGTACAAAGCGTTGCGCGACGACCGCCTTATGAAATAGGCCCCCATCGCCCGGATCAGCCCCGACATCGGCCAGAAATGCGCCCATTCGCCGACCGCATAGGAGATTGAGGCCCGCCCCGCCACCAGCCATGTCACCAGCACATAATCCATGTTGCTGCGATGGTTCATCACGAAAATCACCGTGGCGCGCGGGTCAATCCCGCGCAAAGCCAGGTCGATCCGGCCAAACCGCACCCGGTACAACGCCCGGCTCAGCCAGCGCGCCAGCCGTATTGCCACGCCGAAATACAGCGTCGTCGAAAATCCCGGCACAATTTCCCGCGCATAGCGCCGCGCTTCCTCAAAGGCGACCGACCCCGGCATACCGGTTTCGGTGGCATGTTCGCTGACCGCCTCCAGCACGCGCGCATCATAGATCAGCCGCGCAATCCGGTCCTGCCGCTCGGCCAGCTTGAACAGGTCAATCGGGCGGTCCAGTCTTTGGTTCAGCCGCGCCAAAACGCGTTCCATCCGGCGGCGCAGGAACCAACGCACCGACGGGAATAGAAAATTCGACGCAAACGCCATCAACGCAAACGCGATGATCAGAACAAACAGCCACAGCGGCACGGCAACAGGCGCGGTCATGCGCCAGTCATGGCACGAGCGTTACACCACCGCAAACCCGCGTCTATTCGGTGTAATAGTAATCGCCGATCTCGCAGACGTTGACATGGTCTTTCTCCAGAACCGACCCGTCAGAGAATTCGGCGCGGAAGTCGAAATCGCAATAGCCATAGTTGTTGTCGAAGTTCAGGTTCATCGCCGCACCATCTTCCAGCGTCGAATCGCCCATCACGTCACTGCCCCACCGCGAGGCCCCCGAGTTAGTGCTGTAGAACCGATAGATCGTCACACCTGTGCCGTTGTGGATGGTGACATTGCGGTCAGTCGCGGCGGCGCTCAGGGTTGACGCAGCCAACAGGAAGGCTGCGGTGGTCAGGCGAAGCCCGGTGGTGGGTAGCATGAGTTTTTCCTCCATGTTTGTTTCACAATGACGGGGACTCTAAAGAATAAGCGGCCCATTTCAAGGCGGCATTCCGGCCGAAATCATCCAGGGCCGATCGCGACCACCCGCTCCTCAAGCCGAAGGAGCTTTCGTCGCGGGCGTGAAGAAAGCCTTCTTCAGGCTTGCTGAACGCCGCTTGCAGCGGGCAAGCTGAACCGCAAACCGCCTCATACCGCCAGCATCCGCCCCGGCAGCGTCATCAGCGCCCGGCAGCGCAGATCGGCCGCTGAAAACCCGGCGCTGATCTCGAATGCCCCGGCCTCGATGCGCCACGCGCCCGCCGCCACGTCAAAGAACGCAAAGGCCCGCAGCTCGAGATCCAGCCGCACCACCCGCGCTTCCCCCGCCGCCAGCGTGACCTTGGCAAAACCCTTCAGCTCCTTCTTCGGGCGCGGCACCGCGGCTTCCGGGTCGCCGACATAGACCTGCACCACCGTGGTGCCGCTGCGGTCGCCGGTGTTGGTCAAAGTCACCTCCACCGCGCCGTCCGCCGCAACCATCAGCCCAGTCAGATCGAACCTGGTGTAGCCCAGCCCATGGCCAAAGGCGAACAGCGGATCAATCCCCATCCGGTCGTAATGCCGGTAGCCGACGAACACGCCCTCCTCATAGCGCACATGGCCGTCCAGCCCCGGATAAATCTCGGCGTCCTGGGAATGCGTCGGATTGTCCGCCCACCGCTTCGGAAAGGTCTGCGCCAGCCGCCCGCTCGGTTCCACGTCGCCCATCAGCACATCGGCAATCGCATTGCCCGCCTCCTGCCCCGGATACCACGCCTGCACCACCGCCCGCGCCTGACCGAGCCACGGCATCTCCACCGGCCCGCCGGTCTGCAACACCACCACCGTTTTCGGATTGGCCGCCAATACCGCCGCAATCAATGCGTCCTGCCGCCCCGGCAGCCGGATGTCCTGCAAATCCGACCCTTCGGTGTCCCATTCCGCATTGCGCCCGACGCATAGCACTACCCGGTCCGCCGCCGCTGCTACCCGCGCCGCTTCGGCAATCTCGGCATCGCCCATCGGCTTGCCAATCCCGACCTGCACTGCCGACAGCGCCAGATTGGCCGACGCCACCGCGGCAAACTCCACCGTCACCACATGCGGTCCCGCCGTCAAGTCAACCTCACCCACCACCTCGTTGCAGCCCTCTTCAAAAAAGGTCTGGCCCCTGACCCAATGCGTCCAGGCATCGGCCACCAGCCTGCCATCCACCAGCACCCGCGCCAACCCGGCCGAGGAAACCCCGACCCGGTAAACCCCCGCCACGTCCGCCACAAAACTGCCGGTCAACCGAGCCGAGAAATTGCCTGCCTCAACCCGCCCCCCTGCCACCACGTTCAACCAGAACAACACCGCATCCTGCACTACCTCGCGGTGCATCCCCGGGCCCGCCAGCTTGCGGCCTGCGAAATATTCTACCGCCAGCGCCCCGGTCAGCAGCGGCTCGAACCGGTGATTGGTGCAACCCGGCGCATAGGTCAGCGCCGCCTCGCCCAGCTTGCCCGCCAGCCCGTCCCACGGGCTGACCGCATAATGCGGGTTCAACTGCGCCGAGCCGCCGCCCATGATCTGCGCCACCTTCGCATTCGGCCCGATCACCGCCACCGTCCCGGCTTGTCCCAACGGCAGCAACCCGTCGTTCTGCAACAACACCGCCCCCTCCGCCCCCGCCCGCCGGATCAGCGCCCGATGCTCGGGCCGATCCTCCGCCTTCTCCGCAAACGCCTGATGGTCGGCCAAGGCCCCGGTCCGCTGCATCAGCCGCAGCACATTGCCCGCCCGCTCGCGCACCGTGGCCGCGCTCACCAGCCCGGCCGCCACCGCCGCGATCAGCTTTTCGCCCCGGTCGCGCGAAGGCCCCGGCATCTCCAGATCCAGCCCGCCATTCACCGTCTGCTCGGTCGACCGCGACCCGAACCAATCCGACATCACCACGCCGTCATAACCCCAGTCGTCGCGCAGCACCTGCGTCAGGGTCCAATGGTTCTCTGCCGCATACGTGCCACCGACCTTGTTGTAAGACGACATGATGCCCCAGGTGCGTCCCCGCTTCACCGCCGCCTCGAACGGCACCAGATAGACCTCGCGCAAGGTCCGCTCATCAATGTCGGAAGACATCGTAGTCCGCTCGATCTCGCTTTCGTTGCCAATGTAATGCTTGATCGTCGCACTGATCCCCTGACCCTGAAGCCCCTGAATATAGCCCACCGCCAATTCCGCCGTCAGGATCGGGTCTTCCGAATAACACTCAAAGTTCCGGCCATTCGTCACCGACCGCTGAATATTAACGGTCGGGGCCAAAGACACATGCGCCCCCTTGGATTTGACCTCCGCCGCCAAAGCCGCACCGATCTCCCGCGCCAATTCCGGGTTCCAGCTTGCGCCAATCGCAATCCCGACCGGAAACGCCGCCGATTTGACACCGCCCACCAATGACCCGGCCCCCCGCGCCCCATTCGGCCCGTCCGTCACCCGCAACTTGCCAATCCCCAGCCGGGGGATCGCCGGCAGCGACCAGAAATCCTCGCCCGACAGCAGCGCGACCTGCTCGGCCAGCGTCATCTGATCCAAAAGCGCGTTGATCTCCGTCATCTGTCTCTCCCCGGCGAATCGCCCTGTCTTTCTTCCACCCTCGCACCCCCTTTTCCCAACCCCAAGCCTGACATAGCCTGCCGCAAACAGGAGAACGCCCATGACCTTCCACATCGGAGCCAAACCCGGCGACATCGCCGAAACTGTCCTCTTGCCCGGCGACCCCTACCGCGCCAAATGGGCCGCCCACAAATTCCTGCAAAACCCGGTTCTGGTGAACGAGGTGCGCGGCATGCTCGGCTTCACCGGCACCTACAAGGGCCACCGCGTCACCATCCACGGCTCCGGCATGGGCATGCCCTCGCTGTCGATCTACGCCAACGAACTGATCCGCGACTATGGCGCCCAAACCCTGATCCGCATCGGGTCCGCCGGGGCATTGCAACCCCATGTCAAAGTCCGCGATGTCGTGCTCGCCCAGACCGCCAGCACCAACGGCAGCCCGTCGCGCGCGATCTTCCGCGCGCTGAACTTCGCCCCCTGCGCCGATTTCGGCCTGCTGACCGCCGCCCACCAGGCCGCGCTGAAAATCGGCGTCCCGGTCCATGTCGGCGGCATCTATTCGTCGGACACCTTCTACGACGAACGCCAGGACCTCTCCGATCAGTTGCAGCGCCACGGCACCCTCTGCGTCGAGATGGAGGCGGCCGAACTTTACACGCTCGCCGCCCGCTACCAGCGCCGCGCCCTCGCCGTGCTGACGATCTCCGACCACATCCTGACCGACGACGCGCTGCCCGCCGAGCAGCGCGAAACCAGCTTTGGCGCGATGGTCGAAGTGGCACTGGAAGCCGCCTTCGCCTGACCGCCCGCTCCTCGCTCCCTGACCGGCGCTCCGCGCTGCAGCGCAGAGGCCTGTCAGGGCCGATAAGCGCCCCGAACCATCGGCAATTTCTGGCACAGTTAACGACGAATCGTCCACACCCCCGATTCGACATCTCCCCGCGCGTAGAGACGCCAGCAAGACGCGGGCAAGACACCGGCAAGACCGCCAAATCCTGGAAAAACTCCTGAAATCCGCCAGTTACCGCAGCGCCCTCACCCCCCGATCGCCAGCCAATCCGCCACCTTCTCCACCGCACCCTTGAACTGCGTTCCGCGCAACGACCACAGCCGCAACCCGCGCGGCAGTTCCACCCGCACCTCGAACGGTGCCACCAAAGCCCCCGATTTCAGATGGCGTTCCACTAGCGCGCCATGCCCGATCAGCACCCCCGCCCCGTTCACCGCCTCTTCTACCGCCAGCGCGTACAGCGAATGCACCGCCCCGCGCGGCATCACCCCGGCGTCAGGCGAGGCCACCGCCAGCCAGTCCCGCCAATCCTCCGCCCAGGCCGAATCCGACAGGCAGGGCACTGCCAGCAGATCGACAGGGCCGCGCAATCTGGCGGCCAAAGACGGCGCACAGACCGGAAAAATCACGTCCCGCGCCAGCAGCCGCCCGCCACTTTCGGCATAGAACAGGCACAGGTCATACGGTGCCCGCTTCAGGTTCGGCGGTGCCTCAAGTGCGGTAATCGACACGGAAATTTCCGGGGCCAGCCGCCGCAACTCCGGCAACCTCGGTGACAGCCACAACTGCGCAATCGCGGGCAGCGTGGCGATATGCACGACCTGCGGTGCCGCCTCTGCCCTGAGCGCCTGCGCCGCCAGCCCCAGCCCGTCAAACGCCTCGGCAAACCCCGGCCAGGCCCGCGCCCCCAGCGCCGTCAGCCGCACCCCCTGCGGCGTCCGCTCGAACAGCGCCGCCCCCAGCACCGCCTCCAGCGCCTTGACATGCGCCGTCACCGCCCCCGCTGTGACGCCCAGCTCCAGCGCCGCCGCCGCAAATCCGCCCAGCCGCGCCGCCGCCTCAAAGGCCCGCAGCGCGTTCAATGGCAGATCACGGGGTCTGGGCGGCGCAACCGGCATGGCTTAACTTTCCTGACCCTAATTTTCCCGAAATCTGATTTGCAAGCAATTCCGAAACCCTGTTCCTTAACAACATCTTAAAATTGGAGCCTCCTGATGCCCAACCTCGCAAACCGCCCCTGGGTTCCCGCCCATGCAGAAGCCCTGATCCAACGCTTAGCCACTGAAACCACAGCAGATTCCGCCACGGTTGGCGCCCGGATCGAACACCTGATCCAGACCAACGCCCAGATCCACGACCGCGACTGCTTCAACCTCAACCCCGCCACCAACACCATGAACCCCCGCGCCGAAGCCGCCCTTGCCCGTGGCCTGGGATCACGCCCCTCCCTCGGTTATCCTGGTGATAAATACGAAATGGGCCTTGAATCCATTGAGGAAATCGAGGTGATCTGCGCCGAACTCGCCGCCGAAGTCTTTCAGTCCAGATACGCCGAAATCCGGGTCGGTTCCGGCGCCTTGGCAAATCTTTACGGGTTCATGGCACTCGCCAAACCCGGCGACCGCATCATCGCCCCACCACCCGCAATTGGCGGCCACGTCACCCATCACGCCGCCGGATGCGCCGGTCTTTACGGTTTGTTAACCCATAACGCCCCGATGAACAAAGACGGCTATACCATTGATATCGCCGAACTTCGCGCCCTAGCGCACCGGGTGAAGCCCAAGATCATCACCCTCGGCGCATCGCTCAACCTCTTCCCGCATCCCGTTGCCGAAGCCCGCGCCATCGCCGACGAGGTCGGCGCCAAACTCCTGTTCGACGCCGCCCACCAATGCGGCATCATCGCCGGCGGCGCCTGGCCCAACCCGTTGACTCAAGGCGCTCATCTGATGACGATGAGCACCTATAAATCCTTGGGCGGCCCGGCTGGCGGCCTGATCGTCACCAATGACGCCGCCATCGCCGAATGCCTTGACGCCATCGCCTACCCCGGCCTGACCGCCAATTTCGACGCCGCCAAATCCGCCGCCCTTGCCATCACCCTCCTGGACTGGCGCGACCACGGCAAAGCCTATGCCAAGGCGATGGTCGACCTCGCCCAGGCCCTTGCCGCAGCATTGAAATCCCTCGGCCTGCCGCTTTATGAAACCGAGCACGGCAGCACCCAAAGCCATCAGTTCGCCTTCGCGGCCAAGGCTTTCGGCGGTGGCCAGACCGCCGCAAAAACCCTGCGCAAGGCCGGTTTCCTGACCTGCGGCATCGGCCTGCCCATCGCCGAGGTCGCGGGCGATCTCAATGGCCTGCGGATGGGCACCCCCGAACTGGCCCGGCGCGGCGTGACCCTTGCGGACGTGCCCGCCCTTGCGGCATTGATCGCCGAGGCGCTGCGCTCCAACGCGCCCGAATCCATCGCCCCCCGCACCGCTGCCCTACGCGCCCGGTTCCAGGGCCTGCATTACATGAGGCAATGATGAACTACCGCCTGCTCGGGGCCAATGGACCCAAAGTCTCGGCCATCGGCCTTGGCTGCATGCCCTTTGGCGGCATCTTCGGGCCGACAGACGTGGCGACCAGCCTGCGCTGTCTCGACGCCGCTTATGACCACCGCATCACCTTCCTCGACAGCGCCAATATCTACGGCATGGGCCGGTCCGGCAGAGGCGGCGGCGGAAACGCTTGGCCGCATGATCGACGAGGGCCTGATCGGCGGCAATGGCCCCGATCAAAGTGCCTGTGTCGAACATGGTTGCTGGGCGGTTTCCCGCTTCAATCATGGGCCGGGGCGGGCATCACGCCACGGCCGATCAGACCGCGCACGCCGAGGGGAACATCGGGGTGCGCTGGAAACCGGCAACGGTTCACGCACCATCGCCCCTGCCCATAACGGCATCGGTCGGCGAAGGCTGACTGGGTGGCGGGCGCGCATTGCCCGTCAGGCGGTTGCCCCCTGCACCGGCGTCACATGGCTGCCCGCATGCACCACCTCCAACGGCGCCATCGGCTTTTGCGATGATCGGGCCGGCAAGGCAAAGCTCTGCATCACCGCCGCCCGCCGCGCCGTGGAATACTCGGCTGGCATCCGCAACACGCCATATTGCCGGCCATCCTCGCCATTGCGATAGGTCTCGCCCAACCGGGTGACATCATAGCCGATCTGGCGCAACGCCCGCATCAGGTGCAGCGACGACAGGCAGATCAATTCCTCCGCCCCATGCCGGCGCACCAGATCGACCAGCCCGTCGATGATCAGCCGCATACATTCCGTCCGCTCGGCCTGCGTGGTCAAGTCATTGGAAATGACCAGCCTTGTGCATTCCCAGACCTTCGGCGTGGCGATATCGACCGACATGATATGCGGCGGGATATGCGGCAGTTTGCCGGAATAGGCGTCGCGCAGCATGTAGGTATGCTGCCCCCAGGTCGCGGTGGTTGCCATTGCCCGCGCCCCGCCGACCACCACACCATCGCACAGAACCAGCGAGTAATGCGCCACCGGCGTGTCGTACTGATCCATCTCGACCGTGTCGTTATGGGGGACATCCCATTTCAACTCATCGACAAAGATCTTCTTACGCAATGCAAGAAACTCGTAGAACGCCCGGCCGTGGCGATGAAAGTCAGAAAAGTCGAATCGGATATTTTCCATGTTAGTCCCCCAAGACAGATGGCAGTTCAGTAAGCCAATGCTTAAACTGCCGTAAGTTGTATTGCTCGTTGAATCTGACACCATGAGTGGAAAAGCTGCACAAGTGTGCAATCTAAAGCCGATCCGCGGTCAGAGAATGCGGCGCGCCACCGCAATCGACGTGGCCTGAGACTGCGTCTTTGCCCCAAGCTTGCGTTTCACGTTGTTCAGCCGGGCTTTGACCGCGCTTTCGGAAATCCCCAGCAAGGCGGCGATCTGCTTCAATCGCAAGCCTTCGGATTGCAGTTTCAGCGCCTCCACTTCCGCCGCCGTCAGGCTGGGTTCATCATCCACGCCAGCGTGCAGCTGCATCACGATATGTCGCAGGTCTTGCAGATCGTTTTCTTCAAAGTCGCGGTCGCCGCGAAAGAAAAACCCATAGCTGCGGCGCCCGCGGTCGGTGCTGGTCATCACCGAAATCGCGGCGCCGTGGCTGAGACCAAAGCCAGCAGCGCGGGCCCGAACCTGGTGCGGGTCGGGCAGGGCAAGGTCGGAAAACCGCACCACACCTGTATTACCGTAGACCCATTTCATCGCCGGAT
Source organism: Rhodobacterales bacterium (assembly GCA_043738565.1). GTDB lineage: Bacteria > Pseudomonadota > Alphaproteobacteria > Rhodobacterales > Rhodobacteraceae > Stagnihabitans. The sequence goes on from JAYUGA010000151.1 coordinate 49,643, forward strand.
CGTGAACGACCAACCCATGAGTCGTGTAAAATTCGACCCAGTTTTCGGGCAACTCATTGAGTTCCTCTTCCGGAAATGAGAATCCAACGCGGAGAGCCACGTAGAACCCAGCCGGAGAAATCTGGTCTATCTGTTCTCGCATCGCTTGAAGTAAGGTCATCTACTCAAAACAGTTGCCGAACCGCGGCAGCCACCATAGCTTCTACCGGTAAACCAATGCCCGGAACGAGTGTTATTCGCAAGCGCTAGCATCCTAGAGGTGAAAAGTTGGCAAAAAGTCCCGGCAAGGATGAAATTGTCGCACAATATTTGGGCAGGTTGTCTGCACTTTGCGATCGTGGCTACGCTTTGGCGATCCATATTCGGTACACCCGCCCTACCTTGTTGTATCAAACCTACAGTCAGACCTGGGCCGATCACTATAGCGAAAAGGGCTTCATGCTGTCGGATCCGGTGGTGCATTGGGGCCTCACGCATACCGGCAAGGTAGAGTGGAATACCCTGACGGATCAAGACCCTGAAGGGGTCATGGCCGCTGCGGTCTCCTTTGGACTGACCAATGGCTGGACTTATGCGACCGGCCCTGCCAGCACCCGAACCATTGCCGGCCTGACCCGGTCAGGTGCGCCGTTTCCGCCAGAGGATGTCGCGGAAATCATCCAAATCGTCGACGCAATACATGATGTGGCCGAAGGCTTCGACGCATTCACCCCAGAGCTGCAAGGTGCCCTGCGGACCCTGATCTGAACCGAATCGCCTGTGAGTACGGTGGGTGGACTTGGCTCTGGGCGCTGCATCCGTTCAGACCCGCGACGGTCATCTCGGTTTGCGATCAATCCGGCTGCGCGCTTTTCCAGCCGATGGCGCTCTCTTCGCGGGCGTGTAGAAACCCCCTTGAGGCTTGATGAAATTTTGGACGAACCCAAACGCGAATTGCTGTGGGGCACCAAGCAAGATGGCCCAGCAGCCCGGGCAGTGTCGGTCCTCGCGCCAGACCGTCGCGGAATTGGCGATCCTGCCCGCCTGCGGGTCATGTCCAGACCGAGGCCAAGGTTTCTCGCAGCAAGAACCGGCAGCACCGATTGCAACGGCATCGGCTACAAGATCGAGACCGGCCTGATTTCGGGCTGAGGCGCGTCCTACAAAGGCTATTTCGGGATGATCCCGCCTTAGCCGATCTGCCGCGTGATTGCAGCCAGAACTCCCGGCTGGATGCGGCAAAGGTGAAGCGAAAAAGCAGAATCCGGTTTTCCGCAGGCGTAACGCGGCCACTCGGACTCCGCGGCTGGATGCTCCATCTCTCGAACATCATCCCGCTCCGGCGTCCGCTGGCCACACGGCTGGCTCCCCCTCAGCCAAACACCGCCCGCACCACTTCCTCGCGAAAGGCGCCGTTGCAGCCCTCGAACGCCGTATTGGTGCATACCACCAGCGAGGTTTCTGACCTGCGGTCGATCACCCAGTTGTGCCCCCAGGCCCCACCCCAATCCACCGCCCCCACCGGCATCGCCGTCGCGGCCAAGGCGGGGTCCACCGTCACCGCCCCCAGAAACCCGAACCTTTTGCCCGCGTCGCGCTCGCGCTGCGGCAGGTCGGCGATCTGGTTGGCAAAAGCCGCCTCCTTCAATCCCGGCGACAGGAAATCCCCGCGCAACGCCTCCAAGAGCCGCATCACGTCATCCGCTGTCCCGGCCATGCCCGCCCCGCCCGACTGCGGCGCGGTCTTGTCAAAGATACGGGCGATGGAAAACATCGTCGCGCTGCCATCCACGCCCACCACCACTTCGGGCTCGCGCATCCGGCGCGGCGGGCGGCCGTCGGCATAGGGATGGACCAGCCGCGCCACATCGCTGACCCCGAACATCGTATCCACCATCCCCAGCGGCCCCGTCACATAGCGCGCCACCGCCCCGGCGACATCGGTGCCATTGACCGCCGCAATCAATACCCCCAGCACATCCAGCGACATGCCATATTCCCAGCCCGTCCCCGGCGCGAAAACCAAAGGCTCTGCCGCCAGAAGCCGCATATTCTCTTCCAGCGAGATCAGCGGCCCCGACAGCCCGCCCGAATAGGCTCCGCTGTCGCCATAGGTCAGACCCGAAGAATGACTCAGCAACTGGCGCAGCAAAATCGGGCTGACACTGCCATCGGGCGAGCGCGGGCGGAATTCCGGCAAAAACTGCGTCACCGAGTCGTCCAGCCTGAGCAGCCCCAGATCCACCATCCGCAGCGCCGCCGCCGCGACAATCGGCTTGGTGACCGAGGCCAGGCGAAACACCCCGTCCCGCCGCATCACCTCGCCATATTCGCGGTCGGCCAGCCCCGCCGCTCGGGCATAGACCTCCGCCCCCGCCCGCCGCACCAGCACCACGCAGCCGACAATCCGGCTGCCCAGCGCCGCATCAATCGCCGCATCCACCCGCACGACCACATCCGCCGCTACCATGTCCATCTCCGCCATTACCCCTCAATGCACTTGACCCGATTCCGTCCGATTCGCCCACCATGGTTAACCGGCAGCGATGCCAGACCGGCCAGAAAACCTTGTAGACCGATTGTAGGTGGTTTGTAGGTGGTTTGTAGGTCCGTTGTAGGTCGCTCAAATTCCCGCAGTCTGCCCAATTTACACAGCGTCCCCAATCGCTTGCCCAAAATTCGCCAGCCCCGCGTTCCGCCCGGCCCGCTGAACCGGTTTCCTCCCGCCACGCATCTGGGCTACCATGCGCCCAACCGCAATTCGGAGCCGCATCAATGCCCCAACGCCTGCACCTCGTCTTCGGCGGCGAACTCGTCTCGCCGCAACGCAATGTCTTCCGTGACGTGTCCGCCATCCACATCGTCGGCATGTTCCCCAACCATGAGACCGCTTTTCTGGCCTGGAAGGCCGAGGCGCAGCGCACCGTAGACAATGCCCATACGCGCTATTTCATTGCCAACATCCACCGTCTGCGCGAAGAAGCCAAGCCCGGCTCCGCTACCGAGCCGATGACCACCTGACCGCCATTGATGGCACATTCGCTCGGCCTCACCCTGTACAACCTTGCGGCTACCATCACGCCGCAAGCCGCCCCGGCATGGCCGCCGCGCCCGCGTCGCCACCTGGTCTGGCTGCACGCTCCGGGGGGCGAGGCGCAGGCGTCAATGCTGGAACTTGCCCGCCACCTGATCGAGGATGACGGCGTTTTCGTGGTGCTGACCGGGTCGGCGTCCGCCCGGGCCCCAGCCATCTGCCAGCCCGCCCCATCCGACAACCCGCGGGCCGTGCAGGATTTCCTTGACCACTGGCAGCCAGAGCTTGTCGTGTTCGGCGATGGCGAACTGCGCCCCGCCGCGATCCATATCTGCACCCAGCGCAAGTTGCCGCTGCTCATGGTCGATGCCCGCAGCCCCCGCCTGATGCCCGACCGCGAAGGCTGGTATCCCGGCCTGATCCGCAACGCCTTGGCCCCCTTCCGCCACATCATGGTGCTGGACGACGCTGCCGCCAAAGCCTTCCGCCGCGCCGGTGCCGAGCCCGGTCAGATCGCGGTCACCGGCCGCATGGAAGAGGCCAGCGCCGCCCTGCCCTATATCGAATCCGACCGCGCCGCCCTCGCCCATATTCTGGCCACCCGCCCGATCTGGCTGGCCGCCGACATCGCCGCCGAGGAAGAAAGCGCCGTGATCGCCGCCCACCGCGAGGTGCTGCGGCTGGCCCATCGCCTGCTGCTGATCCTGGTCCCCTCCGACCCTTCCCGCGCCGAAAGCCTTGCCGCGCGGATCGAGGCGGAAGAGGGCTGGCGTGTTGCCCTGCGCCGCGCCGACCACGAACCCGACACCGAAACCGAGGTCTATATCCCCGACGCCAGCGATTACGGGTTGTGGTATCGCCTCGCCCCCATCACCTTCCTTGGCGGCTCGCTGGACGGCAAAGGCTGTTCCCGCAACCCGATGGAACCGGCGGCCTTAGGCTCTGCCATCCTGTATGGCCCGCGCTCTGGTGCCTACGGTCTGGCCTATGGCAGGCTGGGTGCTGCCCGTGCGGCGCGCATGGTAGGCTCGGGCGGCGATCTGACCCAGGCACTCGGCGACCTTCTGTCCCCCGACCGCGCCGCCCGCCAAGCCCAGGCCGCCTGGGCGATTGCCTCGGAAGGCGCGGAAGTCACCGAACGGGTGCTGGCCCTGATCCGCGACATCATGGATGGTGTAACCTGATGCGCGCCCCCGGTTTCTGGTTTAATTCGCCCCAAAGCCCCGGCCTCGCCGCCCGCCTGCTGTCCCCGCTTGGCGCGGTCTATGCCGCCACAACCGCCCACCGCGTGGCGATACCGGGCTACCGCGCCAAAGTCCCCGTCATCTGCATCGGCAATCTGAACATCGGCGGCACTGGCAAAACCCCGACCGCCATTGCCCTGATCGAACGGCTGACGGCACGGGGCCGCCGCGTCGCCGTGGTCAGCCGGGGCTATGGCGGCGCGCTGTCAGGCCCGCTGCAAGTCGTGGAATCCCGCCACACTGCGGCACAGGTCGGCGACGAACCCCTGCTGCTGTCGGCCTTCGCCCCCACCTTCATTGGCCGCGACCGGGCCGCTGCGGTGAAACTGGCCGAGGCGTCGGGCGCGCAGGTCATCTTGCTTGATGATGGCTTCCAGAACCCCGGCGTAGCCAAAGACCTGTCGCTGATCGTCGTTGACGCGGCTCAAGGCTTCGGCAACGGCCTCTGCCTGCCCGCTGGCCCTTTGCGCGAGCCGGTTGCAACCGGAATGCAACGCACCGACCTCGTCCTGTCGATCGGCAATGCCACCGCTCAAGCCGGTTTCGGCGCGGCATGGCCCCTGCCCAAACCCGTGATCACTGCCGAACTGATACCGCTGCAAATGGGCATGGATTGGCAAGGCGCCCGCATCATCGCCTTCGCGGGCATCGGCAATCCGCAGAAATTCTTCACCACCCTGCGCGGCGAGGGCGCCAATGTCCTGCGCAGCGTCGCCCTCGATGACCATCAGCCCCTGTCCGAAGCCCTGATCATGCGCCTGCAACTGGAAGCGATGGCCAAGGGTGCCCAACTGGTCACAACCGAAAAAGACGCCGTCCGCCTGCCGCAAAAATTCCGCACCGAAGTGCTGACCCTCGTGGTCCGCCTGCGCCTGCAAGATTGGACCGTGCTCGACGCGGCTTTTGCCAAACTCGGGCTGTAACCCGCCCGCCCCCTTAACCCCGGTTTTGGCGCGAAACGTGTAGACGCAAGCAAGACGCGGGCAAGACATGAAGAAGACCGCCGAAAACGGCCGAAACCGCAATATTAACTGGCGAAAATCATCCCGATTCGCCGCCCCGGCACATCCGCCACTCCGGTCTTCCCTGTCCCGTTCACTTTGGCGAAAATATCCCCGCCGGCGGCTCTTTTTTCAAACCGGCCAGTTGTCCATCGCCTTCAACGCTTCTTCCGCCGTCTCGACAAACTGGAACAATCCCAAATCCGCCTGATTGATCACCCCGGCATCCGCCAAGGCCTGCCAGTTGATCACCTTTTCCCAGAATGCCCGGCCAAACAGCAAGAACGGCACCCGTTTCATCCGTCCGGTCTGGATCAGCGTCAGCGCCTCGAACATCTCGTCCATCGTGCCAAAGCCGCCCGGAAAGATGCAAATCGCCCTTGCCCGCATCAGGAAATGCATCTTGCGAATGGCGAAGTAGTGGAAATTGAACGATAAATCCGGCGTGACATAGGGGTTCGGCGCCTGCTCGTGCGGCAACACGATGTTCAACCCGATCGACTGCCCCCCCGCATCATCCGCCCCCCGGTTGCCTGCCTCCATCACCCCCGGTCCACCCCCGGTGCAGATGACATTCTCGCGGCCATAGGTCAGCAGGCTGCGTTCCGTGACCGCGCGGGCAAACCGCCGCGCCTCGTCATAATACTGCGACAATTCGGTCAGTCCCGGTGTCTTTGCGCTGGCCTTCTTGTCCGGGTCCGGGATGCGCGAGCCGCCGAACAGAACCACCGTAGATTTGATGCCACGTTCGTCTAAGATCATCTGTGGCTTCAATAATTCCAGCTGCAAGCGCACCGGCCGCAACTCTTCCCGCGTCAGGAAATCCGGGTCGGCGAACGCCAGACGGTAGGCCGGCGCCCGGGTCTGCGGCGTGTCCGGCAAACGGTCCGCCGCCGCCATATCTTGCACGGAATCGCGGAACGGATGCGGGCGGGATTCGTCTTTCATCGGGCATGACCTGGGCTTGTTCGGTTGCATCCAGACCTATAACCTAAGGCAGAGCAGGGGAAGCCGGAAGGAATTGAAATGCCCAAAGCCTATTGGATTGTCCAGGTCGATGTCACCGATCCCGAAGGATACAAAGCGTATATCGCTGAAAACGCTCGCGCTTTCCGCAAGTATGGCGCACGGTTCCTGGTGCGCGGCGGCAAGGCAGAAGTGCCAGAGGGCCATGTCCGCCAACACAATGTGGTGATCGAATTTCCCTCATTGCACGCGGCGCATGACTGCTATCACTCACCCGAATATGCCGCCGCAATGGCGCTGCGGCAGGGCAAATCGGTGATGGATCTGGCGATTGTCGAAGGCTATGACGGTGCCCAGCCGGGGGATTGATCGCAGGCAATGCACCAAGGCCAGCACGAGGTAACAGCCCGGCAAGCGCGGTTGCTGATCGCAGCACAGATGCCTGGTCTGGCCGCTTTGCCCTGCGCCGCATAGCCCAATCCGGCACCGACAACGTGCTGTTCCGCCTTGGCAATTCCATTGTCGCCCGCTTCCCCCTCCTGCCCCATGCCGAGGCGCAGATCGACCTGCAAGCGCTCTTGCTGCCGCAACTGACCCCCTTGCCGCTGTCGGTTCCAATCGCCCTCAGGTTCGGTGCGCCGGGCCAAGGCTATCCCTTCCGCTGGACCATTCTGCAATGGCTGCCCGGCCAACCTGCCGACAGCGCCGCCCTCAACCAACCCCAGGCCACCAGTACCCTGGCCCAGTTCCTGAACACCCTGCAGGCGTGCCGCCAACCGCTCACGGCCTCCGCCACGACCCTATCCAACCGCCTCGACCAACGCCTTGCCGTGCTAGACCATTTCATCGCTCTGTTTCAGGACGAGGCTGACCCAGCCCAGTTGCGTCACATCACCGCTGAATTGCGCAAACTCCCGCGCCACAGCGGCCCTCCCGTTTGGGTGCATGGCGACCTCCACCCGCTCAACCTGCTGGCCCGACACGGAAAACTGTCTGCAGTGATCGACTGGGGGTCGATGGGCCTTGGCGATCCCGCGATCGATCTGATGGCCACCTGGACCCTGTTCGACGCCCCGGCCCGCACCGTCTTTCGCTGGGCAATGGCCCCAGCCGATGACGTCAGGGACCGAGCCCGCGCCCTGGCCTTTAGCAAATCGGTAACAGCCATTCCCTATTACCGCACCGACAACCCGCGCTTCCGGGACGTGAAGAAGCTGACACTGACCCGGGCGTGCAGGACAGGCCGGAATGATTGCGCCCCCCCGTGCATCCGTTTATAGCGCGGCAAACGCCAAAGGAGACCGCAATGTCCAATGCCGCCCTTGAAACCGCGATCGAAGCCGCCTGGGACGCCCGCGACAGCCTGACCTACGCGACCAAAGGCGAGGTCCGCGATGCGGTCGAGGCGACGCTGGAGGCGCTGGACAAGGGCACGCTGCGGGTGGCCGAAAAGCGCGACGCGGATTGGTATGTCAACCAATGGGCCAAGAAAGCCGTGCTGTTGTCGTTCCGGTTGCATGACATGGCGGTGATCGGCGGCGGCAACGGGCGGGCGACCTGGTGGGACAAGGTGCCGTCCAAGTTCGACGGCTGGAGCGAAACCCAGTGGCGCGACGCGGGGTTCCGCGCCGTGCCGGGGTCGATCGTGCGGCGTTCGGCGTTCATCGGCAAGAATGTGGTGCTGATGCCGTCCTTCGTGAACGTCGGGGCCTTCGTCGATGAAGGTTCGATGGTTGACGGCTGGGCCACCGTCGGCTCCTGTGCCCAGATCGGCAAGCGGGTCCATCTGTCGGGCGGCGTCGGCATCGGTGGTGTACTGGAGCCGATGCAGGCCGGGCCGACGATCATTGAGGATGATTGCTTTATTGGCGCAAGGTCTGAGGTGGTGGAGGGCTGCATCATCCGCGAAGGCTCGGTGCTGGGGATGGGCGTGTTCATCGGCAAGTCGACCAAGATAGTTGACCGCGAAACCGGCGCGGTGATGTATGGCGAGGTTCCGGCCGGGTCGGTGGTGGTGGCGGGGTCGATGCCCTCGAAGGGCGCGATCAACCTCTATTGCGCGGTGATCGTGAAAAAGGTCGATGCGCAGACCCGGTCAAAAACCTCGATCAACGAGCTTTTGCGCGACTGAGGAGGCGTCCAGTTCTGGACGCTTTACGATACTGCATGAATTCAATGGGTTGACTTGCTAAAATTTACCAACTGTTAACCCTTGCCCTTGTCCCGTCTGAAGGAGCCGCCACATGACACTGACCCTTGCCCAGGCGCAAACCGTCATTCAGGTCAGCCTGACCCATGCCCGCCAGTCCAGGTTTCGCCCGTTGTGCATCGTCGTTCTGGACGCCCGCGCTGCGGTGATTGCGGTCGCCAGCGAGGATGGCTCCAGCCTCAAACGGTTCGAGGTGGCGCAGGGCAAGGCGCAGGGTGCTCTGGCCTTCAACCTCGGCTCGCGGGCTTTGGGTGTCATGGCGGTGGAACGCCCGCATTTCTTTGCCGGAGTGGCTCATGCGGTGGGCGGGCTGGTGCCGGTGGCGGGCGGCGTGCTGATCCGCGCCGCGGATGGCGCGGTGATTGGCGCGGTCGGGGTGTCGGGCGACACTTCCGACAATGACGAAGCCGCCGCGATGGCTGGGATCAAGTCGGCGGGTTTCGTGGCGGATGGCGGCTGAGGCGGCAAGGCGGGACCAAAACCATGACGGAAAAGCCGACGGAAAAACCTGAAAAGCCCAAACGCCCGCAACGGGTCTACACCCTGCTGGTCGAGGTTGGCCGCAAGGCGGGGGATGGCTTGCCGCCCGATGCCACCGGGGCGGCGCTGATGATCTATGCCTGCGGCGTCGATGAGGCCGAGGCGGTGCGCGAGACGGTGGCGATCCTGAAAGAGGCCGAGATGGCCCCCTTGGACGTGACCGGCTATGGCACGCTGGACGACCGGCTGGAGGGTGGCGACGAGATTGACGGCGAAGAACGCAAGCTGATGGCGCGGGCTTTGGCGGAAAACGCGGTGATCGTGGCGCAGATGACGCCATTTTTCGAGTGAGGCGCAGGATGGGTGCAACCCACGGTTTTTGTTGAGGAATGATGGGTTGACGCCCGCCCTACGCGACGTGTCGCAGTGCGGTGCGGCCCAGCAGGGTCAGTAGCGGCAGCGCCTCGTAATCCTGCAAGGCGCGGTAGGGCAGTTGTGCCAAGCTGTCATAGGCCGCCATCAGGCAGCAGCCATCGGCGGTGATCAGGGCCGGAATGCCAAGGTCAAGCGCCACGGAATGCGTCACCGCCCGGCGTTCGTCCATCTGGGCAACATGGCCATCGCACAGCGAGGCGGCGGAAATCAGCGCCTCTTCCACGCCATAGAGATATTCGACCGAGGCGCCCGAGATCAGCACCATCTGGTCGGACGATACCAGAATGTCGCCCGACAGCCCGAAGAACGGCGTGCGCAACAGCACCGGCACAAAGCTGCCCCGGCTGGGCAGGCTGCGGTGGATCAGGGTTTGCAGCGGCAGAAAGCCCTGATCCAGCGTGGCAATCAGATCGCCGGGTTGCAGCAGCCCGGCAGCCACGGGACCACGGGCGGTGTCGATCGGCGTCCGAAGCCCAATCCACGGCGCACGGCCGGGCAAAACTGCTTTCTGCGTCGCCCCGAACCACAGCACGGCGCGGTGGCGTTGGCTGTCGTGGCTTGCGGTGCAAAGGTCGCGCAGGTCGGCAGAGGCCATCGGCAAGGGCCGCGTGCCCCGTGCCGCGTGCCGGATGCGCTGTTCGATGATCTCATAGCCCATCGACCAGGTCCGGCCCGGTGCGTCGAAGGTGAATGTCAACCGCGCGGTGCCCTGATGCTGCGGCAGGGGGCCGGGGATCAGGTGGCGGCGCAGGTCATTGCCCTGGCGGTGCAGCAGCGCGAGGCCAGCCTCCGGGTCGAAGAATACCGACAGGGTGCGCGGCCAGGGGCTGTCGGAATGGAGGTGCAAGAGCACGGTCGCGCAGTCCAGCGGCAGGGCGAATTCCAACACGAACAGGCCGCGTTCCAACAAGGCTGGCGCGTTCTTGGGCCAGTCTGTGCTGTCGGAAAGGGCGATCCAGTCGGTCATGGTCGGGTCAGCACGGGACAGGCGTGACTGCGAACTGAACTGCCATGACGCCTCCGCTTTGCGCGAGTTCAGAGGAACGCCTTGGCGGTTTGGGGGAATTCCCCTGCCCGTTGCGGGTCGTTGACCCGGCGTTCGTCCTGCCTCGGGACTTGTTGTTACCCCGCAAGATACGCGAGTTTGATATGGCTGTCACGGGGATTGGTTGCGGGGCGGGGGCGAAGGGATTATCGGTGTTATTCAAGCCGTTCGGAGCCATGCCATGACTGATTTCCCCCCCCTTGATCCGGTCGCCTTGACCGCTGACCTGATCCGCTGCGCCTCGGTTACGCCCGAAGAGGGCGGGGCTTTGGTTTTGTTGGAGCGGGTGTTGGCTGGGGCGGGGTTTGCGTGTCACAGGGTGGATCGCGGGGGGGTTTGCAACCTGTTTGCGCGGTGGGGATCGCGCGGGGCGAACAAGAGTTTCGGGTTCAACGGCCATACCGATGTGGTGCCGGTCGGCGATGTGGCGGCTTGGACGCAAGACCCGTTTGGCGCGGCGGTGGTGGAAGGCTGGATGTATGGCCGGGGGGCGGTGGATATGAAATCCGGTGTTGCGGCGTTTGTGGCGGCGGCGGTGGATTTTGTACAAGGAACGCCGCCGGATGGGGCGGTTATTCTGGTGATCACCGGCGATGAAGAGGGGGCGTCGGTCGATGGCACTGTGGCGCTCCTGGACTGGATGGCATGTGCGGGCGAGCGGATGAACCATTGTCTGGTGGGCGAACCGACCTGCCCTAACATATTGGGCGATATGATGAAAATCGGTCGACGCGGATCTTTGACCGGGTATATCGCGGCCAAGGGGGTTCAGGGGCATTCGGCCTATCCGCACCGCGCCAAGAACCCGATGAGTGCCTTGGTGCGGTTTCTGGCACGGCTGGAGGCGGAGCCGCTGGATGCGGGAACGGCGCATTTCGATGCCTCGACCCTGGCGATTACCACGATCGACTGCGGCAATCCGGCGACGAATGTGATCCCGGCGAAGGGGGCGGCGACGGTCAATATCCGGTTCAATGATGCGCATTCGGGGGACAGTCTGACGACATGGTTGCAGGGCCATGCCGCGGCGGTGGCCGAAGCTACGGGTGTGGAAATGGCGGTGCGGGTGGTGGTGTCGGGGGATAGTTTCCTGACGCCGCCGGGGGAGTTTTCTGCAATGATTTCAAGGGTTGTGGCGGCGGAAACCGGACTGGTGCCAGAGGCGTCGACCAGTGGCGGCACTTCCGATGCGCGGTTCATCAAGGACCATTGTCCGGTGGTGGAATTCGGGCTGGTAGGGCGCAGCATGCATCAGGTCGATGAGCGGGTCGAGGTGGCGCAGATCGCGGCGCTGAAGGCGATCTATGGCCGGGTGCTGCGGGAGTATTTTGCGTGACGCTGGAGATTGCCGAGACGCGGGATATCGGGCTGTGTCGTCAGTTGCGGCGGGTGGTGTTCACGCTGGAGCAAGGGGTGTCCGAGGCGGATGAGCTGGACGATCTGGACGAGGAGGCAGTGCATCTGCTAGCGCGGTGGGACGGGGTGGCGATTGGCTCGGCGCGGCTGTTGGTGATTGGAAACATTGGCAAAATTGGCCGAGTTTGTGTGCTGGCAGACGCACGGGGCAAGGGGATTGGGGTGGCATTGATCCGGGCCTCGGTGGCGTGGTTTCAGGCTGTGGCGGGGTTGGAGAAGGTGAAGCTGGGGGCGCAGGTGCAGGCTTTGGGATTTTATGAGGCCCTGGGATTTCAGGCGGTGGGCGGGGCTTATGACGATGCCGGGATTGCGCATCGGGATATGATTTTAGTGCTGGACCGCTGACAAGAGCCTCCGGCGGGAGTATTTTTGCCAAGATGAAATCAGCGGCTCCGAAACGACCAGGGCGGGGAGTGGGGTGGGGTGACGCGGCTGGCGGTGGTTATCTGGCGAAGGCCAGCAGTTGGGCGAGGGTGGCCGCCCCGGCCATCGAGCCGCGTTTGGTGACGGCCAACGCTCCGGCGGCGGCGGCGCGGCGCAGGGTTTCGGGGAGGGGCAGGCCGGGGTCAGGATCGGTGGTGATGGCGCTGATGTCCACCCCATCTCTGGCCGGTCTTGCAAGGTTGATGCGGCCAAAGTCGTCGTTGCCCACGGCCGAGATGATGCCGCAGGGCTGGCCCAAACGGGCGGCCTGGTCGATGTAAATTGCCGGGCACCGGAGGGGAAGGGGCCGGTCAGGGCGATGGGTTCAAGGAAACCGTGGCCGGAGGCGTCAGCCATGATCTCGACCAGGATTTCGCCGATGACGGTGACTTTCTGCATTTCATGCCTATGCTGCCGCGCTAGGCGGCTTTGGGCGGACACTGGCCTTCAGGCCCACCATTTCGCGCTTACCGCCAATCGGGTCCAGGCCGCGTCGGCGCATTGCAGAGCCGTGCCTTCGTTGGCATCGCCGACAACAAGACCGTGTTCCCGCGCCATCGCGAGATCGTTCAGCTTGCCGAGATCGTCCTGAAGACTGCGCAGGGTTGCAAGGAAAGGCTCTGCCTGATCATCGGGCCAGAGACTGGCGAAATACTCACAGAGATAGCGGAAATTCTTCAATGCCTTGCGCAATTCATGGCGTTCGGCGACGGCCATGCTGGCAAGGTCTGCGCCATGCGACAGGCATTTGGTCCAGCTGCGGTCGAGTGCCGGGGCGGCAAGTGCCGACACCGGGCCATGACGCAGGGCCTTGGCAGCACGGGTCCGCCGCCGCCAATCCGTGCCGCCGAAACGCTTTTCGACCTGACGCGCCACGCGGCCTGCCTGTTTGTGCAAAAGCTGCTTGCGAACCTTGCGGCGCACCCGGTCCGCGTCCACTTGCAGGGTTTTGGGTTCGCCAGCGCCGGAAATGTCATTGGCCAGAACATCGGCATCACGCAACTGGCCGATCACCTTGAAATAGTCCTTGATCCGCGCTGCCAGATCGGCTGCGATGATCGGCTTGAAGGCCAGCAGCGCCGACAGCAGGCGCCGCAGCGCGACGCGGGATTTGTGCGGTCCGTCGGGGTCGTCGCTTGCCAGCAGATCGCCCAGGAAAACCGCAAACTCGTTCGCTGCGGCGGTCAGGACCAGCGGCGCCGCCTGTTCAGCGGTCATGCCCGCGTCAAGCGTCGGTTTTTCCTGAACAGCGGTCACTCCGTCTCCATCCATCTCGGGGGGTTCCTGGCCGATTGTCGCAGTTCGGGGCGGTATTGCAACGGGGCCTTCGCGGCGCGGGTTCCTAGAGACGTCGCATTTTGCAGCATGCTTGGCTGGCGGTGGCTAATTATTCATCACACGTCAGATGGCATGCACGAATTCAGCGCTTTTCCGCTTTTCGCGGCTTTTGCTGCGGCGCAGCAAAATCTAGAGGCCTGCTATGGCCAAACGTCTGTCGATCATCGTTGTCGAAAAGGATCGCGAGCGGGCGCTCTTGATCGTCGATGGTCTGCGCGAGGCGGGCGACCATGAGGTGTTCGTGATTGCCGACGACTTCGCGCTGGCCCGGCGGATTGCCGAACGCAACCCGGATCTGGTGCTGATCGACGACGGCAACCCGTCGCGCGATGTGATGGAGGAGTTGACGCTGGCGACCTCGCCGATGGAACGGCCGGTGGCGATGTTTGTCGATCAGAGCGATGGCAGCCTGACCAAGGCGGCGATCGAGGCCGGGGTGTCGGCCTATGTCGTCGATGGGTTGCGGTCGGAGCGGATCAAGCCGATCCTCGATGCGGCCATCGCGCGGTTTCACATGGTGCAGAAGATGCGGGTGGAACTGGCGGAAACCCGGCGGGCGCTGGAGGAGCGCAAGGTGATCGACCGGGCCAAGGGCATTCTGATGCGGGCCAAGGGCATTGGTGAGGACGAGGCTTACGGGTTGCTGCGCAAGGCGGCTATGGATCAGGGCCGCAAGCTGGCCGATGTGGCGCAGGCGCTGGTGCTGTCGGCGGATTTGCTGAAATGACGGCGAGCGTGCTGCGCCTTGGCTACGTGCCGCTGATCGACGCCGTACCGCTGATCGTGGCGGAGGCTTTGGGCTTTGCCAGCGAAGAAGGGCTGGAATTGCAGCTGACGGCGGCCCCCAGTTGGTCGGCGTTGCGCGATATGCTGGCGGGGGGACTGGTTGACGCGGCGCAGATGCTGTCGCCGGTGCCGGTAGCGCAGCATCTGGGGCTGGGTGACGCGGCGCGGTTCGAGGCGCTGTCGGTGCTGAGCATCAACGGCGATGTGATCGGGGTATCGGGCGATCTGGCGGCACGGATGCGGGCGGCCGGGTTCGGCTTTGGCTTTGCCGATGCGGCGGCGGCGGGGCGGGCTTTGTTGGCGGCGGCGCCGGGCGGCTTGCGGATCGGGGTGCCGTTTCCGTTTTCGATGCACACCGAACTGGTGCGCTACTGGTTGCAGGGTTTTGATCTGGCGCTGGAGATTCGCACCGTGCCGCCGCCACGGATGGCTGAGGCGCTGGCGGCGGGCGAGATTGACGCCTTCTGTGTCGGCGAGCCGCACGGGTCTGTGGCGGTCGAGCGCGGCGTGGGTGTGCTGGTGCTGCCGGGGTCGGCGGTCTGGGCGTTCAGCCCGGAAAAGGTGCTGGCAACCCGGGTCGGCTGGGCCGAGGCGCAGCCGGAACTGGCGGGACGTCTGATGCGGACGGTGTGGCGGGCGGGACGCTGGCTGGGGCAGGTCGAAAACCGCTCGATCACCTCGGAACTGCTGGCGGCACCGGGGCGGCTGGCGGTGCCGGCAGAGGTGATTGAACGGGCGCTGACCGGGCGGATGGTGATCTCGCCCGACGGGGAAGAGCGACGCAGCGACGGAATGATCGAGTTTTTCAGCGGGGCGGCGACATTCCCGTGGCGCAGTCAGGCGGCGTGGATCGGGATGGGGCCGGCAGGGCGGCATGGGTTGGAGCCCGGCGCGGCGGTGGCGCAGGCGCGGGCGGTGTTTCGCAGCGATCTGTACCGGCTGCATCTGCGCGAGGCAGGGGCGGATTTGCCCGGCGCGTCGGAGAAGCTGGAAGGCTCGCTGACCCATCCGACGGCGGTGGCTTCAGAGCGCGGGCGGATGATTCTGCCGGTGAACCGGTTTTTTGATGCCCGGATTTTCGACCCGGCGGCACCATTGCGCTGAAATAAGCGGCAGGTTTATGCTGCAAGTGCGAAATAGTCGCCGCGCCTGCGAAAACCCGACCGACGCGCTTGACGCAACCGCCACCGTTGGGCACCCTTTAAACCAACGCCGGGGCAATGATGTCCCACCGCGTCCCCCCGATGTCGAGGGAAAGCCGAGCAATGCCGCTTCGGTCCGCTGCCAAAACTGGCACTGGGTCTGGCGGCTTTTTTTCATTTCACCGCCCCGCTTGGGGCAATCCGGGAACCTGACATGACACGCTTTGCCATTCAGCTCGCCTCCGTTGCTTTCGCGGCACCCGCCTTCGCCGAAACGCCGGGTATTGAGAAAGACCAGTTGACGCTGGGGTTCATCAAGCTGACCGACATGGCCCCGTTGGCCATTGCCAAGGAGAAGGGATTTTTCGAGGACGAGGGCCTGTCGGTGACGCTGGAGGCGCAGTCAAATTGGAAAGTGCTGCTGGACCGGGTGCTGGACGGCGAGATTGACGGGGCGCAGATGCTTGCGGGGTAGCCGATTGCGGCGACCATCGGTTATGGCACCAAGGGTCATCTGGTCACGCCGTTCTCGATGGACCTGAACGGCAACGCGATCACCGTGTCGAACGCGGTCTGGGCGGCGATGAAGCCGGGGTTGGCGCTGGATGCCGATGGCCGCGTGGCGCATCCGATTTCGGCCGCCGCACTGAAGCCGGTGATTGACGCGCAGGTTGCGGCGAGCAAGCCGTTCAATCTGGGCATGGTTTTCCCGGTTTCGACCCATAATTACGAATTGCGCTACTGGCTGGCGGCGGGCGGGATCAAGCCCGGTTACTACACCACTGGCGATGTGACCGGGCAGGTGGCGGGCGATGTGCTGATCTCTGTCACGCCGCCGCCGCAGATGCCGGCGGCTTTGGAGGCAGGCACGATTGACGGTTATGCTGTGGGTGATCCGTGGAACCAGGCGGCCGTGAACAAGGGCATTGGCGTGCCGGTGATCACCGACGCCGACATCTGGAAAAACAACCCGGAAAAAGTCTTTGGCCTAACTGCGGACTTTGTGCAAGCCAACCCCAACACCGCGCTGGCACTGACCAAGGCGCTGATCCGGGCGGCGGAATGGCTGGACGCGGACAACAACACCAACCGCGCCGAGGCAGTCGAAATTCTGTCGCGCCCGGAATATGTCGGTGCCGATGCTGCGGTGATCGCCAACTCGATGACCGGCACGTTCGAATACGAAAAGGGTGACAGGCGCCCTGCCCCGGATTTCAACGTCTTCTTCCGCTACAACGCGACCTTCCCCTATTACTCGGATGCCGTGTGGTATCTGACCCAGATGCGGCGCTGGGGCCAGATCGCCGAAGCCAAGCCGGATGCGTGGTATGACGAAACCGCCAAGTCGGTCTATCAGCCCACGGTCTATGAGGCTGCCGCCACAGCGCTGATTGCCGAGGGCAAGGCCAAGGCCGAAGATTTCGACTTCGATGCCGATGGCTACAAGGCCCCGACCTCGGACTTCATCGACGGCATTGCCTATGATGGCCTGAAACCCAACGCCTATATCGACAGCTTGGCAATAGGGCTGAAGAACGACCAGACCGTCGTCGATGGCGCTGTTGTCAACTAAGCCCCCGGAGAACCGCGATGACCGCCCTTGACCCTGCTGCGATGCCCGCGGCCACGGCTGACAAAGCCGCCCGCCGTGACCGACTCTACCGCCTGATCGGCAAATGTGACCCGTGGTTCAAGGGGCTGGGCCTGGCTTGGATCACCCCGATCTGGCGGGCGGTGGCGGGGGACAATCCGCGCGGCCAGATCAAGGATATCTGGCGGCTGGCGGTGGTCCCGGTGCTGGCGATTGCTGGGTTTCTGGCGCTGTGGGCGACCCTTGCGCCGATGGTGCAAACCTCGCTTGGCGCAATTCCCGGACCGGCGCAGGTCTGGGAACAGGTCAGTGTGCTGAACGCCGATGCCGTGGCGGAGGGCGTCAAGGAGGCTGACTTCTATGCCAAGCAAACCGCCAAAAACGCCGAACTGGTGGCGGCGGGCAAGGCGAGCGAGGTCAAGAACCACACCTATACCGGCAAGCCGACGTTCTATCGGCAGATTTTCACCTCGATCAAAACCGTATTTGCCGGGTTTCTGATCGGCACGCTGGTGGCGGTGCCGCTGGGGATCGTGTCGGGCCTGTCGCCGACCGCCAATGCCGCAATCAACCCCTTGGTGCAGATTTTCAAGCCAGTGTCGCCGCTGGCCTGGTTGCCGATTGTGACGATGGTGGTGTCGGCGCTGTATGCGGGCAGCGAGGGCGGCATGTCGAAGTCGTTTCTGGTGTCTGCCATCACCGTGACTTTGTGTTCGATGTGGCCGACGCTGATCAACACCGCGCTGGGCGTGGCGTCGATCGACAAGGATTTGGTCAATGTTGGCCGGGTGTTGAAGCTGGGTCTGTGCACGCGGATCACCAAGCTGGTGCTGCCCTCGGCGCTGCCCCTGATCTTTACCGGATTGCGACTGTCGCTGGGGGTGGGCTGGATGGTGCTGATCGCGGCGGAAATGCTGGCGCAGAACCCCGGTCTGGGGAAATTCGTCTGGGATGAGTTTCAGAACGGCAGTTCCGACAGCCTTGCGCGGATCATGGTGGCGGTGCTGACCATTGGCATCATCGGCTTTCTTTTGGACCGGGTGATGTTCGCGCTGCAATCGCTGTTCACCTTCTCGAACAACCGGTGATCGGCATGGGCATTCTGGAGTTCTCCAACGTTTCCAAGGGCTACGGGGATCGGTCCGTGCTGCGGAACCTGTCCTTGTCGGTGAAAAAGGACGAGTTTCTAGCGATCCTTGGCTTTTCCGGGTCGGGCAAGACCACGCTGATCAACCTGATGGCGGGGCTGACCCTGCCGGATCGGGGCGAGGTGCGGTTCAAGGGCGCGGTGGCGCGGGCTTTGGCGATGCAGCCCGAGGTCATGCTGATGGACGAGCCCTTGTCGGCTCTGGACGCCCTGACCCGCGCCAATGTCGCGGCAGAGATCGAGGCGATCTGGGCGACGGATCGGCGCACGATGGTGCTGGTGACGAATGATGTGGACGAGGCGCTGGTGCTGGCCGACCGCATCCTCTGTCTGAACCCCGATGGCACGCTGGGAGCGGATTTCGCGGTGCCCTTGGCGCATCCGCGCGACCGCGCGATGCTGGAAGAGGGCGCCGTCAAGACCCTGCGGGCCGATGTGACGGCGTATCTGATGGATGTCGGGATCGCCGCCAAGGTCGCGGAAACCCGCCGCCTGCCCGCCGTGACGCCGCGCCATGCGTTGCCGCGCGCCTATGCCGAGGCGGCCCGCGCCCATACCGACGCCCGCTATGTGCGGTTTTCCCAGCTCTACAAGACTTATGCCACACCCAAAGGGCCGCTGACGGTGGTCGAGAATTTCGAACTGACCCTGAAGAAGGGCGAGTTCATCAGCCTGATCGGCCATTCCGGTTGTGGCAAATCCACCGTATTGTCGATGGCGGCAGGGTTGAACGGCATCTCGCAGGGTGCGATCGCCTTGGACGGCAAGCATGTCGAAGGCCCCGACCCCGAGCGCGCCGTGGTGTTCCAGTCGCCCAGCCTGTTCCCCTGGTTGACCGCCCGCGCACCCGCCGCGACCTGCTGGACCACCCGGACTACTACCACTACCGCGCGGAGGTGATGGGGTTCCTGGCGGAATACGAACACGGGTCGC
>JAYUGA010000152.1:0-33223 GCA_043738565.1 Rhodobacterales bacterium
CTTTTGCCGGACTGTCTGAAAGGACCGAACCATGCTTGACCTGACCATTCCCGACATGACCTGCGGTGGCTGCGCCCGTGGCGTGACGGCTGCCATCAAGGCGGTCGATCCCGCTGCCGAGCTGGTGATCGACGTTGCCACCCACAAGGTGCAGGTCAAAACCAGCGCCAGCGCGGACGCCGTGAAGAAAGCGGTCGTCGCGGCCGGGTTCACCCCCGCGTGACGTGAACTGGATGAAACCGGGGCCGCATCGCCAGCGGCCCCTTGTGCTGCCATGTCGCTATGTCCCGATTCGGGCCAGAAACTTCCCCTCTGAAAGACGATGATGATGAAAGACTTCGCCGCTTCCCCGCCGTTCGGGCCTGTTGAATCGATTGCCGTGGACGGCATGACCTGCGCCTCCTGCGTCGGTCGGGTGGAAAAGGCGATTGCCGGGGTGGAGGGGGTCGCCTCGGCCTCGGTCAACCTTGCGACCGAGCGGGCCGAAGTGCGCTATGCCGGCCCGCCCGTCCATGCGGCAGTCGTCGCGGCGATCCGCAGCGCAGGCTATGAAGTCGAGCCGGAAACCTTTGACCTCGGGGTCGAGGGGATGACCTGCGCCTCTTGTGTTGGTCGGGTCGAAAAGGCGCTTGCGGGGGTGCCGGGCGTGGTCTCGGCCTCGGTCAATCTGGCGACCGAACGTGCGACGATCCGGGTGCTGGACAAAAGCCCCGGCCTGAGCGCCAGCATCGAAGCCGCCATCCGCGGCGCGGGCTATGAACCGCGGGCCGTTGTGGCCGTCGGCGTTGACAAAAGTGCGGCGCGCGAGGTCGCTCAGGCGCTGCTGAAACGTGATGTGCTGATTGCCGCCGCTTTGACCGTGCCGATCGTCCTGCTGGAGTTGGGGCGCCGCCTGATCCCCGGCCTGCAAATCTGGCTGGACGTGAGTGTGGGCGAAACCGCCTTGTATACGCTCTATTTTCTGCTGGCGACCACGGTGCAATTCGGCCCTGGGCTGCGCTTCTACCGCAAGGGCCTGCCCGCGCTGTGGCGCCTGGCCCCCGACATGAATTCGCTGGTGGTGCTAGGCACATCCGCTGCCTGGGCCTATTCGGTCGTGGCCACCTTTGCCCCGTTCGTCTTGCCCCAAGGGACCGCAAACGTCTATTACGAGGCGTCCTCGGTCATCGTCACGTTGATCCTGATGGGCCGCTATCTGGAGGCGAAAGCCAAGGGCCTCACCTCGCAGGCGATCAGCCGTCTGGTGGGCTTGCAGGCCAAATCCGCCCGCGTCCTGCGCGGCACTGAATTTGTCGAGGTGGCACTGGACGCGGTAAACCCCGGCGACGTGATCCAGATCCGCCCCGGCGACCGGCTGCCGGTCGATGGCACCGTGCTGACCGGAAGCTCTTATGTCGATGAGGCGATGATCTCGGGCGAGCCAGTTCCGGTGCAAAAGCAGGATGGCGCAGCCGTGACCGGCGGCACGATCAACAAGACCGGCACCTTCACCTACCGCGCCGAAAAGGTCGGCGCCGACATGATGCTGTCGCGCATCATCCGCATGGTCGAAATCGCCCAGGGTGCCAAACTGCCGATCCAGGCCGTCGTGGACCGGGTCACGGCATGGTTCGTTCCCGCCGTGATGGCGGTGGCGACTGTCACCTTTGCGGTCTGGCTGATCTGGGGGCCGCAACCGGCGCTGTCCTTTGCCTTGGTCAATGCCGTTGCCGTGCTGATCATCGCCTGCCCCTGTGCGATGGGTCTGGCCACGCCAACCTCGATCATGGTCGGCACCGGGCGCGCCGCCGAACTGGGCGTTCTCTTCCGCAACGGCGAGGCGCTGCAAAGCCTGACCTCGGTGACGGTGGTGGCGCTGGACAAGACCGGCACCCTGACCGAGGGCCGTCCGCTGCTGACCGACCTGATCCTTACCCAGGGCATGACCCGCGCCGAGGTTCTGGCGCTGGTCGCCGGCGCCGAAGCCGGGTCTGAACATCCCGTAGCCGCCGCCATCGTGGCGGCGGCAAAGGCCGAAGGTCTGGTGCTGGACGAACCGACGGCGTTTGACGCGATCCCCGGATTCGGCATCCGCGCCACGGTTTCAGGCCAGCGGGTCGAGGTTGGCGCGGACCGTTTCATGGCGCAGATCGGGGTGGATATTCGCGGCTTTGATACCAGTGCCGCCGACCTCGCCGCCCGCGCCCGCACCCCACTTTATGCCGCCATCGACGGCAAGCTGGTGGCGCTGATCGCGGTCGCTGACCCGGTCAAGCCGACGACCGCCGCAGCCATCGCCGCCCTGCACCGGCTGGGCCTCAAGGTCGCCATGATCACCGGCGACAACCGCCGCACCGCCCAAGCCATCGCTTCTGAGCTGGGCATCGACGAAGTGGTGGCCGAGGTGCTGCCCGAAGGCAAGGTCGCCGCCGTGCAGGCGCTGCGGCACGGCGGGCGGCAGGTGGCCTTTGTCGGCGACGGCATCAACGACGCCCCCGCACTGGCCGAGGCCGATGTCGGGCTGGCGGTTGGCACCGGCACCGATGTGGCGATTGAAACCGCCGATGTGGTGCTGATGGGCGGCGATCTGACCGGGGTGGCCAAGGCGTTGGGCATCAGCCGCGCCACGATGCGCAACATCCGGCAGAACCTGTTCTGGGCCTTCGCCTATAACGTGGCGCTGATTCCGGTGGCGGCGGGCGTGCTGTATCCCCTGAATGGCGCGCTCCTGTCGCCGATGCTGGCGGCGGGGGCGATGGCTGTGTCCTCGGTCTTCGTGCTGTCCAACGCGCTGCGGCTGAAACGGTTTGCAGCCACAGGGGGGGCAAAATGAACATCGGGGAAGCCGCCGGGGCCAGCGGAATCTCGGCCAAGATGATCCGCTATTATGAAGAAACCGGCCTGATCAGCCCCGCGATGCGCGCCGGATCAGGCTACCGCGTCTATGTCGAGAATGACATCCAGACCCTGCGCTTCATCCGCCGAGCCCGCGATCTGGGCTTCACCGTCAAACAGATAGATGATCTGCTTCTGCTGTGGCGCGACCGCAGCCGCGCCAGTTCCGATGTCAAACGCATCGCCACCGACCACATCGCCGATCTGCAAGGCAAGATGCGGCAGTTGCAAGAGATGGTCACAACGCTGGAACACCTGTCCCGGAATTGTCACGGCGACCACCGCCCCGACTGCCCGATCCTCACCTCGCTGGGAAGCGAGCGTTCCGAAGAGGCGGTGCCTGCCAAGGATTTGGCCAAACTCGGCAAAGGCTTTCAGAGTGGTGTGGACTCGCGGCGTTGAAAACTCACCCCGGGGGAGAAAACTCCACCGGGGGAAAGGTGTCCGACCCAGGAGAAAATCCGCTGTATGGATCTGCCACCCGACAGACTGCCTTGTTTCGGCGGCAGCGAAAGACGCTCGCCGCCTCCCACGAATGCCCGCTTGCGACCCATACCTGAACGACAGAAATATCCATGGCATGGCGGCGTTCATATGCGTTGGGCCCAGCATGGCCCTTCGATGGAGTCGCGGCCATCCTGCAGGGGACCGTGAACCCGATCATGCCACGCGGGGTTCCGCCGCAGCATGGTTGCGCTCTGGTGCCGTGTCCCGCCAGATTCGCAGTCCCCGCCGAGCCCGTTCTCGGGCCTTCAGATCAGCGCCCTCGACAGCGCATGGATCGCCTTCATGCCGGTTCCGAACCGGGCAATCGCCTCGCGGTTTTCGCGCAGCTCGCTGTAGGGGATATAGCGCAGGTTCAGATGCCCGATGCTGCCAAAGGCCGGGCGGATCAGCTGGGCGCGCACGTCTCTTTCGCGGCCATCCGGTGCCACCAGAAACAGCCCCTCGGGCGGTGCCTCGCTGTCGCCCATCGCAAGGTCCAGCATCCGCGTGATGCCGGAATAGATCGAGGTGCTGTGTTCCAGCTCGAAGGTGGCGATAGTATGCACGCCTGATCCGTTCGCCAGTTTTCGACAAGGACGGGACGGAAATCAGACACCGGCAGTCCTCGTGAAATGCATCTCGGCAAGCCCCGGCACTATTTCCTGACTGTTCGTTAGGCCTGGTCATTTGTTCCAGACGCGTTGGGCGTAGGCGTTGTGGATGATGCCGAAGGTAACGGCGATATACCAGCCGTAGACGACCACCCAGATCAGGCCGATGAAGAAACTCGGCCAGGTGATCCAAGTGAAACCCGGAAAGAGCATCGGATAAAGCTGCGCAAGGCCGTGCGGCGCAAGCAGGAGACCGATGAGGACGCACAACACGTAGGTGACGGCGAGAAACGTGCTGAGCGTCACGCCAAACGGAACGATTGCGATTGGTGATGGTGCGGTCATAAGAGCCTCCTGGCTTGAATATCCCGGCCTCACGGCTGTGCTTGCTGCCTGCACCGATCATTGATCCCGCCGGATCTTCGAGCGAGAGCAAGGATACCAAGCCCACAGCTACCGGGCCGAACACCTGAGCAGACGCAACTGGGGGCAAACCATTACAGGCCGCACCGGTTGGTCAGGCAAACAGTTCCGGACATTCCTGCGCGCATTTGTTGGTCAGGATGATATAGACCAGATGCAGGGTCGCCAGCCCTGCCAGCAGGCAGAAGAACGAGATATAGGCATAGCGCAGCAACACCATATCGACGATGACGACTGCCACCAGGGTCAGCGCGAAATGCTGGACATGCCGATAGCGCGACAAAGCGGGTGGGATGATGATCAGTGCGACATAGATCGTGTTGGTCAGCCAGCGTGGCATCATGAAATCGAGCCACATCGACTTTTCATAGGCCAGCGATTTGTTATTGATCTCGACCACGATCATGCTGCTGTTCAGCCCGTGCGGCACATACAGCAGCAGGCCGAACACCAGCCCGATCAGCGCCAGCGCCAGAAACCACGGTTTGCGGCGGCTGTCGTCCGGTTCCAGCACATAGACGCTGAACGGAATCCACACCGGCCACATGAACCAGGTGAAAAACATGAAGCCCATCGCCCCCCATTGCACGGTAAACGGGTCGGCCCCGGTCATGCCGAGCCAGACATTGCCCTCCATGAACTGCTGAAACCCGGCGAACAGCGGCATCAGGGCCAGCGGCAGGTAGCGCAGGTTGCGGCGCCAGGCGACGTTTGAAATCGCGGCCCCGCCCGCCACCAGAAAGACTGTGGCGGCAAAACTCACCGTGGCTGACAAGCACATATGCGGCCCCCTTCGTTGTTCAGATCGTCTGTGCCGTCACCAGCGTGCCCGCCGTGCCGTTGAGGATTGCCACCGCGTCCTCCAGCCGCCCGATCCCGGCCAGCCTGCCGCCACCGCGTACGAAATCGGAGGCCGCCGCCACCTTGGGCGCCATCGAGCCTTGTGGCAAGGCCAGCGTTGCGGCCTCTTCAGGGGTCAGCCGGTTGATGGGTGCGGCGTGATCGGTGCCGAAATCCCGAAACACCGCCGCCACGTCGGTCAGCATCAGCAGTGCATCGGCCTTGAGCGATGACGCCAAGAGGGCGCTGGCATGGTCCTTGTCGATCACCGCCTCGACCCCGATCAGGCTGCCGTCGGCGCGGCGCAGCACCGGAATGCCACCACCGCCCGCACAGATCACCACCACACCTTGCCCCATCAGCAGGCGCAGCACGGTCAGATCGGGGATTTCCTGCGGTTTGGGCGAGGCGACGACGCGCCGCCATCTGTCGCCATCCGGCGCAATCGTCCAGCCCCGCGCTGCGGCAAGGCTGCGGGCCTCGGCCTCGGCATAGACCGGTCCGACGAATTTTGTGGGCTTGGCAAAGGCCGGATCCTTGGCATCGACCACGATCTGCGTCAGCACCACCGCCACGGGGCGGTCATGGCCCAATGCGTTTTCCAGTTCCTGTTCAATCAGATAGCCGATCATACCTTCGGTTTCGGCCCCCAGCACATCCAGCGGATAGGCCTCGTCCGGCTTGTAGGCCGCCCCCTGCAAGGCCAGCAAGCCGACCTGCGGGCCATTGCCATGGGTGATGACCAACTGGTGCCCCGCCCGCAGGATGGCGGCCAGCGCCGGAGCGGCACGCTGGACGTTCAACCGTTGATTTTGCGCCGTCAGCGGCTGCCCGCGTTGCAGAAGGGCATTGCCGCCAAGGGCTGCGACCACCAGCACCTTAGCCTCCCAACGTGGCGACCAGCACCGCCTTGATGGTGTGCATCCGGTTTTCGGCCTGATCGAACACGATCGAGGCCGGGCTTTCGAAGACCTCGTCGGTCACTTCCATTTCCGAGATGCCAAACTTGGCGGCGATGTCCTTGCCGACCTGGGTGTCGGCGTTGTGGAATGCGGGCAGGCAGTGCATGAACCGGACGCGCGGATTGCCGGTCTTTTTCATCAACTTGGCATTGACCTGATAGGGCAGCAGTAGCTTGATCCGCTCAGCCCATTTTGCTTCGGGTTCGCCCATCGACAGCCAGACATCGGTATAGACAAAATCGACGCCCTTGACCGCATCGCCCACGTCGTCGGTGATGGTGATCCGCGCCCCGGTTTCGGCGGCGATGGCGCGGGCCTCGGTCTGAATGGATTTGCCGGGCCAGCAGGCCTTGGGCGCGCAGAGCCGCACATCCATGCCCATCTTGGCCCCGCCGATCAGCAGGCTGTCGCCCATGTTGTTTTTCGCATCGCCCATGAAGACATAGGCAATCTCGCGCAAGGGCTTGTCGCTGTGTTCCTGCATGGTCAGAAAATCGGCGAGGATCTGGGTCGGGTGGAACTCATCGGTCAGGCCGTTGTAGACCGGCACGCCGGAATGGGCGGCGAGATCCTCGACGATCTTCTGCCCGAAGCCGCGATACTCGATGGCGTCATAGACCCGGCCCAGCACCCTTGCGGTGTCCTTGACGCTTTCCTTGTGGCCGATATGGGTGCCTGATGGCCCCAGATAAGTGACGGTCGCGCCCTGATCATGCGCGGCCACCTCGAACCCAACGCGGGTGCGGGTGCTGTCCTTCTCGAAGATCAGCGCGATCTCCTTGCCCTTCAGCCCCGGCTGTTCGGTGCCAGCATATTTCGCGGCCTTGAGGTCCGCGGACAATTTCAAGAGAAAGCCGATCTCGGCGGGTTTGAAATCGCGCAGGGTCAGGAAGCTGCGGTTCTTCAGGTTATAACTCATCGGGTAATCCTTTGGGATCGGGGACTATTCAGCATCGCGGATGGTCGGGCAGCTCATGCAATGGCTGCCGCCCCGACCCCGGCCCAGTTCTGCGCCGGGCAGTTCCAGCACCGTGATGCCAACCGCCTTCAAAGCGGCGTTGGTGTCGTCATTTCGGTCGTAGCCCACCACCACGCCGGGGCGCAGCGCCAGCAGGTTGTTGCCATCATTCCACTGCTCGCGGGCGCGTTCGGCCGGGTCACGCCCGCCGGTCGGGACCACGGTCAGATTCGGCAGGCCCAGCACCTCGGCCACCACTTCGAACAGCGGGCGCGGATCGGCGCGGAATTGCAGCGGCGCCTTGCCCTCGCCGGGGTGCAGATCGAAGCAGGTGATCTCGTCGGCAACCTCCTTGAAGCAGGTCACCACATCGCCCCCCAACAGCGTGAACACCGTGTCCAGATGCATAGCGGACCGGGTTTTGGGCAACTGGCAGGCAATCACGCGGTCGACCACGCCCTTGGCGAACAGCGCTGCCGCCAAGAGGCCGATGCCCTGCGGCGACGACCGCTCGCCCATGCCGACCAGTACGGTGCGGTTGCCGACCGGCATCACATCGCCGCCCTCGACCGAGGCCAGACCATGTTCCACCGTCGGATCGCCCCAATGCACCTGCGTCTTGCCCGCGAATTTCGGATGGAAGCGGTAGACGGCGGCGGTCAGCAGGGTTTCGGGCTTGCGCGCCGCCCAGTACATCGGGTTCAGCGTGACCCCGCCGTACACCCACGCGCTGTTGTCGCGGGTGAACAGAAAGTTCGGCAGGGGCGGCAGGATGAAGCCGTGCGGCCCGAGATAGCTGCCGAACAGCCCGACAGGCTTGAACGGCAGATCGCCGACCTCCAGCCCGCCGATCAGAAATTCGGCCAGCTTTGCCCCCGGCAATTCGTGCATCCAGGCCAGCAGTTCCTCCATCATGCCGGTGCCGATGTCATCGGGCGTGATGCGGTGCTCCAGCACCCATTTCCGCGCCTGCGGAATGTCCAGCACCTCGGCCAGCATTGTGTTCACGTCCAGGACCTCTATGCCTTCGCCGCGCATCAGGGTTGCGAACACTTCATGGTCCTTCTGCGCCTGCTTGACCCAGAACACATCATCAAACAGCAGCGCCTGCGCGTTGGAGGGCGTCAGGCGGCGGTGTGCCAGACCGGGGCGGCAGACGATGACCTGCCGCAGCCTGCCGGTTTCGGAATGGACACCAAGTTGATGGGTGGTCACGGCAACATACTCCAGATGTCACAGAATTGCAGCAACGCTCAGCGCCACCGAGATGAAGATCGTCAGGGTCAGCAGCAGCGGCCAGACAAAGACGATCCAGCGGTCATAGGAGATGCGCCCGATCGCCAGCGCCCCTATGACGACCGCCGAAGTGGGGGTGATCAGGTTTACGATACCGCTGGCCGACTGATAGGCCGTCACCACCAGATCGCGCGTCACCCCGGCGAAATCGGCCAGTGGTGCCATGATCGGCATCGACAGCACTGCAAGACCCGAGGACGAAGGCACGAGGAAACTCATCGCCACCTCGATCCAGTACATCAGGTTGATGAAGGCCAGCCGTGGCATGCCGCTGACGGCAAGGGCGGCAGCGTTCAGGATGGTGTCGGCGATCAGGCCCTGCTGCATGATCACCACGATGCCGCGCGCGAGGCCAATGATCAGCGCCACGCCCAAGAGATCGCGGGCACCATCGACAAAGGTGGCAGTCAACCGCTTTTCGCCCAGCCGTGCCACCAGCCCGATCAGGATCGCCATGCCCAGAAACAGCGCCCCCATCTGCGCCATCCACCAGCCCTGCGAGGAAACCCCCCAGATCAGCGCCACAAAGGTTGCGGCGAACAGCAATAGGATCACCGACTGGGTGCCGGTCAGCCGGTCATTCCCGGTGCCATTGCCGCCCGACAGGAAGGCCTTCCGGTTGCCCTCGGCCTGCCCTGCCACCACGGACCGCGCCGGATCGGCCTTGACCCGCAGTGCATAGCGCAGGACAAAGGCGATGCAGATCGCCAGCCCGCCCAACAGCAGCACGAAGCGCAGCACCATGCCTTCGGTGAACGCCACGCCGGCGGCATTGGACGCGATGACCGTGGCAAACGGATTGATCGTCGAGCCAAGCGTGCCGATCCCGGCCCCGAGCAGGATCACCGCCACTGCCGTCATCGTGTCGAACCCCGCCACCAGCATCGCCGGGATCAGCAGTGGATAGAAAGCCAGCGTTTCCTCGGCCATGCCATAGGTGGTGCCGCCGAGGGCGAACAGCGACATCAGGATCGGGATCATCCAGATCTCGCGGCCCTTCAGCAGGCGCATCGCGGCCCTGATGCCGGTATCAATCGACCCGGTGGCATTGACCACTCCCAGAAAGCCACCCAGAAACAGCACGAACAGCGAGACATCGATCGCGTTGGCGGCATAGCTGACCGGGTCATAAAACCCGGCGGTCGGGGCCAGCAGGATGTCGATGTAGCCCTGCGGGTTGGGCTCGACCGTCTTGTAAGTGCCTGCGACCGCCACCTCGCGCCCGACGGCGTCGTTCTGCACCCGGTCGAACTTGCCAGCCGGAATGATCCACGTCAGCCCCGCCACCACGATGATCAGTACGAACAGGATCGTGTAGGCGGTGGGAAAGCGCGAGGCTAGGGTATCGGGTTGTGGTGCCGGGGTGGGTGCCATTTCGGTCTCTTTTCGGGTCAAGGAGCGTTCTGGGAGGCAGATGTCAGGACCGGAAAGAATGCTGGGACGCGCCTTGCATAGTCGTCATAGACGGGGCCAAATCTGGCGCGGGTGTCGCGCTCTTCGGCGCGGGCAAGGCGGGCGTACATCCAGATCAGGAACGGATACATGGCCAGCGTCAGCAGCGTCGGCCATTGCACCAAAAACCCGGTCAGTACCAGCACGAAGCCGGCATACTGCGGATGGCGCAGGCGAGCATACAGCCCGGTCGTGGCCAGTTTTCCATCACGCTGAGCCTTGTAAAGCACCGGCCAGGCCGCAGAAATCAGCCAGAAGCCGCCGCCGATCAGCACGAAGCTGAGAATGTGGAACGGCCCGAAATGCGGATTGCCGCCCCAGCCGAACAGCATCTCGGGCAGGTGGCCCGCGTCGTGCGAAAACCAGTCGATGCCGGGATAGCGGCTCTGCAACCAGCCCGACATCAGGTATATCGTCAGCGGAAAGCCATACATTTCCGAGAACAGCGCCACCAGAAACGCGCTGAACGCGCCCAAGCTGCGCCAGTCGCGCGGCGTCTGCGGCTTGAAGAAGCTGAAGGCGAACAGGATGAAAATCGCCGCGTTGATGACGGCGAAAAACCACAGGCCATAGCCGGAGGATGGCGTGGTCATGGCGTGTCTCCGCCGTCTTTGGCTGGGCCGCCGCTCGGCTTGGCCTCAGTCTTGTCCGGGCCTCCGTGGCTGCCGTGACCGCCGCCGTGGCCGCCGCCGTGGCCGCCATGCATGAAGAAATGCAACCCGATCCAGACTAGGAGGAACACCACCGTGCCAGAGGTGCCGCCAAAGATGTGAACCCGGTGTTCGTAGCCCAAAAGGATCGCCGCGATGACCAGAAAGACCAACAGAACGATCCCGGTGCGCGACTGCCAAAAACCGGGGCCGGGCGGGGGTTCGTGCGGCGAATGGTCCTGATCTGGCATGTCACATTCCGCCTGAATACGGCGACGGCGCAGCTTTTGTCGCGCACCGCGCGGCAGGGAATGTTGGTTCGCGGCGCGGCCTCATGCCGCCACCTCCGGTTTGGCACCCGAGCCGAAATTCCTGCTTGCATCCCTGATCATGCGCGAAACGCACCATCTGGCATAGAGCGGCGCGAAAAGCAGACCGAGCCAGCGCCCCGGAGGGCTGTGCGGCAGTTGGTAGTCGATGAAGACCAGAACCCCGGTGCCCGCTCCGATCCGGCGGGTGTCAAACCCCATGACATAGCTGGCGATCACCAGCATGCGTTGTGGGCCGCGGGTTTCCCAACGCTTGCGGGTTGGCGGTGTCCGTTCCGTTACGACTTCGCGCACGGACAACGAAATTCCCAGAAAGCTCCCGCCCATCCGGATCACCGAGCCGACGGCGCGACCCTTGGCCGCGTCAAATTCATAGGTCATGCGCCCGCCCAGCATCATCATCGACCGTTTTTCCATATGGGCCGCGAGACGGGTCTGGTCGTCCAGATAGGCAAAAACCTCGGCCTGCGACGCCTTGATGACCGCCTCGGACTGTTCGTGATGCATTGCTGATGGCATTGGCCCGGGCCTCAATCGCCACCACATTGTCCAACCGTTCTGGCTGGCATGGAATGGCTTCCTGACCACCAAAGACGCAGATCGCGTCAGAACATTACAGCGCACAGCCGTTCCGCTGCCAGTCAGCGCAGAGAAACCGCAATTCGCCATATTGTGGAAACCTGGCCGACTGTCAGCAAATTACTGTCGGCCGGGCAGTTGATGCAGATCAAGGCGAAGCAGCGCCTATCGCGGTCAAATGCACCAGAGGAACGATTCGTTTCCGGTGATTTCATGCCAATGCTCCTGCAGTCAAGAACGCTAACGTATAGGTCCGCCCTGCGGTGGGCCGTGACCGTGCTGGCGCTGCTGTTTCTATTTGCGACGGCTGCAATTTCGGCAACGCGACCAACGCCGGGTCATTCCGCCCTCACCTCCGCTGTTGCCATCAGTGCGGCCGATTGCGCCGCCTCAGCACCTGCCTCATGCCACGGGAAATGCCAGAGCACACCTTTGGGCGTTGCTGCGAAATCGCATTTTGCGATGGCCTTCTCCCACGTCGCCGGGTCCAGATCCTGGCACTACGCTGCCGACACCGGTTGCCCAACCCCGATCCGTCAACGGCTTCTGCGCCCGCCAAGGTTGCCCGCTTGCTTGTCTGAGTGATGCAGATTGCGCGGCCGAACTCCCCCGCATCGAGATTGGCGCGCTGTTCAAAGATCGGAAAACCCAATGCTTGTTGACGCCCATATCCAGACCCGCGTTGCGCCCAGTCCGGCGGTCAATCAACATCTGCTCGCCGGCAGACCCCAATTTCTCAGCTACCTGCGCCGCAGGCTTGGCAGCCTGGACGAAGCCGAAGACGCCTTGCAGGATTTCAGCCTCAAGGCGATCCGTGCCGCTCGATCGGTGGACCAGGATGACAGGATCGACGCCTGGCTGGGCCAGATTCTGCGTCATACGCTGATTGACCACTACCGGCGGCGCGCCGTGCGGCACCGGGCCGAAACCGCCTATGCGCAAGAGCTGACCATCGCCGAGGCCGCACCCGAACCTGGACGCGGCAACGACGTCTGCCGGTGTCTGCAGGCGGCGCTGCCGAGGTTGCGCCAGGAACATGCCGAGATTCTGCGCCGGGCCGATCTGCAAGAAGAACCCCGCGCCCGCATCGCCGCCGACCTCGGGCTGACAACCAACACGCTCAACGTGCGCCTGCACCGCGCCAGACAGGCACTGCGACAGGAACTGGAACGATCCTGCCCGGACTGCCGAAACGGCGACTTTATGGAGTGCGCCTGCAACTGACGCCTTCGACCGACGCATAGCGAAGAAGAGTGAAAAATACCGCTATGTAATATCGACCGGGCTCCGGCGTCTTCACTTGGGGAGTCTGTGCACAAGCGGCTTTGCAGGGCGGCCGTTCGGGCAATCTGCCGCGCTGCATGCCGACACTCGGCACCGGCTTTCCGGAATGACATTGAGGACAAGACTTGACCAAAACCGCAACGCTCGACATCGGTGCCTATTTTGGCGGGATGGACCATTTGGGGGTCGCAAAGCAACTGCTGGCTGAGGCGGGGGTGCAAGGGACCAGTTCCAACCCGGGCCCGGCCGCAGCGGCGGTGCGGTTTGAAGAGGGCGTCACCAGTGTCGCCAAGTTGCGCAAGGTGATCGAGGCCTGCGGTCAGCATTGCCGGGGCGAAGCCACACCGCGCCCTGTCTGCGCCCCCGAGGCGATGCCGCGGAACAAGGCCCCCGGCAGTCAGGTGATCGGTGCCACCATCAACAAGAGCGGCACCTTCCAGTATCGCGCCACCAAGGTCGGCGCCGATACCGCGCTGGCCCAGGTCGTCAAGCTGGTGCAAGAAGCGCAGAATTCCAAGGCCCCGGCGCTGACCCAGGCCGATGTCGGCTTTGCCGTCGGGGCGGGCACCGATGTGGCGAAGGAAAGCGCCGACGTTGTGCTGATGAAAAGCGATCCCCATGACGTGGTCGGCGCTATCGTCCTGTCGCGCGCCACCCTGCGCAAGATGCACCAGAACCTGTTCTGGGCGGTGGCCTATAACGTCGTGGCGTTCCCCGTCGCGGCTGGCCTGTTCTACCCCAATGTCGTGAGCCCAGAAGTGGCGGCACTGGCGATGTCAGGCGGTTCGGCGCTGGTCGCTGTCAACGCGCTGCTCCTGAAACGCACCCGGCTTGAGGGAATTGCCAAAGCCACTATCCGCACCCAGCCGATACCGGCTTTGGCGTAGTGGCCCACTACCGTTTGATCGACCGACCCGATCGAATGGTCGCAGATTGTGACCGATCAGAACTGAACCCCGAAAACAGAATGAGAAAGACAAACTATCATGGAACTCGAAAGTCAGCCAGGCAAGACCGCGAAAGAACGCGGAACCGGCGCGCGCCGTTTCGATAGCCTTTTCCTGGTGATGGCCATGGCTGCCCTGAGCTTGGGCAGCCCGGCGATCGCACAGAGCCTTGCGCCCGGTTTGACCAGCGGCGTGGTGTTTACCGCCGATGAATATGGCTCCACTATCAGCCGAATCGATTTGAAAAGCGGCACGGTCACCACCGTTCCGGCGACAATCGAGCCGCATAACATTCAAATTTCGCCGGATGGAATGCTGCTGCTTGCCGTCGGCCTGCCGCCGGACCCGGCTGCGAAATCCAGCGATCAGTCCTCGGGCACCAGCATGGCCGGCATGGCTGTCCCCGGTGAGGTTGTGCTGTTTGATCCGCAGAATCTGGCGGCAGGCCCGGTTGCGCAGATTGTAGTGGGGATGCATCCTGCACATGTGATCACCGACCTTGCCGGAAAGCGCGCCTTCGTCACCAACGCCGAAGACGATACACTCAGCGTCATCGACCTCGCCTCGCGCAAGGTCACGGCCACGGTTGCCACCGGTGATTATCCGCACGGCCAACGGCTGAGCCCGGACGGGCGCGAGATCATGGTTGCCAATGTGCAGAGCGGCACGGTGTCGGTGATTGACATCGAAATGCTGAAGGAAATCGCCAGCATTCCGGTCGGCCCCACGCCGGTGCAGGTGGGATACACCCCGGACGGCAGCCTTGTCTATGTGTCGCTGCGCGATGCGAACCAGGTGGCAGTGGTTGACGTGAAAACCAGAAAGCTGGTTGCGACTGTCGATGTCGGCCGCAATCCCATTCAGGTCTTTGCCACACCGGACGGTCGCTTTGTCTATGTGGCCAATCAGGGCACCGAGGCCAACCCTGACAATACCGTTTCGGTGATCGAGGTGGCGACAAACAAGGTAGTGGCGACAATTCCAACCGGACGCGGTGCGCATGGCGTTGTGGTCAGCCGCGACGGCGCGACCGTCTTTATAACCAACATCCTTGACGCAACCGTTTCCGCAATCGACGTGGCAACGCAGACCGTCATCGCGACGATCCCGGTCGGCAAGGGGCCGAACGGCATCACTTACCTGCCCTGAAACGTCTCGCCCCGCACGCCGCGACCGATACCCGTCGCGGCGTGCGGACCTCCCGACATCGGCAATTTGGCGATGCCGCATCAGATGCCCAAAGGATGCAGAAGATGAGCAAGAAATCGAAAAAGAACGACGTCGCCGAACCGGAAGACTACAAAACAGCCCTGCACGGATTGCAGGTCGAACTGGTCAAGCTGCAACGGCATCTGATCGCCCACAACCTGCGGATTCTGCTGATCTTCGAGGGCCGCGATGCCTCGGGCAAGGATGGGGTGATCAAGCGGATCACCGAATACCTCAGCCCGCGCGACACCCGTGTGGTGGCGCTTGGCAAACCGTCGGACCGCGACACCCATTCGTGGTATTTCCAGCGCTACGCGGCCACACTGCCCGCGACCGGCGAAATGGTCCTGATGAACCGCAGTTGGTACAACCGGGCCGGTGTGGAAAAGGTGATGGGGTTTTGCACCAAGGCCGAACACGAGGAGTTCATGACCTCGGTCCTGCCGTTCGAACGGCTGCTGGTCAACTCGGGCACGCAGGTGTTCAAATACTACCTCGACATTTCGAAACCCGAACAGAAGCGTCGTCTGGACGATCGTCGCGTCGATCCGCTCAAACAATGGAAGGTCAGCCCGATCGACAAAACGGCGCTGCGGCACTGGGATGATTATTCGGTGGCCCGCAACGAAATGTTCGCACGCACCCACAGCGACGATCTGCCGTGGCATGTGGTGCGGGCCGATGACAAGAAACGGGCGCGGCTGAACGTGATCCGCCATTTGATGTCGCGCGTCGATTGCCCGGACAAGGACAAGCATCTGGCGCGGCCCGATCCTGACATCGTGTTCGACTACGACGAAGCGCATTTGCACAGCGCAGCCATCGCGCCGTGATCGGCCAACAGGATTGCGCCGCAATCCCGGCAATTTCGATCACTCGGGAACCGCAAGGCGGTCGGGCATCTTCCGCCTTGCCGGGCTGGGCTGCGAATGGTTACGATCCGCGGGCCGGGATTGCGGTGACCCCGGCCACCAGCCGCCCCGGAAGGCGCAGGCTGGGCCAGACCGCCCCCAGCGCCAACACCGCCATCAGCACAAAGGCGGCGCCGGGCAGCCAGGTCACATCATACAGCAACCCGCCCGCTGCCGACCCCACCGCCGCCCCAAGGCTGGCGGCCGAGGTCTGCTTGCCAAGGTCGGCCCCCGATTTATGGCCCACCAGGCTGGCAATCCAATAGGTCAGGATCGGCGACAGGATCCCCGCACTCGCCGCCACTGTGCCGATCACCACCAGCGTCAGCGTGAAATTCCCCGCCAGCGGCACCGCCAAAAGCCCCGCCGCAAGGATGGCAAAGGCCGGGGCAATCAGCCAGCGGGTGAATTCGGGTCTGACCAGCGGCGAAAATACCAGTGCCTGCACCACGATCATCACCCCGCTGCACATCGTGAACAGCGTGGCGATCTGCACAGGTGTCAGGCCAAGTTCCTGTTTGCCGCGCAGGGCCAGGCCGACCTCGAACCCGCCAACCCCTGCGGACACCACAAACCCCAGGATCAGCAATTGCAACACCAGCCGGGGATCTGGCGCCGGTGCCGTTGGATCATCCCGTTTGTGGGCTGATAGGTTTGCGCCGTTCAAGGTCAGGGCGACCGCAATTGCAGCAACCAGCGCCAGCACACCAGTTGCCAGCAGCGGCACCGTCAGTGCCCCTGCAGCACCATCTGCGGCGCCCAGCAGTCGCGTCAAAGCCAGACCGAGCGTTGGGCCCAACAGAAAGCCGGAAACGCCCGCCAGCGACACAAACGTCAGGCGGCGCCCGAGGGCCGCCTTGTCCACCGTAAAATCAGTCACCGCAGCAAGCGCCACTGGCGTCACCGCCGCCGCGAACACGCCGCTCACTACTCGTTCGACATAGACCGCCGCCAGCGTTTCGAAAAATGCCGATGCGATCATGGCAAGGCTGAAACCGGACAGGCCAATCAGCAGCACGCCGCGACGACCCCAGTGGTCCGAAAGCCGCCCCCAAAGTGGCGCAAACAGGAACAATGCCACCATGTAAAGCGCTGTCAGCAGCCCGGTGGCGCGCGAAACCTGCGCGGCTGTGCCGCCCGCTCCCAGCAGCCGCACGATCAGGGTGGGCAATTGCGGCAACAGCACCCCGAACCCGACCGAGATCGTGAACACCGCCAGCATCAACGCGGGCAGGATGGCCACGGCTGGCAAGATCGCGGACCCCAAAGCGGTTCGTTGGCTTTGGTCTGTCATGCTCCGGCACCCTCGGTCATTTTGCGCCAGATCGCGATCCGGCCCCGGCGATCGGCTGCATGCAATGGCTCAAATATCCGCAACCGCCCGCGCGAGCAGATCGCGCACTTGCGCCGCCAACACCTGCAGGCCCGGGTTGTCAATCGCCTGCATCGAGGCCACCGGATCTATCGCGCTGACTTCGACACCGCCCTCGACCGTGCGCAGGATGACATTGCACGGCAGCATCGCCCCTACGCGCGGCTCGATGCCGATCGCCTGATGCGCCATTTGCGGGTTGCAGGCCCCCAGGATGCGGTAAGGCGACATCTCGACGCCGATCTTCTTTTTCATCGTGGCCGCCACGTCGATTTCGGTCAGCACACCAAACCCATTCGCCGCCAGGGCCGCGCGGGTGCGGCTGTCAACGTCGTCAAAGGGGATACCTGCAATCAGACGATTGATCGTGTAGGGCATGACGCAGTCCTCCTGCTATTTCCGCAGATATTTCACCAAGGCAAAGATGCACAGAACCACCAGAACGACGATCAGTACCATCCAGAGGCTGCCAAATCCCCACCCATAGCCGTTCATCATGCCCTGTTGGGCCGAAACCGGACCTGCAAGGCCAAAAGCGGCCCAGATGCCCAACCACAGAGTTATTATGCGTTGCATGACGTTTCTCCTGTTTGCGCTGCAACCAAAGCAGCTTTTGTGGCCGCCGTCCATGATCTGCATCAACCAGTTCCGCTGCATC
Organism: Rhodobacterales bacterium; assembly: GCA_043738565.1. Classification (GTDB taxonomy): domain Bacteria; phylum Pseudomonadota; class Alphaproteobacteria; order Rhodobacterales; family Rhodobacteraceae; genus Stagnihabitans. The sequence goes on from JAYUGA010000152.1 coordinate 17,842, forward strand.
GCGGATGATCCGATGGCGGTGCCGCACAGCGCCATATCAGCCAACCTGCGCACACACCGCAAACCGCCGGCACGGGGTGCCAATCAAACCCGACCTGTCATTGCTGGTCGCCGGGTCTCGCGGCACCAGAGCGGCCGCCACCCGCCAAGCCTGGTCGAGACCAAAAAACGATGCCGCAATCCGCCCGGCGTCATGTCCTGGCGCGACATCGACAGTCAGGTGGCCAAACCGCTGGTCCGTGCGACGATCCCGATCCACTGCACGGTCGTCCTAACCCCTGTCACATCGCCGTCGCTCTTCTTGGTGTACTTCCGCAGTATTATCACCGACGGAAACCCGGTGCTGCGGCGTTGAACATGGGAAACCAAGACCAAAAACCGCTGCGCACAAGGCAATGCGTCCCAAAAGATCGTGACAGGACAAGACGATGCCAGACCTAGCGGCTTACCTTCCCCAAAGCCAGCCCCCCGCGCCATGATTGCCAGCCTCCCCGCCGCGCGGCATTTCCCGGTGTTGTTCCTGTCTGACCTGCACCTTGGATCGCGGGCCTGCAAGGATGATGCGCTACTGCACTTTCTGCAAACCCATACCGCCGATCTGATCTATCTGGTGGGCGACATCATCGACACCTGGGCCGCCGCCGCCAGCGACTGGTCCGCCACCCAGCACGCCATCTTGCAGCTTCTGCTGGACCGGGCGGGCCAGGGCGTGCGGCTGGTCTATACCCCCGGCAACCATGACGCCTTTTTTCGCCAGTATTGCGGCAGCCGCATCGCCAATGTCGAGATCGTGCCGCAGATCATCCACCGCGCCGCCGACGGGCAGCGCTATCTGGTCATTCACGGCGACAGCTGCGACGTGTTTGACGCCTGCTTTCCCTTGCTGGCCAGCATCGGTGCCAGGGCCGAGGGCCTGTTTCGCGGGCTTGGTGATCGGATAAACGCCCTGCGCCGCCACTTTGGCCGCGCCGAGTGGCAGGTGGTGGACCGGGTGATCAAACTGGCCAATGATCTGATCCGCGGGCTGGATGACTTTGACAAGCGGCTGGTCGATCTGGCTCGCGCCCACGGCGTCGATGGCATCATCTGCGGCCATTTTCACAAGCCCGCGCTGCATTCCGACTACGGCCTGGCCTATGCCAATTGCGGCGACTGGGTGGAAAACAGCACGGCTCTGGCCGAAACCACCTCTGGCCGGTTGCTGCTGCTTGACGGCGCTGGCCGCAAACAGGACAACACAGCCGCAAGGCCGCGTCTGAGGATCGGTGCAACTGCCCGAGGCGTCTAGCATGTCGACTGCCCTGATCTGGTTTCTGGCGTTTTGCGCGGCCACGCAACTGATCGGCACCGCGCTTGCCTTGTCCGCCATGACCCGCGGGCGACCGGCCACGGCCCGCCACGACCGCCCCGGCATCAGCGTGCTGCGTCCGGTCTGCGGTCTGGAAAACCAGCTGGAGCAGACTTTGGCGACCACCTTTGCCGCCGATTACCCGCTGTTCGAGATCCTCTTCTGCGTCGCCTCGCCGTCGGACCCTGCCATTCCGGTCGTGAACCGGCTGATCGCCGCCCATCCGGCCATCGCGGCGCGTCTGCTGATCGGCGATGACAGGATCAGCGGCAATCCCAAGCTGAACAATCTGGTCAAGGGCTGGCAGGCAGCGCGGCATCCGATGATCCTGATGGCCGACAGCAATGTGCTGCTGCCACCCGATTATCTGACGCGGCTGCTGGATCAGTGGACGCCCGGCACCGGTCTGGTGTCCTCGCCGCCGATTGGCGTGCAACCCGACGGATTCTGGGCGCGACTGGAATGCGCTTTTCTCAACACGTTTCAGGCGCGCTTGCAGTTGGCCTCGGCCCGGCTGGGCAATGGCTTTGCCCAGGGCAAGATGCTGTTCTGGTCGCGCGATCTGCTGGAGAAATCCGGTGGCCTCGCGGCCTTGGGGCATGAGATGGCCGAGGATGTCGCCTCGACCAAGATGGTGCGGGCGACGGGGCTGAAGGTGCGGCTGCCGGGACAATTGTTCGCGCAACCGATTGGCAAACGCCGTTTTATGGCGGTATGGAGCCGTCAAGTGCGCTGGTCACGGGTGCGTCGGCTTGGCTTTCTGATCTATTTCCTGCCCGAGCTTTTCGCCGGGGCCGCCCTACCCTTCGCGGCCCTGCTGGCTCTGGTCGCGACCGGCCTGACCGTATGGGCCATCCCGGTGTTTCTGGTCCTGTGGTATGGTGTGGAATTCGTGGCCGCCCGCGTCGGCGACTGGCCCCGCAGCCCCGCCGATATCACCGCGTGGCTCTTGCGCGATCTGCTGTTGCCGCCGCTGTGGCTTGCCTCCTGGACAGGCAGCGGCTTTGAATGGCGTGGCAATGTGATGACCACCGCCGAAGTGGCACGTGACCCGGCGGACCAGACCTTGACCCAACCCCCCAGCCCCGGAGCCTGATGTGTTCACCCTCAACGCCGCCCTGCAACTGATCCAGTCGCACGGGCTGTGGATTCTGGCACCCTTTGCCATCTTGGAAGGCCCCATCGTCACCGTCATCGCGGCCTATCTGGCGCGATTGGGTTATATGTCGCTGACCGGGGTATTCGTGATCTGCATCCTGGGCGATCTGATTGGTGACGCGCTGTTCTACGGCCTTGGTCGCTACGGTCCCGGCCTTTTGTCCGAACGCTGGCAGGAGCGTCTCGGAATCACCAAGGCCCGCCAGGTGGCGCTGGAGGAGCATTTTGCCGAAAAGGGCGGGCGCACCCTGCTGTTTGGCAAATGGACCCATTCGGCGGGCTTGGCGATCATGATTGCCTCGGGCGCCGCACGGATGAATTTTGCGGCCTATATGGGCTATAACCTGCTGGGCACCCTGCCCAAGACCCTGCTGTTCATGGTGGTCGGCTATTTCATCGGCGAGGCTTATTCCTCGATCGACACCTATATCTACCGGATTTCGATCGGCCTTTTCGCTGTCATTCTGGGCCTTGGCGCGATTTGCCTGCAACGCTGCTGGCGCAAACCGTGACCCTGTCCTGCATCATTCCGGCCTATAATGAACAGGCGCGGATTGCCGCCGTCCTGACCGCCGTGCTGGGTCATCCGCTGATCGACGAGGTGATCGTGGTCGATGACGGCTCTGGCGATGGAACTGTCGGGGTCGTCAGGCGGTTCCCCAAAGCCCGCCTGATCGCCCGGCCCCGCAACGGTGGCAAGACCGCCGCCCTGATCCACGGCCTCGCCGCCGCCACCGGAGAGCTGATCCTGCTGGTCGATGCCGACCTCGTGGGCCTTGGCTCTGCGCATCTGTCCGCCCTGATCACCCCGGTCGCCCAAGGCCGCGCCGACATCTCGATCAGCCTGCGCGACAACGCCCCCTTGCCGTGGCGCTGGATCGGCCTCGACTACATCTCGGGCGAGCGTGTCCTGCGCAAATCCCTGCTCGACGGCCAAACTGAAGCCCTGCAACGCCTCCCCAAATTCGGCTTCGAAGTCTTTCTGAACTCCCTCATCATCACGGACCGCGCCCGCATCGCCGTCGTGAGATGGCCCGGCGTGGTCTCGCCCCTCAAATCCGCCAAATACGGCCTCTGGACCGGGCTGAAGGCCGATCTTGACATGATGCGCGACCTCTTCCGCGCCGTCCCCCCCGTTGGCCTCATCCGCCAGATCATCACCATGCGCCGCCTGCGCGTCTGATGTTCGTTTTCGCGCGTTTTCACTATTACCGAACATCTGCGCGCCAATAGCTTGACGAACCGCCCCTCGCCGCGCATTCCCAGCCTCAACGAGGGAACCCATGACCGACACAACCGACCTCTTCATCATCGGCGGCGGCATCAACGGCTGCGGCATCGCCCGTGACGCTGCCGGCCGCGGCCTGACCGTAACCCTGGCCGAACAGGGCGACCTCGCCCAGGGCACCTCCTCGGCCTCGACCAAACTGTTCCACGGCGGCTTGCGCTACCTCGAATACTTCGAGTTCCGCCTGGTTCGCGAGGCGCTGCACGAACGCGAAACCCTGCTCGCCGCCATGCCACACATCTCCTGGCCGATGCGCTTCGTCCTGCCGCTCTCGCCCGCCATGCGCTTTGACACCACCACGCCGACCGCGCGCCTGATGCCGTGGATGCAGGGCCGCCGCCCCGACTGGCTGATCCGTCTTGGCCTCTTTCTCTACGACAGCATGGGGGGCCGCCGGATCCTGCCCTCCACCCGCACCCTTGACCTGACCCTAGACCCCGCCGGTAAGCCCCTGAAACCGCACTACAAAAAAGCCTACGAATATTCCGACTGCTGGGTCGAGGACAGCCGCCTCGTCGTCCTGAACGCCCGCGACGCGCAGGCTTTAGGCGCGAAAATCCTCACCCATACCAAAGTCACCGACGCCACCCGCACCGGCGACCTCTGGACCATCACCACCCAGACCGCGCAAGGCACCCAGACCCACCACGCCCGCGCCCTCGTCAACGCCGCCGGTCCCTTCGTCGCCGAAACGATGCGCCTCGCCCATTCCACCAGCACCGAAGGCGTCCGCCTGGTTCGCGGCTCCCACATCGTCACCGGCAAACTCTACGACCACGACCGCTGCTATTTCTTTCAAGGTGGCGATGGCCGCATCATCTTTGCGATCCCCTACGAGCAGGACTTCACCCTGATCGGCACCACCGATCAGGACCATCAGGGCTCACCGGGCGAAGTCGCCATCAGCGATGCCGAACGCGACTACCTCTGCGCCTTCGCCAGCCAGTATTTCACCCAAGCCGTCACCCCGCAGGATGTGGTCTGGACCTATTCCGGCGTCCGCCCGCTCTATAACGACGGTGCCAAATCCGCGACCGCCGCCACCCGCGACTATGTGCTGTCGCTGGATACCGGCCCGACTGCGAACTTGGCACCCCTGCTCAACGTCTTCGGCGGCAAGATCACCACCTACCGCCGTCTGGCCGAAAGTGCGCTGACCAAACTCGCCCCGCATTTCAAGGGGCTAAGCCCCGCCTGGACCGCCCGCAAACCCCTGCCCGGCGGCGACTTTCCCTTGGGGGACAAAGGGATGCTGGCCGAACACCTTCGCGCCGCTCACCCCTTCCTGACCCCGGAATGGTCCGCCCGCCTGATCCGCGCCTACGGGCTCGATGCCGCGCAGATCATGGGCAACGCCACCTCGCCCGAGGCTCTGGGCCGCAACTTCGGCGCCACCCTGACCGAGGCCGAAGTGCGCTGGCTGATGACCCACGAATACGCCACCCATGCGACGGATGTGGTCTGGCGGCGCAGCAAACTGGGGCTGCGGATGACGGCGGAGGAAGTGGAGGCGCTGGAGGGGTGGATGCGGGGGGTGGCGTGAAAGCGCCAACCAAAGACATTGCTGCCAGTTCACGCAGTCCTCAACAACAGCCCTGCGGCCCCTGCATCGACGGGCATGGCACCGAGCCATAGGAACAGAAAACGCAGCAATCCCCGGGCTTTGGCCGCAGCACCGCTTGGCAATTCCTGCACGAATAGAACCACTGGCAAGAATCTGTCGGCATCGTTTCGGTCGCAACGTATCCGCATTGCGGGCAGGTCAGATCGGATTGGAGGGTCACCTCATGCGTCACTTTTGTCATTCTCTGCCGCCTATCCACTGGATCGTGATGCTGTTTGCTCGAAACCTCACCTGGACCAGGTTCCTGCAATTCAGCCAAAATTTCGCATTTTTTGTCCCCAAATGTCCTGCGGGGGTGCGGGATATGACCCTCCCGTGAACCGCAATGCCGCAGGGCGGCGGCTCCACTTGAACACGTACTGCTCCCATTTTAGCAAATGATGCCGGGTTTTCAACCAACAAACTTGGCACCCCAAACCTTTCCACGTGGTTAACAGAAAGACACAACCCCTTGTTTCTCCACACTTTCCCTAAGTGTCCACATGTGGACACTCCCCTCACCCCCTGACCCGCACCCCCGTCGGATCATAGAGCGCCCCCAGATGCAGCCGGGCGGGAACCCGCTCCGAGGCGACCTCCAGCTCATAACTCCCGGCGGACAAATAGGCCTCATCCACCCCCGCCGCCCGGACATACCCAAGGCCAATCGGCTTGCCCACCGTATGCCCGAAGCCGCCCGACGACAGCCAGCCCACCCGCACCCCGTCGCGATAAATCGTCTCCCGCCCCAGCAGGATCACCGTCGCATCCTCGACTGTGAAGCAGGCCAGCCGTTTCCCGACCCCGCCCGCAATCTGCGCCGCCACCGCCTCCCGCCCCAGAAACGGCAGCCCCGACTTCATCTTGCAAGCCCAGGTCAACCCCGCCTCGACCGGCGTATGATCCGGCCCGATGTCCGACCCCCAGGCCCGATACCCCTTTTCCAGCCGCAGCGTCTCAATCGCCCGATAGCCCGCGTTCACCAGCCCCAGATCCCGCCCCGCCGCCATCAGCGCCTCATAGACCGTGACGGCAACCTCGGTGGGCAAGTGCAACTCCCACCCCAGTTCGCCCACATAAGTGACGCGCAGTGCCAGCACCGGACAGGACGCCACCGAAATCCGCCGGACGGACGCGAAGGGGAAGGCTGCGTTCGACAGATCCTCGGTGCAGACGCGGGACAGGATTTCGCGGGCTTCCGGCCCCATCAGCGACAGGACCGCATGCGCCGAGGTCACGTCAGCAAACTGGCAGTTTCCGGTGAGGTTCCGATTGATCCAGTCGAAATCACGGGTGGCAAACCCGGTGCCGGTGGTGATGTAGAACTCATCCTGCCCGGTGCGGGCGACGGTCACATCCGCCTCAATCCCTCCCCGCGCATTCAGAAGCTGGGTGTAGGTCAGGCTGCCGACCGCGCGGTCGGTATTGCCAGCGGCGATCCAAGAGAGGGATTTGGCAGCGTCGGAGCCTTTGAGGCTGAATTTGGCGAAAGAGGATTGGTCGATCAGCACCGCCGCCTCGCGCGCGGCCTGATGTTCACGCTTCACGGCGTGGAACCAGTTCGGGCGGAGGTAGGTGTAGCGGTCAACCGGTTCCTCGTGAGTGGCGAACCAGTTGGGGCGTTCCCAGCCGAGTTTCTCGCCGAAGACTGCCCTCGCGGCCTTAAGATGGGCGTAAAGCGGCGAGCGGCGGCTAGGGCGGGAGGATTTCATCTCTTCTGACGGGAAGGCGATGGTGTAGTGCTTGCCATAGGCTTCCAAGGTGCGGGCGCGGACCCAGTCGGTGGCGCGGTGGACCTGGCCGAAGCGGCGGATGTCGACGGGCCACAGGTCGCAAGGCGCTTCACCCTTGGCGGCCCATTCGGCGAGGGCCATGCCGGCCCCCCCGGCGGAGGCGATGCCAAAGGCGTTAAAGCCTGCCCCCACATAGAAATTTTTCAGTTCGGGGGCCTCGCCCAGGATGAAGTTGCCATCGGGGGTGAAGGATTCCGGCCCGTTCAACAGCTGTTTGACCCCTGCGGTTTCCAAGGCGGGCACCCTGGCAATCGCGTCTTCCATGAACTGGGAATAGTGGTCGTAGTCGGAGTTCAACAGGCTGAACACGTGGTTTTCCGGGATGCCGTTCGGTGCCCAGGGTTTGGGGTTGGGTTCATAGCCGCCCCAGACGAGGCCACCGACGTCTTCCTTCCAGTAGGTCAGGCGGTCCGGATCGCGCAAGGTGGGAAGATTGGCGGTAACACCCGGAATTTTCTCGGTAATCATGTATTGGTGTTCGACGGAGATCAGCGGGACGTTGACGCCGACCGTGGCGGCGAGGGTGCGGGTCCATTGGCCTGCACAGCAGATGACTTTCTCGCATTCCACGGTGCCGTGCGGGGTTTCGACGCCCCGGATGCGACCGTTTTCCACAATGATTTTCGTGACTTGGGTGTCTTCCCATATTTTCACCCCGGCCATTCTGGCCCCTTTGGCGAGGCTGAGCGTGATGTCGGAAGGGTTAGCCTGGCCATCGGTGGGCAGGTAGGCCGCCCCCACCAGATCGTCGATCGTCATCAGGGGCCAGAGGTATTGCGCCTCTTGCGGGGTCAAAAGGTGCATCTCCAGACCAAAGGAATGGGCGCTGGTGGCCTGGCGTTTGACCTCGATCCAGCGTTCGGCGTTGCAGGCCAGACGCAACCCGCCGTTCATTTTCCAGCCGGTTTGCAGGCCGGTTTCAGCCTCCAGTTTCTTATAGAGTTCAACGCTGTAGCCGAGGAGTTGGGTGATGTTGGCGGAGGTGCGAAGTTGGCCGACCAGACCGGCGGCGTGGAAGGTGGTGCCGGAGGTGAGTTTGTTCTTCTCCAGCAGCACGGTGTCGGTCTGCCCAAGTTTGCCCATGTGGTAGGCCACGGAACAGCCGATGATGCCGCCGCCGATGATGATGGCTTTGGCGGTGGATGGGAGCGATGTCATTGAAATCTCACAAGTTTTTCAAGGCAGCTGTATAGGTGGCGAGGTTGGTCCGGGTGTAGGTGGCGAAGTCGAAATCCAGGGTGGAATGCAGTTCGGAAACCATCGACCACAGGGTTTCGCGCAGGGCGGCGGCGGCTTTCATGGCGCGGTAGCGGCGCGGCAGGCCAGGGGTGATTTTTCCGAAATAGCGTTCCATAACAAAGGCTTCCTGATCGACGTTGAGGCCGCTGTTGGCGGCCAGGCCACCCAGATCGAAGAGCGGGGAGTTGAAGCCGGCATAGTCCCAGTCGATCAGCCACAAGCGGTTGCCATCGTGGAGAAAATTGGCGGGCAACAGGTCGTTGTGGCCGAAGATCAGGTCGATAGGGCCGATGGTGGATTCCAGTTTTTCACTTTGAATCAATAGGTTGGGAAGCAATGCTGCATGAGGGCTATTTCCATCGGCCAGAGTGGCGGCGTAATCGCGGATGACGTGGAAGGGCCAGAACATTTGCACCGGACCGCGCAGGTGGTGGGGGATGGTCTGGTGGGCGCGTTTGACCAGGATCAGAGCCTGTTCCAGCATGGCATCCTGCCGGATATCAGCGGCAGTCATGGTTTTTCCCTCAATGAATTCAATGACTAATATGCCGGGTTCATGGTGCAGGACGGCGGGGGAGACGCCTGCGGCATGGGCGGCGCGGCTGGCGGAAAGCTCGTTCGACCGCAGGATCTGGTGCAGCGGAATGTCGTTTCCGATGCGGACCACGGCCTTTTTATGGGCGTCCTGCACCACGAAATTGAGGTTGGTAATGCCGCCGCCCAAGGGCTCTGCCGTGATCGGGCCAGTCCAGATTGGCAGCGCCCTGATGCGGTCTTGCGGTGTCATTTCGTCCCCCACCGCATGATGGACGGGAGGGGCGCAACAAGTCAACTTGGGGCCGACAGCCCCGCTTGATTGCGGTCTTTTTCCCGTCTTGCCCGCGTCTTCTTTGCGTCTCTTCGTTTTGGTGGACGCAGCACGGGGAATTGGCGTGTCCGGGCCCCTGCGCCACTACGCCGCCAAAAGCCCCTCCGCCCCGAAATGGCGCGGGAAAAAGGCGGCGGCGCAAGCGTGGACGGTGGCCTGACCCTCGGCGATTGAATAGGGCTGGCGCATCGTCATCATGTCGAGCCAGACGCCTTCGGTCGTCACGCGGATCACCCGGGCGATGCGGGCGGCGTCGCCCGACTGGCCATCCTCGGCCATGATCTGGGCGCAAAGTTCTTCCATGCGGGCGTTGTAGTGATCATCGTTCGATCCGCAGCGTTCCTGATAGAGCGGGCGGCTTTGCGCTTCGCCCCAGAACGAACACCAGGCGGACAGGCGTTGCGGGGTGCAGATGGCCGGGTTGAAATCGGCGCGCAGCAGGGCATCCAGTTGAGCGGCGGGTGATGGCCCTGCCCCCGCCAGATAGGAGAGCCAGTTCTGGCGGTATTCCTCGGCGATATACAGCAGGGTTTCGGACAGCAGTTTTTCCTTGGTCTCGAAATGGAAATTCACCAGGCCGTGCGACAGGCCGGCGGTGCGGGCGACCTCGGTCAGGGTGGTGCGGGCGTAGCCACGCAGAGCCAGCGTTTCGATGGTGGATTCGATCAACTGCACCCGGCGCGTCGCACGGCTCATCTTGCGCGGTGGTGCTTCGGATTTGTCGTCATCAGGCATCGTCAGGCTCCTGCTCGGGCTGAAAGCAGATGTAGCCGAAACTGCGGCTCTGAAAACAGGTAAATTTACCTGAAACCGGGGCCGGGGATATTTTGATTGACAGACCAGTCAAAATCTTGTGATCTTTGCAGGGCGAGTCGAGGGGGAAAATCATGGTGGTGACGCCAAGCCGCAGGCTGACCAAATCGAATGCGCAGTTTCAACGCGCGGTCAAGCGGCTGCCTTTGGGCGTGGCCTCGACCTTCCGCTATTGGGGCGATGACCGGACGATCTATGTTCATCATGGCAAGGGTGGCCGGACCTGGGATATTGATGGGAACAGCTATGTCGATTACCGTCTGGGTTATGGCCCGGCGATTTTAGGCTATGCCGATGACCGGGTCGATGCGGCGGCGCGGCGGGGAATCGAAGTCGGGGGCGTATTTGCGCTGTCGACCGAGCGGGAGTTGATTGTCGCTGACCGGATCGCCAAGATGGTGCCGGCTGCGGAACTGGTTCGGTTTTCCAATTCTGGGACCGAGGCGGTGATGGCGGCCTTGCGGCTGGCGCGCGCCTATACCGGACGGGAAAGCTATCTCTTGGTGGAGGGCGGCTATCACGGGTTGTTTGACGCGGCGATGTGGATGGCCAATCTGGAGGATTGGGATCACCGGACCAATTCCGACCCGGAGGTGATTGCCTATGGCAAGGGCATTCCCCAGCTGGTGAAGCAATTGGCGCATCTGGTGCCGATGAATGATTTTCAGCGGCTTGAGGATGTGTTCAAGCGCCATGGCGCTGGATTGGCCGCGATGTTGATTGAACCGATCCAGGGCAATTGCTGCGGGATCATGGCGCAGGTGGAATATGTGCGGCTGGCGCGGAAGCTGTGTGATGAGTATGGCGTGTTGCTGATCATCGACGAGGTGAAATCGGGGTTCCGGGTTGGCAAGGGTGGTATTCAGGGGATCATGGGGGTACGGCCCGATATAACCACCTTTGCCAAGGCGGTGGCCAATGGCTACCCGATTGCGCTGGTGGCGGGGCGCGAGGAGGTGATGCGGCATTTCCGCTATGGCGGGGCCGCGCATGGCGGGACGTATACCGCGCATTCGGTTTCGCTGGCGGCGGCGGAGGAATGTCTGCGGATATTGGACGAGACCCCGGCGCTGGCGACTTTGGCGGGGCATGGCTCGGCTTTGATGGCGGGGATTACCGGGATACTGGATGCGCGCGGGATCGTGCATTCCTATACCGGCCATCCGTCGATGTTCGGCCTGTTCTTTGCCGAACAGGCACCGGACAATTACCGCGACTGGAAGGGTTCGGATTACACGTTTTACGACACGATGGCGTATCACCTGCACGATCTGGGGATTATTGTCGAACCCGACAGCCGCGAGCCGTGGTTCATGTGCGAGGCGCATGTGACTGAAGGCTCGTGCCTGACCGATACGTTGAAAGCGGTGGAAGTGGCGGTGGATCTGACGCTGGAACAATTGGAAGCCGGGGCATGATGTATGACGCGGTGATCATTGGCGCCGGGCATAACGGGCTGGTGGCGGGTTGTTATCTGGCACGGGCCGGCATGAAGGTTTGCGTGGTGGAACAGAACGATTGGGTGGGCGGCGCGGCGGTCAGCCGGTCGCTGTATCCGGGGTTCACCTATTCGAACTGTTCCTATGTCAGCAGCCTGTTCCGGCCCGAGATCATGCGCGATCTGGAACTGCCAAAACATGGCTTGCAGATATTGCCCTATGAGGGTGGCGCGGTGTTCACCGAGGGTGGCGGCTATCTGGGGATGTTCCGCGACCACGATGCCAACCGGCGCGAATTTGCCCGGCATTCCAAGCATGATGCCGAAGCCTATGACCGCTATTCGCGCGATGTCCTGCGGTTTTGCCGGTTCATAAGGCCGATGCTGATGCGGACGCCGCCGGACCCTTCGTCTTTCAAGCCACGGGATATTGCCGAACTGATCTGGCTGGGCCGCAAGATGGGCGAGATGTCAGAGCGGCAACTGGCCGAGATGGTGCGGTTCTGGACCATGTCGATCTCGGACTTTCTGGACGAGTATTTCGAGCATCCGGTGATCAAGGCTTACCTCGCGGTATCGGCGATCATCGGCACCGCTCTGGGGCCGATGTCGCCGGGGTCGGCCTATGTCCTGCTGCATCATTATATGGGTGATGTCGACGGCAACCTTGGCGCCTGGGGCTTTGCCCGGGGCGGGATGGGGGCGATTACCCAGGCTTTGGCCAAGTCCTTGGCTTCGGCTGGGGGCGAGATTCGCGTCGGGTCGGGGGTGGAGAGCGTCATTGTGACGGGCGGGCGTGCGCGGGGTGTGGTGCTGGCCAATGGCGACGAAGTTCGGGGCCGCCGTGTGATTTCCAATATGGATGTCAAGCGGACGTTTTTGAAACATGTGGCGGAAGACCAGTTGCCGGGGGATTTCGTGCGCCGCGTCAAGGCGTTCAAGATTCGGGGTTCCTCGGGCAAGCTGAACATCGCGCTGGATTCGGTGCCGGAGTTTCCGGCGCTGCCGAAAGGCGCGCCCAATCTGAAGGGCGATCTGCATTTCACGGATTCGATTGAGCGGATGGAGCGGGCCTATGACGACTGGAAGGCCGGGCATTTCAGCCGCGATCCGTTCCAGGATGTGATGATCCCGACGTTGATCGATCCCTCGATGGTGCCGCCGGGCAAGCACTTCATGTCGTGTTTCGTACAGTATGCACCGCCCAGGATCGAGGGACGGGAATGGTCGGATGCGGATCGCGATGCCTTTGGGCAGACCTGTCTGGATCAGATCGAGAAATACTCACCTGGATTTAAAAACAAAGTGTTGCACGTCGAAGTTCGCACGCCGCGCGAACTGGAGGCCGAGGTCGGGCTGACCGAGGGCAATATCTTTCAGGGCGAGTTGACCTTTGACCAGTTGCTGTTCAACCGCCCGCTGCCGGGCTATGCGCAATACCGTTCGCCGATCAAGGATCTGTGGATCTGCGGCTCCTCCACCCATCCCGGCGGGGGGGTGATGGGCGCGCCGGGGCGCAACGCCGCCGCCGAGATTCTGCGCGGGGCGAAGCTGCCCAACAAGATGAGTGACGCCTATGCCGTCCTTTGATGCGATTGTGATAGGCGGCGGCACCAATGGGCTGGCTTGCGCGGCGCGGCTGGCGATGAAGGGCGCGCGCGTGACCCTGCTGGAGGCTGGCGAAATGCCGGGCGGCGGTGCTGCGGTGCGGGAATTTGCGCCGGGGTATCTGGCCCCTGCCCTGGCCCACACGACGCGGGGCATGGATGCGCGGGTGATGACGGGGATGGGCCTGGAACGGCATGGGCTGAGCTTTCACCCTGCCCTGCCGACAATGGTTCTGGGGGCTGATCCGCTGACGGTGATGCGGGGCAAAACCTCGGGGCCGGATGCGGAGGCCCATGCCGCGCTGCACGCCAAATTGAGCGAATTCGCGCGGGTTCTGGCACCGTTCCGGGCTTTGACGCCGCCCCGGCTGACCTCGACGGGCAATGAATGGGGCAAGCTGGCGCGGTTGGGGCTGGGGATTCGGGCGCTGGGCCGCGCCGATTTCCGCGAGTTCTTGCGGATGATCCTGATCAATATCGCCGATGTCGCGGAAGATGAATTGACCGATGACAGGCTGAAAGGCCTGCTGGCCTTCGACGCCACTTTGGGGGCGTGGCTCGGGCCGAGATCGCCCAATTCCTTGATCCTGCTGCTCAATCAACTGGCGATTGGCCCGGATATCTTGGTGCCCAAGGGTGGCATGGCGGCACTGGCTGGGGCGATGACCAAGGCGGCGGAGGCGGCGGGGGTGACCCTGCGCAGCAATTCTGCGGTTGCGCGGGTCATGGTCGAAGGCGACCGGGCGGTGGGGGTGGAACTGGCTTCGGGCGAGGTGTTGCGGGCCGGTGTGATCATCTCCGCGATCTCGCCGCGCGTCACATTTCAGAAACTGGTCGGGCCGCGCCATCTGGATGCCGGGTTCTTTGCCCGCGTGCAGCATATCCGGTCGCGGGGTGGCGCGGCGAAGCTGCACCTTGCCTTGACGGCTGCGCCGACTGTGCCGGACCTGATGGCGCGGATGGTGATAGCGCCCTCGGTGCGGGTGGTCGAGGATGCGTTCAATCCGGTGAAATATGGCGAGGTGCCGCAGGCTCCGGTGCTGGAGTTCGTCATGCCCTCGGCCTTTGATGCCGGGCTGGCGCCGGAGGGTCATCACATCTTGTCGGCCACCGTGCAGTTTGCGCCGCATGCTCCCAAGGCGGGGCTAGCGGCGGCGCGGGCGGCGATGCTGGAAAATACGCTGCGGGTGCTGGAGACCCATGTGCCGGGGCTGCGCGGGCAGATCGCGCATGCCGAACTACTGATGCCGCAGGACATCGAGGCGCGGTTTGGCATGGTCGGCGGCAACTGGCATCATGGCGAGTTGGCGGTGGAGCAGATGCTGTTCCTGCGGCCTCTGCGCGAGGCGGCGCAATATGGCACGCCGCTGCCCGGGCTGTATCTGGCGAGTGCCGGGTCGCATCCGGGCGGCGGGATCAACGGGGCGGCGGGGTGGAACGCGGCAGAAAGGGTTTTGCATGAATGACCTGACCCATTTTGAGACGCCGCTGCGCCAGACGCCGTTCCATGCGCGAACTGCGGCTGCCAACAAGCGGAACCGCTGGGGGCCGTGGGCGGGCTATTTGACGGCTTTGTGCTTTGGCGATGCGGCGATGGAGCATACCGCGATCCGCAACGGCGCCTCGGTCTATGACCTGTGCCCGATGGTGAAGTATCGCGTGAGCGGACCGGAAGCGGCGGAGTATCTCGACCGGCTGACGATCCGCAATGCCGGGAAATTGCCCGTCGGGTGCGTGCATTACACGGTTTGGTGCGATGACGAGGGCAAGGTTTTGGATGACGGAACTTTGTTCCGGCATGGGGCGGAGGACTATCTGATCTGCTGTCAGGAGCGGCATCTGCCGTGGTTGACAGCGTCCTCAGCGGGCTATGACGTGGCGGTGCGCGAGGTGACGGAAGTGATTGCGGCGCTGTCATTGCAGGGGCCGTGTTCGGCCTCGGTGCTGAGCGCAGCGGGGTTTGATGTCTGGGCGCTGAAGCCGTTCCGGATGGCGAAGTTTGGGTTTCAGGGCGGCGAGGTCACCATATCGCGGACCGGGTTCACCGGCGATCTGGGCTATGAATTGTGGCTAGCGCCGGAGCAGGCACTGGCGTTCTGGGATCATCTGATGGCGAGCGGTGCGCCCTGGGGCTTGCGGCCGATCGGGACGGATGCCTTGAATCTGGCGCGGATCGAGGCGGGGTTCCTCATCACCAACATGGATTTCATCCCCGCCGATCAGGCCTT
>JAYUGA010000153.1:0-13750 GCA_043738565.1 Rhodobacterales bacterium
CGGGCCCAACATCGACACGCCACAGGCCCTGACACTGCGCCACGAACCGAAGGCCAACGTTGAACGCTATGACGGCCTGCGCGCTGAGAGAACCGGAGGCCGCCATGCGTCATGATCCTGCTGCGGCAGCCGTCGTCATCATGCTCCGAAGCCTGAAGATGTATGGTATGGCGCAAGCCGTCACTGACCTGACCGAACAAGGTGCCCCCGCCTTCGAGTCCTCGGTGCCGATCCTGTCGCAGCTCCTGAAGGCCGAGATGGCGGAACGCGAGGTGCGGTCCATCGCCCATCACATGAAGGCTGCACGCTTCCCGGCCTACAAGGACCTCTCCGGCTTCGACTTCATGGCCAGCGAGATCAACGAGGTAACGCTGCGGCAACTGCACAAATGCGAGTTCCTGGATGGTGCCGAGAACATCGTTCTGATCGGCGGCCCGGGCACCGGAAAGACCCACGCCGCCACGGCCCTCGGCGTCCAGGCCATCGAGCATCATCACCGCAAAGTCCGCTTCTTCTCGACCATCGAACTGGTCAATGCCCTGGAACAGGAGAAGACCAAGGGCAAAGCCGGCCAGATCGCTGAAAGTCTCACGAAACTGGACTTGGTCATCCTGGACGAGCTGGGCTACCTGCCGTTCAGCGCATCGGGCGGCGCGTTGCTCTTCCATCTGCTGAGCAAGCTCTATGAACGCACCAGCGTCATCATCACCACGAACCTGAGCTTCAGCGAATGGGCCACCGTCTTCGGCGACGCCAAGATGACCACAGCCCTTCTCGACCGCCTCACCCACCGCTGCCACATCCTGGGGACCGGAAACGACAGCTGCCACTTCAAGGCCAGCTCAGCTGCCGCAACCCGCAAGAAGAAGCACGCCACACATGCCTTGACCCCAGCCTGACCCGAAGACCATAACCTTCAGGTGGCTCAGTTCTCGATGGAAAACCCGGGTCAGTTTGCGTGGAAATCGACAGGCATTCGCGGCCGAGTCCACCGCAATACAGGCCATGACCGCTTGTGATCGTCCCTGTCGGTCACGCGCCGCAGCTCACGCCGTCCCGCAGCGCGGGCAGAAGGCCGGGAATCTCGGCCAGCTTCGAACCGACGGCCGCTTGCCAGGGTCCGAGCGCCGAATAGCGCGCGCCCATCAGGAACTTTGGATCGAGATCCGCCCATTCCTTGCCCTCGAAAAGCTTGAAGTAGATTGCGGTCTGCATGTAGGTCTGCGGGAACCAGAAGGAGTTGAAGGCAAGAGCCTCGGCGTAGAGGTCTTGTTCGGCAAGCCCTTGGGAGGCGCCGAGCTGCAGCAACCCGAAGAGCGCGGAGCCATGATTGCAGTCCTGGAAGAAGGTCGAGTTGTTGCAGCATGGTCGGAACGTGTTCTGTGCGACCCCGATTGCCATTTCTTCCTGTTCCGGCGTCAGCTCGACAATCCGGAACCTGTTGAAATAGGCACCGCCGTTCTCCTCCCGTCCCAGGGTCCAGCCAGCGGTTGAGGCGAATGTGAGAAGAGACGGCCCGTTCACTGGGCTCGTAGAATTGCCTGCGATGGCATTGGCGAGGCCGACTGGCCAGAGCAAATTGACGTAGTGTGAGGCATTTTCAGCTGTCAGGCGGATCGGCAAAAGCGACGGCCACCGCAATCGGAAGTTCAGTTCCACAGGAATTCCGCCGCTGTCCTGGTATGCAGCCGCAAAGCGCCGTGGTTCGATCACGCCTTCGGCGACCAGTCTCAGTATGCTGTCCTGCAGCGCGATCCGGCTGCTGAAACCGTCTCTCGGCAGCACCGCAGCCGCAGCCTCGCGGAACAGTTCGCGTCCCTCCTCCGGTTCGATCGTGCGGACCGAACCCACCCCCGCGCCTGCGGAGGCCGGATCGGCTCTTCCGATTAACCAGCCGCCAACGGAAACGGTCGCAAACGACGCCAGAAGCAGTGCAGCGTGGCGGCGCAAGATCGCCGGAGTGGCTTCTCGGATGGCAGCTGCATCAGTTGCAGAGGAAGTGCCTATTGGAAGATCGGCGAGATTGGCATGTTTCGTCATTGTATCGATTCCAGGTGTTGCGCCGTCAATCTGAGCAAAGATCTTATCACCTATTCGAAACTTCGATAGGACATACTGCGTTTCGACATGTCTGTTCTCCTATGCGTTGGAGACCAGCAGACATCAAATCGTAGTTTCCGTCAGTGTCCGAATTTCGGGGAGTAAGCTCACGGGATCGGAAGAAGTCAGGCCGGTTTGCGCTCCAATCGCTGCTTGCTTCGGGGCAACGTCAGACCGGAACGAAACCGCCACAGTCCCATAAGCACCCGACCGGAACCGAACCGGCAAAGGACTAGGAATAGGTGCCAAGCGCGAACGGATCGCCGCTTTGCTGGTTGCGATTGCCCGGCGTTTCGGGCGGGCTAGAATCCCACGTCGGTGCTGCCCTGTTGCCAAGAATGGGCGAGGTTGGAGAACCGCGTGAACTCGCCCTCGAAAGCCAGCCCGACAGTGCCGATCGGGCCATGACGCTGCTTGCCAATGATGACTTCGGCTTTGCCATGCGCTTTGTTCATTTTTTCATACCAGCCGACAAACTCCGGCGAACCTTCGTCGGGCTTTAGCCGTTCCAGATAGTACTCTTCCCGAAACACAAACATAACGACATCGGCATCCTGTTCAATCGAACCTGATTCCCGAAGGTCGCTCAGCTGCGGTCGCTTGTCGTCGCGACTTTCAACCGCGCGACTGAGTTGCGACAACGCGATCACGGGAATGTCGAGTTCCTTCGCAATCGCTTTGAGCCCCTGGGTAATCTCGGAAACTTCCTGCACGCGGTTTTCCTTTGAAGAACCCCTGAGCAGTTGAAGATAGTCGATGATCAGGACATCCAGTCCTTGCGTCCGCTTGAGGCGTCTTGCACGGGCAGCAACCTGGCTTATCGGCAGGGCAGGGGTATCATCAATGTAAAGCGGGCAGGATTCCAGGTCTTTTGCGGCGTCAACAAATCTGCGGAAATCTTGCTCGGGCATATCGCCGCGCCGAATTTTCTCCGATGGGACTTGGGAGGCTTCTGAAAGTATCCTTGCAGCAAGTTGCTCAGCGCTCATCTCCAATGAGAAGAATCCGACGACCCCGCCCTCGACCGAACCTTCGCGGCCATCTGGCAGTTTGCCTACACGCCGGGCCTTTGCGATGTTGAAGGCAATATTCGTGGCCAGGGAGGTCTTGCCCATTGAGGGGCGACCCGCAAGGATCAATAGATCGGAAGGGTGGAGCCCGCCCAGTTTGGTATCCAGATCCAATAGCCCGGTTGATATGCCCGAAAGCCCGCCGCCGCGTTGGTAAGCGGCATTGGCGCTATTTACCGCTTGGACGGCTGCCTTCAAAAAGCTTTGAAATCCGCGCTCTGCGTGGCCTTGTTCACCTAACTTATAAAGACGCTGCTCGGCTTCGATGATCTGATCGCGGGGTTCTGAATCGACCTCGACCTTCTGGGCCTTGGCGGAAATGTCACGGCCCAGCCCGATCAGTTCGCGGCGCACGGCGAGGTCGTAGATCATCTGGGCATAGTCGCGCGCGGCATAGGCGGAGATCGCGGCACCGGCGAGGCGGACGAGGTAAGCCGGTCCGCCGAGTTCCTTGAGGCCCTGATCATCCTCGAAGAACGGCTTGAGGGTGACCGGCGAGGCGAGGGCGTTTTTCTGGATGCGGGCGGCGGCGCGTTCAAAGATGCGCTGGTGGACGGGATCGAAGAAATGGTCGGGTTTGACGACCGAGGAGATGCGGTCATAGACCTCGTTGTTGGTCAGGATCGCGCCGAGAAGCTGCTGTTCGGCCTCGATATTATGCGGCAAAACCTCGGGTTCGGCGGTGGTGGCGGGCAGAATCTGGCGCAGCGGGGTGATTTCGTTCATGCTCTGCCTCTTGTCAGTTCAGCGTGTCTGATGCGCGCTTTGGCGGGTTTGCGGCAACTCTGATAGGTCTGGGGGTGGCCGCGGTATAAGTCTGAGGATAACCGGAATGGACCGAGTCGCCTACCAGATATCGGGGGGCCGAAGAGGAGAACTACCATTCCTGAACGGGGCGAATCGGATTGCCCCCAATCTGCCCCCAAAATCGTCCCCGTAAAACTTGCCTATTCTTTCACCCGCGCAGCTTGCCAGCCGCGGGGGTCGTGCAGGAAAGCCTCGACTTCGGTGAGGGTTGCGGCGTCGAAGGCGTTTTGTATGCGGGCCTCGGCGAGCACGTCCCACCAGGTGCAGAGGTGGTGGAGGGCGATGCCGTGGGAGGCGAGGCACTGCGTGGTTTCGGGGAAGATGCCGTAATAGAAAATGACCGCGGTATGGGCGCAGGTGGCGCCGGTTTCGCGGATGGCGTCGACAAAAGACAGTTTGCTGCCGCCGTCGGTGGTGAGGTCTTCGACGAGGAGGACGCGCTGGCCGGGCGTCATCACCCCTTCGATGCGGGCGTTGCGGCCATAGCCTTTGGGTTTCTTGCGGACATAGGTCATCGGCAAGGCCAGCCGTTCGGCCACCAGCGCGGCGAAGGGGATGCCGGCGGTCTCGCCCCCGGCGATGTTGTCGAACGCCTCGAACCCGGCGTCGCGCAGGATGGTGACGGTCAGGAAATCCATCAGGCTGGACCGGATGCGCGGGTAGGAGATCAGTTTGCGGCAGTCGATGTAGGTGGGGGACGGTAGGCCGGAGGCGAGGGTGAACGGGGTTTCGGCATTGAAATGGACGGCCTTGATTTCCAGAAGGGCGCGGGCGGTGAGGCGGGCGATTTCGGCGGCGGGCGGGAAAGAGGTCGGGATCATGGGCGGTCCTTTGCGTCCGGGGAGCAAAGAATTTTCGTACGAAAATTCTTTTGGAAAAAGTCTTCGCACGAAGATTTTTCGGGTCAGGGTTCGACGTGCCAGTGGATGGGAAAGCCGGGGTTGAAGACGGTGACGGGGCCAGCCTCGGTCAGGATTTTTTCGGGTAAGGTTTGCGGGAGTTCGTGTTTTATCAGCGTGATGCGGGCGTCATTGGGGGCCAGGTTGTAGAAGGCAGCACCGTTCAGCGAGGTGAAGGCTTCGAGGCAGTCCAGCGCATCCTCCGCTTCGAAGATATGGGCCAGCAGCGGTATGGTGTTGGTGGCGGTGAAGCAGCCGGCGCAGCCACAGGCGTGCTCTTTCAATGCGTCGACATGGGGGGCTGAGTCGGTGCCGAGGAAGAAGCGTTTGTCGCCCGAAGTGGCCGCAGAGCGCAGGGCGAGGCGGTGCTTTTCGCGCTTGGCGACGGGCAGGCAGTAGTAATGCGGCCGGATGCCGCCTGCGAGGATGTGGTTGCGGTTCAGGATCAGGTGGTGGGTGGTGATGGTGGCGGCGAGGTTCGCGCCGCCCTCGCGGGCATAGGCCACGCCGTCTTCGGTCGTGATATGCTCCATCACCACCCGCAGGTCTGGATTGCGGGTGCGGAGCGGGGCGAGGACGCGGTCGATGAAAACGGCTTCGCGGTCGAAAATGTCCACCGCCGGGTCGGTGACTTCGCCGTGCAGGCAGAGCGGCAGGCCGATTTCGACCATCTTGTCGAGGACGGCTTCGACTTTGGCGAAGTCTTTGACGCCGGACTGAGAGTTTGTGGTGGCGCCGGCAGGGTAGAGTTTGACGGCCTTGACCAGACCGGATGCGGCGGCGGCCGCCACGTCGGCGGGATCGGTGCCTTCGGTCAGATACAGCGTCATCAGGGGTTCGAAGACGCTGCCCGGCGGCAGTGCGGCCAGAATGCGGGCGCGGTAGGCGCGGGCGTCATCGAGGGTCACGACCGGCGGCACCAGATTCGGCATGATGAGGGCGCGGGCGAAATGGCGGGTGGATTCTGGCAGCACCCCTTGCAGCATCGCGCCATCGCGCAGGTGCAGGTGCATGTCATCGGGGCGGCGGATGGTGATGCGCTGGCTCATGGAGTTCGCCTAGCGCAAAGGCGGTGCGATTCCCAGTGGCTTTGCGGGAATGTCGCGTTAGACTCAGCAGGGAAACGATTGGAGATAGTCATGCGATTTGCATCCCTGCTTTGCCTTTTGACCCTGACTCTTTCCGCCGTGCCCGCTGCCGCACAAGAGGTGGACTGCGCAAACGCTCAGGCCCAGGTCGAGATGACTTATTGTGCCGAGCAGGACTGGATACGGGCGGATGCCGAATTGAACGACGCTTACAAGGCAGCGATGGCGGTGATGAAGTCGGTGGATGACGGGCTGGAGCCTGCGGATCGCGGCGCGGTCGGCAATCTGCGCGATGCGCAACGGGCCTGGATCACCTTCCGCGATGCGGCCTGTGCGGCGGAGGGCTATCAGATGAATGGCGGGACGGCCGAGCCAATGGTGATCTATGGCTGCCGCGCCCGGCTTACGGCAGAGCGGACCACGAATCTGGGCTATCTGGGCGAGGCGGAGTAGGCGACCGGCACTGTCAGGCCCCGGGCCCAGCCTCCATTTTCGCGGTCAGCTCGGTCAGTCTTTTGCGGAAGCGCGTCGATTTCAGGCGGGCTGCCGCGTTGCCGCACAGGATCAGTTCACGATTTGGCTTGCCTGCGAGAGACAGTTGCAGGGCTTTGAGATAGGTCTGATCAGCGCGCCGCCTGCGCCACAGGGTGGCAAAGCTGCTGCGGGTCAACTGGCCTTGGGCGGCTTGCGCGATCAGGTCGGGCAGGATGCCAAGCCGGGTCAGCGTCGCCTCCACATCCGTTCCGGCAAACCGGGCGGCGATGGTGGTGGTGTAGGGCGCGTGGAACAGCGCGGCGTGCATCGCGTCAAGCCGGACCTTGGGGTCGTGGATCAGCGTGACATGATCCGCGCCATCGACCATGTCGGGGGCAAAACCGTAGCGCGAGGTGAAGTCGCGCCTGCGGTCGGCTGTGTAACGGTCGTCCCAGCCGGCCTGTGCGGGGTTCAGGGTGGCCACCGGGTTCAGCGCCAGAACCTGCGCACCGGGGGCGGTGACGGCATAGGCGCAGGCGGCGTAGCCCGCAGGACCGGCACCGTAGAACAGGACGCGGTCAAAATCCTCGAAAAACGCATCGTCGACCAGGCGGTCGAAATAGGCATAGACGGCGGGGTCGCGGAACCAGGTCTGATCCTCGGCGATCAGGCAGAGATGCGACCAACCATGTGCAGCGGCAATGCCATGCGCCAGCGGCATCTGGCCGGGGCGGGCCCGGGCACTGGCGATCGTCTCGAAGCTGACGAGCAGGGTGGGGCTGTCGTCGACGAAGAACGCCCAATGGCGCGGGCCGACGGTTTGAAAATAGCCCGCCTCTTCGCCAATCGGGTCGATCAGGGTCAGCCAGGTGTCACGGTCGGTGGCAGCGGCGGCGTCTTTGGGGACGCCGAGGATTTGGTCGGTCATAAAAGCCTTCTTGCCCGTAGCGGGCTTTGAAATAAAAATTTACGCCTTGAACCATTATCGACCCACAGCGGGTCAGATCAAGAGAATTGCGGCGAAAATTGGACTGGGCGGCGGGACAGTCAACCGGGATTGTTTCACTGTTGCAGCGGTTTAGTCCTTTTGGACAGGAATATTGTGGCGCGATTGTGGCAGGTGGGCATGGAGCAGCGCCGCCGCGCCCCCGTGCAGCGCATGACTGGGGCCGCACATCAGCAGGCGGCCAAACAGGGCACGCCACGGCTCCTCTGCCATCAGGCCGGCAAAGCGGGCTTGGCGCCAGGCGGCGGCAGCGCGATGCAAGCGGCCAAGCACCGGGTCGGCGTGGAGTTCGGCGCGCAGGGCGCTTGAGTCCAGGCGCTGGATCGTGCGGTCTTCCACCGCACACAGGTTGCGTTCGATCCAATAGCCGGTGTCAAAGGCGGAGGCGTCGCGGTTGGCGCGGCCACGGTCGGCCTTGACGAGGTAGCTTTCCATCGAACCCAAGGCGTAATGGTTCAACTGGACCAGTTGGTAATTGTCTTGCCGGTAGTCCGAGAACAGACGCTGGCTGGCGGCCATCTCGCGGCCCGACCCGTCGAACCAGCGCGGATGGCGGGCGGGGTCGGGATTGCGCGGGCGGTGGACGCCGAGTTTGCGGTAGGCGCCATCGTTGCGGAACAGAGTCTTGAACATCTGGGCGCGCCACGGCCAGGCCAGGGTGGCGGGGGCGGCGTGGGTGAAGGTCTGGGTCACGGGCTGGTCCTGGTAGTGGACCACTTCGGCATTGCCGAACAGCCGCCAGGTCAAGGCGATGGCGGAGGCGTCGGGCAGGGCGGTCAACAGCGCATGCAAGCTGCGGTCGCCAGCGTGGATGTTGACGAATTCGTCGATGTCGGACAACAGCACCCAGTCGGCGGCGAGCAGCAGCGGGTGTTTGTCCGCAGCCTTGAGGGCTGCCCATTGCGGGCCCTCGGCATGCGGGCCGGGGTTGCGGATATGGGTCAGCCCGCCCATCGCCGCCAGCCGGTCCAGCATCAGATCGGTGCCGTCGCTGCAATCATTGGAAAAGGCCAGCACGTCGGTAAAGCCGCAGGCGCGGTGATGGGCCAGCCATTCCAAGAGGAAGGCCGCCTCGTTCTTGACCGTCAGGACCAGTAGCGCACGCATGACCCACGCCTAGCAGGGCGGGCACGGCCGTGCAAACCCTTGACCTTTCACAGGCGGCGCGGTCTGGTCCGCCAATGACCCATTCCCTGACCCATTCCCTGACCCAGCACCTGCGGGTGACCCAGCACCTGCGGGTGATCGAGCCTTATCCGGGCATTCTCGCCTTTTACGATGGCCGGGTGCCGGGGCAGCGCTTTGCGCCCGGGGACAATTGGGTGGATGACGGGGCCTTGTCGCTGGGGGTCGCGTCCTATGCCGTGGTCAGCGGTGATGCGGCGCTGGTCTTTGACAGCCATATCACGGTTCCCCATGCTGAACGGGTGCGCGAGGCGCTGGTGGCGCGCGGGGTGCGGCGTTTTACGGTGGTGCTTTCGCACTGGCATCTGGACCATGTGGCGGGCACGGCGGCGTTCGTGGGGGCCGAGGTCATCGCCAATCACAAGACGCTTGCCCATCTGACGCGGGCGCGGGCGGCGATCGAGGATGGCTCGTTTCATGGGGCGCCGGCGATCTGTCCGCTGATCCTGCCGGACCGGGTGTTCTCGGGCGAGATGCGGTTACGGATTGGCTCCCGGCATGTGACGCTGATCGAGTGCAACATCCATTCGGATGATGCGACGGTGCTGTGGTTGCCGGAGGAGCGGCTGCTGCTGGCGGGCGATACGGTCGAGGATACCGTGACCTATGTCAGCGCGCCTGCGGATTTTGCCGATCATCTGCGCGATCTGGACCGGTTGACGGCGCTGGACCCGGTGGCGGTATTGCCTAGCCACGGCGACCCCGAGGCGATTGCGCGGGGCGGTTATGGGCCGGGGATCATGGCGGCGATGCAGCGCTATATTTGCTGGTTGCAGCGTTTGGCAGGCGAGCCGGGGTTGGCCGAGGTGCCGCTGCGCGAGGTGATCGCGGAGGATTTGGCGGCGGGCGTTTTGCACTATTTCGCGCCTTACGAAGAAGTGCATCGACAGAATGTTGCCCATTGTCTGGCGCTTTGGCAGGTTGGGTCAAAGGTTTAGGCGGTGATCCTGCAACCATCTGGCCGCTTTGCAAAACGTCATTGCCTGACGGGGCGGTGCTATCGCATATCAGCGCACAATCATCTTGAACGGGGCGCAGGGAACCAAAGCAAGTTGTTTTGCGTTCTTTGATTCGAAACGAGACCCCTTCTGAGTTTTCCGAAAGGACTGTGCATGAAACGTGTGATCAACCTGACGACGATGCTGTCAATGGCATTGTATGTCGTACCCCCCTTTGCCGCGCAGGCGCAGGATCTTGCAACCATCACGGTGGATGGCAAAGAGGTGACATGCCTGCCCAACAAGAAGGCCGAATGTCCCGAGGGCGCGTTCTGTGTGGTGGCCAAGGATGCTGCCACATGCGAGGCGAAAGCCACCGAGGCGTTGAGCAGCGGCGCGGCCGCTGGTGCCGATGCGGCAGTTGCACCGGATGCAACGGTTGCACCGGATGCGGCACAGGCGGATGCGGATGCCAAAGCCGCCGCTGACCAAGCTGCCGCCGACCAGGCTGCCGCCGACCAAGCTGCCGCGGACCAGGCTGCTGCCGACAAGGCCGCCGCTGACCTAGCTGCCGCGGATCAGGCTGCTGCTGACAAGGCCGCCGCTGACCAAGCTGCCGCCGACCAGGCTGCCGCCGACCAGGCTGCCGCCGACCAGGCTGCCGCTGACCAAGCCGCCGCCGACAAGGCTGCCGCTGACCAGGCCGCCGCCGACAAGGCTGCTGCTGACCAGGCCGCCGCCGACAAGGCTGCCGCTGACCAGGGTGCAGCCGACAAGGCCGCCGCTGACCAAGCTGCCGCCGACAAGGCTGCTGCTGACCAGGCCGCCGCCGACAAGGCGGCTGCGGACCAGGCGGCCGCCGACGCGGCTGCTGCACCGGATCCGGCGGTTGTCGCTGCGGCGCAAGCAGAGGATGCCGCTGCCGTGGCCGCTGCCCAAAAGGCCGCAGCCGTCGCCGCCGCCGCTGCCGCGACCGACCCGACCATCCAGCCGGTCGAAGCTCCGGTTCCTAGCGCCGACGCTGTAACCACGCTGGCAACCGTGCTGGATGCGCCGGTTGCCACTCATGCGGCGACGCCCGCAGCCACGGTCGAGGCCGGAGCGGCTGCGGTGGTGACGGATGGCACGTTGCCCGCCGATCATGCACCTGCCGCCGGGGCCACTGTCACCACGGAAACCGTGACCGCTGCTGACACCCGCGCTTCGGCGCAGGAATTTGCCAAAGCGCCGGTTACGGTGGCACCCGGCAAGAAATCCCACCTGTCGGATCTGGAAAAGGTCGGTCTGATTGCACTGGGTGCCGTGGTGATCGGCGCGATCATCAACGGCAACAAGCAGGTGGTTCAAAACACTGGCGACCGGGTGGTTGTGCGTCAGCCGGACGGCTCGTATCAGGTCTACAAGGACGACAACGCCCTGCTGCGCGAGCCGGGCTCCACCGTGCGGACCGAGACTTACAACGACGGGTCGACCCGCACCGTTGTCACCCGCACCGACGGCAGCCAGATCGTGACGATCCGCGATGCCAGCGGCCGGGTGTTGCAGCGAGTGGTTTATGACAGGACCGGTCATGGCACCGTGCTGATCGACGATCTGCAACCCGAACAGCCGGTGGTCGTGTCGCAACTGCCGCGCGTGAAACCAAGTCGCAACCAGATCTCGCTGGACCAGAGCGATGCGGAACTGCGCGCACAACTTGCGGCGGAAGCGGCCTCTGAGGCTGGGCGGCGTTACAGCCTGCGCCAGATTCGCTTGATCCCGGAAGTGCGCTATCTGGCCCCGACGATTGATGTGAACAGCATCACGTTTGCGACCGGATCTTCGGCGATCAAGCCGACCGAGGCGAAGAAGCTGTCGAAACTGGGCGGGCTGATCGCCAGAATGATCGCGATCAACCCCGGTGAGGTCTTCTTGATCGAGGGTCACACCGATGCGGTGGGCTCGGCGGCGTCGAACCTGTCGCTGTCGGACCGCCGCGCCGAATCAGTCGCCAAGGCGCTGACCGAGTATTTCGGGGTGCCGCCGGAAAATCTGGTGGTTCAGGGTTACGGCGAGTCGGAACTGAAGATCGACACCCTGGGCGATGAAGTGCAGAACCGCCGGGTGGCGGTGCGGATCATCACCCCGATCCTGCGCCAGAACGCGATCTGACACAGGGGACATCTGGTCTTGGCGCCGCCGGGTTATCCCCGGCGGCGTTGCCATTTGGGTCAGGCCAAGGCGCTTTCAAGATTGACCAGCATGCCGGTCCAGCCCTCGGCATGGCTGGCACGGCTGTCCTCGGACAGGAAGCGAACCTGCGTCAGGTCAACCCGGGTGTCTGCGGCCACCGGGGTCAGCGTGAGGGTGACGGTGGTGTCGGGGGCGGACCACGGTGCCTCCCAAGTGAAGACCAGTCGCGAATGCGGGGTGATTTCCTTGTAATAGCCCTCGTGCGGGTATGCCTTGTCACCGACCATCATGACATGGAAACGGCCGCCGACCCGTGCCTCGCTGCGAGCTTCGCGGACATGCATATCGGGGCGCGGCACCATGAATTTCATCATCATCGCCGGGTCGAGCCAGGCCTCGAAAATCCGCTGCGGTGCGGCCTTGATCACGCGGGAAACGCTTAGGGTCAGGTCAGTCATCGTCACTCTCCTTGGTCAGCAGATGATCCAGTGCTTCCAGCCGCAGGTCCCAGATCGAGCGCAGCCCGGCGAACCACTGGTCCACAAGGGTCAGCGGGGCCATGTTCACTTCGATCAGGTGTTCGCGCCAGAGCGTGCGACGGCTGACCAGTCCGGCCCCCTCCAACACCTTGATATGCTTGGAAACGGCGTTGAGGCTCGTCTCAAAGCGGGCGGCAAGTTCGGTGACACGGGTCGGGCCATGTTGTGCCAGCAGGGTCAAAATGGCTCGCCGGGTCGGGTCGCTTGCCGCTTTCAGAATCTCGGTCAGTTGCGGATCGGTTCGTTCAACCATATGGCGGAATTACACCGCCTAGGGGTGTCAGTCAACCAAATAGATGAATGATCTAGCAGCAAAAAGGCCCCGAAGGGCCCAAATGCCTCAGGGGGCGATTACTTCGGCCCGATCATCATCACCATCTGGCGGCCCTCCAGCCGGGGCATTGATTCGACCTTGCCATTATCGCCGACATCGGCAGAAACGCGGTGCAGCAATTCCAGCCCGAGATCCTGGTGCGCCATTTCGCGGCCCCGGAAGCGCAGGGTGACTTTGACCTTGTCGCCTTCCTCCAGAAACTTCAGGACCGAGCGCATTTTTACATCGTAATCATGGGTATCGGTTCCGGGGCGGAACTTGATTTCCTTGATCTCGATGATGTGCTGTTTCTTGCGCGCCTCGGCCTCGCGTTTCTGGGTCTCGTATTTGAACTTGCCGAAGTCCATGATCTTGCAGACCGGCGGTTCGGCATTGGGCGAGATTTCCACCAGATCAAGGCCAGCTTCCTCGGCCAGGGCCATTGCGCGGGCGGGCGTGACAACCCCGACATTCTCGCCTTCCGCCCCGATCAGGCGGATTTCGGGTGAACGGATGCGGTCGTTGATGCGCGGGCCGGTTTCGCGTTGCGGCGGGGCATTGTGAGGTCTGCGGGCTATGGTGTTGGTCCTTGGATTGTTGGGTCAGCGTGGCCAAGATAAACGCGGAAGCCGGGGTCTTCAACCCGCTAAAGGCCGGATTCGAAAGCATACGCAGTGCAGGGCTTCCCATGCGCAATTGTTTCTGTCATACCCCCGCCACAATCGCTTATCCGTCGGTTAATGGGAGACCTGACATGAACAGAAACGTTATCATCGCCATCATCGCCGTCATCGTAATTGGTGGCGGCTACTACCAATTCAGCATGAAGCCGGCCCAGCAGGCCAAGATGGAGGCCGCCCAGAAGTTGAACGACGAGAAGGCCGCCGCGACCAAGAAAGCGGCAGACGACGCCGCCGCCGCCGCCAAGGCCGCCGCCGCTGCTGCTGCGGGCACTGCGACCACGACCGCAACCACCGCGATGGCCGATGCCGCCGCGCTGCTGGACCCGGCCAATTTCGACGCAGCCAAAGTCACCGCGATGATCGACGCCTCGGCGCTGGACGCCGCGACCAAAACCACGCTGAAGACCGCCGTCACCGACGCGGGCACCGATGCGACCAAAATCGCAGCCGTGATCGCCCAGATCAAAACCGCGCTG
>JAYUGA010000154.1:0-13750 GCA_043738565.1 Rhodobacterales bacterium
GTGGTGCAGTTCATCCTGATGCTGACCCGCGAGGGCAAACCGAATGTCGAGCTGGCATGGTTCGGCAAAAGGCTGGGCGACTGGCTGGCCAAGGCTTCGCGCTATCAGACGGCGGCTGATGAAGAAAAACCCTGGCCCTGGACGCCTTTGGATTAAACACCTGAGCTAGATCAACTCGGCGTCTGGGATCGTGTGCCAGTATAGGGTAATGAAACCCCTGTTGGAGCGTCACATGAAAATCCTATCCTATCTATACCTGCTGGCGGCGGACCGGGATTATCGCCTGATCCGGACCCATGAGGGCGGGCTTGCCGAAATTGCGCATGGAAAGCCCAAGGCGGCTGCGGACCGGGTGCACCACATCGATGGGCACTCGACCAAGGAAGAGCTGGAACATGCCGATTTTGCCAGACAGGCCGCCACTGCCATGGCAGCGGAATGGGCGCGGGGCGTGTATGACCGGATCGTGATCGCGGCGGGGCCCAAGATGCTGGGACTGATCCGCGAGGCTTTGCCGAAAGCCTTGCTGCCCCATGTCACGGTCGAGTTGCACAAGGATCTGGTCAAGGTGCCGTTGCACGACCTGCCATCGCATTTCGGTGCGGTTCCGGTGATTTGACGGGCCGGGCCGGCCCCAACGTCGGCCCGGATTCTTGGAGAGTTACCCTTCCATTGCCTCCAACTCGTCGATGAAGCCTGCGATCATGCTCAGGCCCTTGTCCCAGAATTTGGGGTTTGAGGCGTCGAGACCGAACGGCGCAAGCAGGTCTTTATGGTGCTTGGAGCCACCCGCCTTGAGCATGTCGAAGTACTTCTCTTCAAACCCCGGCAGCCCAGCGGCGTAGGTGGCGTAAAGCGCGTTCACCAGACCGTCGCCAAAGGCATAGGCATAGACGTAGAACGGCGAATGGACGAAGTGGGGGATATAGGCCCAGAACGTCTCGTAGCCGTCCATGAATTCGAAAGCGTCGCCAAGGCTTTGCGCCTGGATGCTCATCCAGAGGGCGTTGATGTCGTCAGGCGTCAGTTCGCCATTGGCCCGCGCCGCATGGAGTTTGCATTCGAAATCGTAGAAGGCGATCTGCCGGACGACGGTGTTGATCATATCCTCGACCTTGCCCGCGAGCAGGGTCTTGCGTAGGGCCTGGGTTTTCGCGCCATCCAGCAGCTTGCGGAAAGTCAGCATCTCGCCAAACACGCTGGCGGTTTCGGCGAGGGTCAGCGGGGTCGCGGACAAGAGCTCGCCTTGCGCAGCAGCAAGGACCTGATGGACGCCGTGGCCAAGCTCATGGGCGAGGGTCATCACATCGCGCGGTTTGCCGAGGTAGTTCAACATGACATAGGGGTGGACGGTGGTGACGGTCGGATGGGCAAAGGCACCGGGGGCCTTGCCGGGTTTGACGCCTGCGTCGATCCAGCCCTTGGTGAAGAACGGCTCGGACAGGGCGGCCATGCGGGGATCGAAGGCGCCATAGGCGTCCTGCACGGTCGTCTTCGCCTCGTCCCAGCCGACCAGACGCGGGGTTTCGATGGGCAGGGGCGCGTTGCGGTCCCAGACTTGCAGCTTGTCCAGACCCAGCCATTTGGCCTTGAGCCGGTAGTAGCGGTGGCTGAGTTTCGGATAGGCGGCGACGACGGCATTGCGCAAAGCCTCGACCACTTCCGGCTCGACATGGTTGGACAGGTGGCGGCCGGTTTGCGGGGTGGGCATCTTGCGCCAGCGGTCGTGGATCTCCTTTTCCTTGGCCAAAGTGTTGTGGACACGGGCGAACAGTTTGATGTTCTTGTCAAAAACCGCCGCCAGGGCGCGGGCGGCGGCCTCGCGGTTGCTGCGTTCACTGTCGGTCAGGAGGTTCAGGGTGGCTTCGAGGTTCAGGTCTTCGTCCTGCCCTGCAACCTTGAACATCAGACCCGCCATCGTCTCGTCGAACAGGCGGTTCCAGGCGGCGGCACCCACGACGGATTCGTCATGCAGGAATTTTTCCAACTCGTCCGACAACTGGTAGGGACGCATGGCGCGCATCCGGTCGAACACCGGTTTGTAGCGGGCAAGGGCGGCGTTTTCGGCGATCAGGCCGTCGAGGTGAGCATCGTCCAGGCGATTGAACTCAAGCGCGAAAAACACCAGCGCAGTGGTGAAATCCGTCACCTGATCCTGCGCGTCGGTCATGAATTTGGCGCGGTCACTGTCCAGCGTGTTCTGGTAATAGCGCAGGCCGGCATAGGACATGACACGGCCCGCCACGGTGTCGATCTTCTCGTAGGACTGCACGCAATCGAGCAGGGCTTCGGCGGACAGGCTGGCGAGTTTGCCTTCATAGGTTGCGGCGAACCCGGTGCAGGTCTGTTTCAGCCAGCTCATGTCGCGGGCGAATTCCTTGCTGTCGGTGGCGGGGTAGAGGTCGGTCAGATCCCATTCAGGCAGGTTGCCCAAGGTCCCGGAGGCAGCGTTGGCATCGGAAAGCGGGCGGGGGAATGGCATGGCAACCTCGTGACTGGGACGGTTCCTATCTAGGGGTGATGGGGGAGCGGTGCAAGCTGGTGCAACTGATCGGCGCTTGCGTCCCGACGCAAGGCGATCAGGCGGGGCTGGATCAGATCCAGCCCGGATTTGCGGCGGCGGTTGGGGGTGGTGCCGTGGAATTCGATTTCAAAGACCAGAGTCGGGGACACTTGGGCGACCGGGCCGAAGCGGTCGGTGGTGTGGGTGCGGGTCCAGGTGAGGATTTCGGCGGTTTCGGGCAAAGTAAGCGGAACGCGGGCAATCGGGACAGCAGCGGTTCCGTGCCACAGCGCGAGGGTGATTTCGGGAATGGCGGGTTGGATCAGGGTCATTACAGCGAGGATGCGGTGGGGGTTTTGCGCTTGCGCGGCGTTGTCTGCGGGCAAGGTGGCGCGGAAAGTGCCGGTGGCGAGGCGGTTCAGGATCAGGCGGGCATCGGGCGGCAGGCGGGACCATAGGTTGGTCAGGGTGACGTGGGCGGTGATGGTCGTGCCCGTGGTCAAGGCGTTCAGCACTTCGGACAGGCTGGGTGCGGTGCCTGTCTGTGGCGGCAGGATGAGCGCGGCGGTTTCGGCGCGGTCCCCAGATGCGGCGAGCGAGGCCGCCAGCAGCCAGTCGGGGATGCCAGCGGCCTCGGCGGCCCATTTGGCGATGGTCGCGGCGGTAGCAATGCGTTTGGGGCGTCGGCCGCTTAGGAGCGTCAGGCAGGCGTTGCGGTCGGCTTCGGCGGCGGTTTGCAGGTAGATGGGCAGGGCGCTTGGGTCGCGCGGCAGGGTGGCCAAAAGGGCGGTGAAGCGGATCATTGAACGATTCCCGCGTCATAGCCTTGGGATTCGAGCCAGGAGCGAAAGGGCTCGGTATAGCCGTGGGTGACAAAGACGCGCTCGGCTCCGGTGGCGCGGATCGCCTGGTTCAGGCCGGGCCAGTCGGCGTGGTCGGACAGGGTGAAGCCAGATTCCACCGCTTTGCGCCGGGCGTTCAGCGCCATCCAGCCGGAGGCGAAGCCGGTGGCATAGGGGGTGAGCGGGTGCGCCCAGTCACTGCTGAGCACCTTCGGCGGGGCAATGATGAGGGCGTTGCGGGGGACGGGTTGGTCGGTGATGCGGTGGGTTGGGGGCAGGTTATAGCCTTGGGTTCGCAGGATTTCCGTAACCTCCTCGACCACCGGATGGGTGTGGATCGGGCCTTGCGGCGGGATGCCGGCCATCAGGCGTTGGGCCTTGCCAAAGGAGTAGGCGGCGAGGACAGAGATGCGACCAAGGGCGGCGTTTCTGGCCCACCAGTCGGCGATTTGCCCGAGGATTTCCGCCTCTGGCCGCCATTGGAAGATCGGCAGGCCGAAGGTGCATTCGGTGATGAACGTGTGGCAGCGGATCGGGGCGAAGGGTTCACAGAAGCCATCGGCTTCTGTCTTGTAGTCGCCGGAGACGACCCAGACCTCGCCCGCGCGTTCGATCCGGATTTGCGCGGAGCCGGGGACGTGACCGGCGGGGTGGAAGCTGACGGTAACGGTGCCGATGCGGCGGGTCTCAGTGTAGGGGAGGCCTTCGGCAGCGATTCGGCCCAGACGGTGGCGGATCACGGGCAGGGCGGCGTGGGTGCAGAGGTAGGCGGCATGGCCGCGACAGGCGTGGTCGGAATGGCCGTGCGTCACCAAAGCGCGGGGAACGGCGCGATGCGGGTCGATGTGGAAATCGCCATCCGGGCAGTAGATGCCCCTGGGCGTGAAGGTCAAGAGCGGGTCGCGGGCCATGTCCGGCACGATAGCGCAGGTGGATTGCGGCGGACAGGGCGGGTTTGTTGCATGTTTTTTCAGCGAAATGACGGTGTTATGCGCTTTTCCGAGGCCAGCCCCTTCCGATACGCCAAGTCTGCGGATTAACTGGAGTCAGGAAAAGCGAAGGGGCGGCGCCATGACCACGCATTTCAACGAAATGTATCTGAATGGCGAGGTGCGCAGCCCCTATGTGCGGCTGGAAAGCTGGACCAAATCAATGCCAGCCGAGTTGCGCATCCAGAAACAGGCGGAGGCCGAGGCGCTGTTTCGCCGGATCGGGATTACCTTTGCGGTTTACGGCGAGGGCGGCGACCCGGACCGGCTGATCCCGTTCGACATGTTCCCCCGGGTCTTTACCGCCAGCGAATGGGCGCGGCTGGAGCGCGGCATCAAGCAGCGGGCGCGGGCGCTGAATGCGTTTCTGGTCGATGTGTACGGGCGCGGCGAGATCGTGCGGGCGGGGCGGATTCCGGCGGCTTTGGTCTATCGGAACGCGGCGTATGAAAAGTCCGTTGTGGGGTTCGTGCCGCCAAAAGGCGTGTACTCCCATATCGTTGGCGTCGATATTGTCCGCACCGGGCCGAATGATTTCTTTGTGCTGGAAGACAATTGCCGCACGCCATCGGGTGTCAGCTACATGCTGGAAAGCCGCGAGATGATGATGCGGATGTTTCCGGATTTGTTCCGCGAAAACCGGATCGAACCGGTCGACCGCTATCACGAACTCTTGCGCCGGACCCTGGTTTCGGTCGCCCCCGCCAAATGCGACCGCGAGCCGACGGTGGTGATCCTGACGCCGGGGCATTACAATTCGGCCTATTACGAACACAGCTTCCTTGCCGATCTGATGGGCGTCGAACTGGTCGAGGGCGCGGATTTGTTTGTCGATGGCGCCTTTGTCTACATGCGTACCACCGAGGGGCCAAAGCGGGTCGATGTGATCTACCGGCGGCTGGATGACGCGTTCATCGACCCGTTGTGTTTCCGCCCCGATTCAATGCTGGGGGTGCCGGGGTTGATGGATGTCTACCGTTCTGGCGGCGTCTCGATCTGTTCGGCGCCCGGCGCGGGGGTGGCGGATGACAAGGCGGTGTATACCTATGTCCCGGAAATGGTGCGGTTTTATCTGGGTGAGGAACCCATTTTGAACAACGTGCCGACCTGGCAATGCGGCAAGGGGGCGGACCTGAAATACGTGCTGGAACATCTGGCCGAACTGGTGGTCAAAGAGGTTCACGGCTCTGGCGGTTATGGCATGCTGGTGGGGCCGAAATGCTCCAAGGCGGAGGTTGAGGCGTTCCGGGCCAAGATCGAGGCGGACCCTGGCAACTTCATCGCGCAACCGACGCTGGCGCTGTCGGCCACTCCCACCTTCGTCGAGGAAGGCATAGCACCAAGGCATGTCGATCTGCGGCCCTATTGTCTGGTAGGCGAGCGGATCGAACTGGTGCCGGGGGGGCTGACGCGGGTGGCTTTGAAAGAGGGCAGCCTGGTGGTGAACTCGTCGCAGGGCGGCGGGGTCAAGGATACCTGGGTATTGGCGGAGTGATGGATGCTTAGTCGGACCGCTGCGAACTTGTACTGGATCGCACGCTATATGGAGCGGGCTGAAACTGCCGCGCGACTACTGGAGGTAGGGGCACGGATATCGTTGCTGCCAACCGCGCAGGGCTATCGCAACGAATGGGACAGTCTGCTGCGTTCGATTGGGGCGACGGGGGCGTTTACCGCGAAATATGGCGAGCCGGTGCAGCGCAATATCGAAAGTTTTCTGTTCTTCGACCGCGACAATCCTTCTTCCGTTGCAAGTTGCATCACTTCGGCCCGCGAAAATGGCCGGATCGTGCGGACGGCGCTGACCACACAGGTCTGGGATGCGCTCAACACCGCGTTTCAGGAGCTGCGCGGCATCGAACGCACGCCGCGCAGCGAGCTGGAATTGTCGCGGCTGACCGACTGGACCATGCGCCACGCCGCGATGGTGCGGGGGGCGATTGATGCGACCTTGTTGCGCAACGATGGCTACAACTTTCTGAACCTTGGCTATTATCTGGAACGTGGTGATGCCACGGCAAGGTTAATGGATGTGAAATACTACGTGCTTTTGCCGCGCGCCGATTATGTCGGTTCGGGTCTGGATAACGACCAATGGATCATGCTGCTGCGGGCTTTGTCGGCGCACCGGGCGTTTCACTGGGCCTATGGCGGCGAGGTAACGGCCGGAAAAATCGCGCATTTCCTGATTTTGAACCCGCAATGCCCGCGATCGCTGATCACCTGTGTGGCGGGGGCCAACAACCATTTGTCACGCATCGCCAAGCTGTATGGCCGCCAGACCGAGGCGCAGGACCGGGCGGCGACACTTCAGGCGATGCTGGAGGGCGAGACGCCGGAGCGGATATTCGAGGAGGGCTTGCACGAATTTCTGTCGCGCTTCATCCGCGAAACCGCCAGTCTGGCGGGCACCGTGGTCGATACCTACCTCAGCGGAGACATGCTGTAATGCTGCTTTTGATCGACCATGTGACCCGCTATCGCTATGGCCATCCGGTGCGCGGGGTGGTGCAAAGCCACCGCTTGACGCCGTCGCGGTTTGACGGACAACAGGTTGTGGAATGGAACGTCACGGTTTCAGGCGGCACACCGGGCGGGGCGTTTCGGGATGGCGCCGGCGACTGGGTGCAGGGCTGGACGATCAAAGGCCCGGTCGACGAGATCGAGGTGCGGGTGCAGGGCAAGGTGTCGACCACCGATCTGGCCGGGGTTTTGCGCGGCCATCGGGAATCGACACCGCCGCTGGCCTATCTGCGCGAAACCCCCGCCACGGCACTGACGCCCGCGCTGTTGGATTTGTCGGCAAGTGCCACCGAGGCGGACGGGTCATTGGCGCTGGCGCATGCCCTGTCGCTGGCGGTGTCCGAAGCCGTGGCATATCGGCCCGGCAGCACCAATGCCAAGACGACGGCGGCAGAGGCTTTGGCGCAGGGCGAGGGTGTCTGTCAGGACCATGCGCAGGTTTTGTGTACCATCGCCAGGGCGCGCGGCATGCCGGCACGCTATGTCTCGGGCTATCTTTTGGCAGATGCCGAGGGCCAGGCGCATGAGGCGGCGCATGCCTGGGCGGAACTGTATCTGGAAGGGCTGGGCTGGGTCGGCTTTGATCCGGCCAATGAGTGCTGCCCGGATGACCGCTATGTGCGGCTGGGATCCGGTCTGGACGCGCAGGAAGCCGCGCCGATCCGGGGGTCTGCCCGCACCGTGGGCGAAGAAAGACTGGATGTCACGGTTGCGGTTCTGGCGACGCAGCAATAGGGTATTGCGCAGGGATTTCGGGGAGTTGCGATGACCTATTGCGTGGGCCTTCTGTTGAACGAGGGCATGGTGCTGCTGTCGGACACCCGCACCAATGCCGGGCTGGACAACATATCGACCTATCGCAAGATGTTCTTTTTCGAAGAGCCGGGCGAGCGGGTCATCGTGGTGATGACGGCGGGGTCACTGTCGGTCAGCCAGACCACGCTTGCAAGGCTGCGCGATGCGATGAAAGACCCCGGGGCGACGGCGAAAACCTCGATCATGCTGGCGCCGACGATGCTGGAAGTGGCGTCGATCATTGGCGAAACCCTGTGCCAGGTGCGGGAAGAGATTGACGAGAAGCTGGCGACGATGAAGCAGGGGGCGACCGCCAGCATGATCGTGGCGGGCCAGCGGACGGGCGGCGAGATGCGGCTGTTCCTGATTTACCCTGAGGGAAATTTCATCGAAGCCACGGAAGACACACCATTTTTGCAGATCGGCGAGCATAAATACGGCAAGCCGATCCTCGACCGGGTGGTGAAGCCGACCACCTCGATTTCGGATGCGCAGAAGGCAGTGCTGCTGTCGATGGATTCGACGCTGCGGTCGAACCTGTCGGTGGGGATGCCGCTGGATTTGTGTGTCATCGAGAAAGACACCTGCAAGGTCACGCTGCGGCGGCGGATCGAGGCGGGGGATGAGAGTTTCCGCAACATGAGCGAGGCGTGGAGCCGGGCTTTGCGCGACGGGTTCACCCAGATCAAGCTGTGAGGCCGAATCAGGGGTTAACGGTCAGGAATTGCGGAAATTCCGGGTCTTTAAACCGTCTTGAACGCGTCTTGTTTGCGTCTCTACACTTGGGAAGATTTGCCGGGTTAACAAGGCGTGCGGCCCGGCGCGGGTTTCAGCGGTGCGTGTCGAACAGTTCCGCTGCGCGGCGCAGGAAGGTGTTGCGGGTTTGCGGGCGTTCCATCATCACTTCGTGTTCGGAGTCGGGATAAAGGTCGAGCCTGCCATTCGGCCACAGCGCCATGCGGGCGTGGATCGGTGCGGTGTCGACGATGCGTTCTTGCAGACCCAAGGCGCAACTGGTGGGTGTCGCGGGCGACGGCAACAGGCTGAGCGCGTGGCATTCCCTCAAAGCGGCGCTGACCCAGGCATAGGACGGCCCGCCCAGCGACAGGTCGGGGTGGGCCAGGGCCTGTTGGCGCATATAGTCCCACATCTCGGGGTCGGTGGTCAGGGAATTGCCGACAAAGGCTGCCTCCATCACATAGGTCTTGCCGTTGGTGCCGGGGGCATAGCGATTGTCGAAGGAAAACAACCGCGCGGCGGAGGACAGAATGCCGGCGATGGGTTTCATCCAGGCGGCGATCAGGATGCCCCACATCGGCGCGGAAAAGGCGGCGGCCCGGAATTCGAGGCCCCGCATCAGCCCGCGCAGCCCGATGCAGCCGCCCATCGAATGCGCGATCAGGTAGTAGGGGCGCGGCAGGGTTTCGGATCTGGCAAAGGTGATCAGCGCGTCGAGATCGGCCTGATATTCGGCAAAGTCACCGACATGGCCAATCATCTTGTCGGGCAGGACGCGGTCGGCCATGCCCTGGCCGCGCCAGTCAACGCACAGGGTGGCATAGCCTTGCCCTGCCAGTTCACGCGCCGCGCGGCCGTATTTTTCGGCATATTCGGTGCGGCCCGGCAACAGGAATACGGTGCCCTTGGCCGCTTTGGCGTTCCACAGCGCCACCCTGATCCGTACGCCATCCGCCGTCTTCAGCCAAACCGCGCGACCATCCGCCGGGCCGTCGGCCACCTCTGCGAACAGGGGGGCGGCGATCAACCCAGCACCGAACCCAGTTTCATCGCCAGCGCCATGCTGCCATCGACGGTCAGTTTGCCGGTCATGAAGGCAGAGGCGGCGCTCAGGTCGCCTGACAGCAGGCTCTCGAACACCTCTGTGTTGGCGGTCAGGGTGACATCGGCCGCTTCATCGGCAGCCCGCACCCCCGTGGCGTCCAGCATGATTGCCCCCTCGCCGGGGATAACGAATTTCGCCACGCCGTCAAAACCGCCGCTCAGCTTGGCGGCCAATTCCGCCACCGCTGCATCAATCACCTTGCTCATCGCTGATCCTTTCGTGATCCGGCACCACTGGCGTTTTGCGGCCATTGCGTTACCTTTGACTTATGAAAGCCAAAGCCCTCTTCCACAACTGTATCCTCGCGGCATTTGCCCTGCTTTTGTGGTGCGCGGTCCCGATTGCGGCGCAGACTGCCAAGCTCGATGACCTGTTCCAGCAATTGCAGACCGCGACGGATGCGGAATCGGGTCAGATCACCCAGAATATCTGGATCGAATGGTCGAAGAGCGGCTCTGCGGCGATGGATTTGCTGTTGAAGCGGGGCCGGGATGCGCTGAATGCGGGCAAGCCAGCCGAGGCGATCGAGCATCTGACCGCGTTGATCGACCACGCGCCGGATTTTGCCGAAGGCTATAACGCCCGGGCCACCGCCTATTATCAGGCGGGAGAACTGGGGCCGTCGGTCAGCGACATTGCCAAGACTTTGACGCTGAACCCGCGGCATTTCGGGGCGCTGTCGGGGCTTGGCATGATTTTTGAGCAGTTGAACGAGCCAGACAAGGCGCTGGAGGTTTACAAGGCGGCGCTGGCTATCAATCCGCATATGGCGGATGTAGTAGACGCGGTGAAACGGCTGGAAGCGAAACTGGCCGGGCAGGATCTTTAGGGCAAGAGATGGACGGTTTGACACGCGATCCGGGCCGGGTCACGGCGGTCTTGGGGCCGACCAACACCGGCAAGACCCATTTTGCCATCGAGCGGATGCTGACGCACCGGACCGGGGTGATCGGCCTGCCGCTGCGGCTGCTGGCGCGCGAGGTGTATGACCGCGTGGTTGCCGCCCGGGGGCCGTCGGTGGTGGCGCTGGTGACGGGCGAGGAGCGGATCGTGCCGGAACGGGCGGCCTATTGGGTCTGCACGGTCGAGGCGATGCCGCTGGAGATTGGCGCCGATTTCGTGGCGGTGGACGAGATCCAGCTGTGCGGCGACCCCGAGCGCGGCCATGTGTTCACCGACCGGCTGCTGCGGGCGCGGGGCTTGCTGGAGACGCTGTTTCTGGGGTCGGACACCATGCGTCCGGCGATCGCGGGCCTGATTCCCGGCGTGCAGTTCATCCGACGCGAGCGGCTTTCGGCTTTGACCCATTCAGGTTCGAAAAAGATAAGCCGGATGCCGGAAAGGTCGGCAATTGTCGGGTTTTCGGTTGAAAATGTATATGCCATTGCCGAACTGATCCGCCGCACCAAGGGCGGTTGCGCGGTGGTGATGGGGGCGTTGTCGCCCCGCACCCGCAATGCCCAGGTGGCTTTGTACCAGAATGGCGAGGTCGATTATCTGGTGGCGACCGATGCGATTGGCATGGGGTTGAACCTCGACATCAGGCATGTCGCGTTTTCCGCGCTGGCCAAGTTCGATGGGCGGCGGATGCGGGATTTGTATCCGCAGGAGCTGGGCCAGATCGCCGGGCGGGCGGGACGGCATACCGAAAACGGCACCTTTGGGGTGACCGGCGAGGCGCGGCCGTTTGACGAGGATGAGATCGCGGCGATTGAAGGCCACAAGTTCGAGCCGGTGCGGAAATTGCAATGGCGCAATGCCGGGCTGGAGTTTGGCACAGTGGAACGGCTGGTGCGTTCTCTGGAATCGCCGACTTCGGACCCTTGGCTCAGCCGGGCGCGGGATGCCGATGATGTGCTGGCGCTGAAGGCGTTGTCGGCGATGCCGGAGGTGCATGACAGGCTGACCGGGCCGGACCGGGTGCGGCTGTTGTGGGATGTCTGCCGGGTGCCGGATTTCCGTTCGGCCTCGGAGAATGAACACTTGACGCTGCTGGCGCGGATATTCGACTTTCTGACCGGGCGCGGTCTGGCGCAGACGCGCATCCCCTCTGACTGGCTGGCCGGCGCCATGCAGCGCATTGATATTGCGGGCGGCGATATTGACGCCATCTCGAAACGGCTGGCCTATATCCGCACCTGGACCTATGTTGCACAGCGCAAGGGCTGGGTCGAAGACGAAAGCCATTGGCGCGGCGAAACCCGCGCGGTAGAAGACCGCCTGTCGGATGCACTGCATGCCGCGCTGACGCAACGATTTGTTGACCGGCGCACCAGCGTGTTGCTGCGGCGGTTGAAGCAGAAGGAGACCCTCGTGGCCGAGGTGAATGACAAGGGCGAAGTGACGGTCGAAGGCGAGTTCGTCGGGCGGCTGGAAGGGTTCAGGTTTCAGCAGGACGGGACGGGGGCCGAAGGGGCGACGTTGCGACAGGCCGCGATGGCGGCGCTGCGCCCTGAGTTCCATCTGCGGGCGGACCGGTTCTACAACGCGCCCGATACCGAGATGGATTTCACCACCCAGGGCGGGT
Organism: Rhodobacterales bacterium; assembly: GCA_043738565.1. Taxonomy (GTDB): domain Bacteria; phylum Pseudomonadota; class Alphaproteobacteria; order Rhodobacterales; family Rhodobacteraceae; genus Stagnihabitans. Next base: position 12,023 of record JAYUGA010000154.1, read on the forward strand.
TGATGTGGGGCAGTTCGGCCATCGGCAAGCTGGTCAAGGGCGCGGAAGCCGCGCGGCCGCAGGTCGAGGTCTTTGTCGAGGACGAGGCCGGGCCGGATATCGCCGACAAGGTGCGCAGGCGGGCCCAGCATTTCATCGACCGCAGGATTGCGGCGCAGTTCGAGCCGCTGATGGCGATGGCGCGGAATGAGGCGCTGACCGGGCTGGCCCGCGGCTTTGCCTTCCGGCTGGTCGAGGCGATGGGGGTGATCGCCCGAGATCAGGTAGCGGGCGAGGTCAAGGAATTGGACCAGGAGGTGCGCTCTGCCCTGCGCAAGCATGGCGTGCGGTTTGGCCAATTCACGATTTTCCTGCCGCTGCTGCTGAAACCTGCGGCAACGCGGTTGCGGCTGGTGCTGTGGAGCCTGTGGAACGGCTTGCAGGACTTTCCCGAAAGCCCGCCGCCGGGTCTGGTGACGATCCCGAATCTGCCCGATGTGCCGCGCAGTCATTATACGCTGGCGGGCTATCACCCCGCCGGGGCACGGGCGATCCGGATTGACATGCTGGAACGGCTGGCGGACCTGCTCAGGGCCAAGGACATTCGCGCCGGGTTCGAGGCGGCAGCGGAGATGCTGTCGATCACCGGCATGACGCTGGAGCAGTTTGTCGGGCTGATGGCGGGCTTGGGTTACAAGGGCGAGAAGGGCGAGCGGGCCAAGGTCAGGACCGCGCCGGTCGTCGTGGCGGAACCGGTGGTGGCAGAGCCGGTGTCGCTGAACCCGGTGCCGGAAGAAGTGTCGCTGATCCATCCGGTTCCGGAAGCGGAGCCGGTGGTTGCCGAGGTGGTGGAAGCAATGCCGCCGGAGATGGAGACGTTTTATACCTTCACCTGGGCACCAAAGCCGCGTCCGGCGCGAGTCGAACGGCCGGCGCGACCGGAGCGCAGCCCGCGCCCGGACCGTCCGCGCCGCGATGCGACCCCGGTTGCAGCGGTTGAGGGTGCGCCGGTGGCTGAGGGGGCTGCTGAGGCGCCAAAGCTGCCGCGCCCCGAAGGTCAACGGGATCGGCGCAAAGAGGGTGAGCGCCGCGATGGCTACAAGGGCAAGCCCAAGGGCGACGAGCCGCGGGGCGACCGTGGGGATCGTGGCAAGGGTGGCCCGCCCCGCAAGGACCGCGACGAGGGCAAGGGTGGCAAAACCTACGAAGCCCGCCCGCCGCGGGTCGAAAAGCCGATCGACCCCGACAATCCATTTGCCGTGCTGGCGGCCTTGCGGCTGCGCAACTGATTGTCTGGCCCCGGTGCCAGGCCGGAGACCGCAGTCCAGCCGAAACTTCGGCTGGACAAATTCCTGTTTCAGGCCCGGTTTTTCCGGGCGCGGGCGGTCGCGGCTGATGTGGTGGCAGAGGGCCATTGCCGGATCAACGGCCAGCGCTGCGGCAAGCCCGGGCATGGCGTGGTGGTGGGCGATGTGCTGACCTTCGTGCAGGGCGACCGCATCCGGGTGGTGCGGGTGCTGGCCCTGGCCGAACGGCGCGGGCCCGCCGCCGAGGCGCAGACGCTATACGCCGATCTGGAATCCGCATCCGACCTTGAATGATCCGCATGGCTGAATTAGGCATGCGTTGGAACATGAAGGACGCCAAGCCGATGACTTACGTGGTGGTCGATAACTGCATCGCCTGCAAATACACGGATTGTGTGGAGGTCTGCCCGGTAGATTGTTTCTACGAGGGCGAAAACATGCT
>JAYUGA010000155.1:0-13715 GCA_043738565.1 Rhodobacterales bacterium
AACGACCGGCTGGCCGCGCAGATTGCGGTGACGGTCGGGGCGGATCAGTTGATCGTGCTGTCGGACGTCGATGGCTTCTATTCGGCCAACCCCAAGGAAGATGAAACCGCGCAACGCTTTGATCTGGTTGAGACAATCACGCCAGAGATCGAGGCTATGGCGGGCGATCCGATCAGCGGCTTCTCCAAAGGCGGGATGAAGACCAAGCTGCTGGCCGCCAAGACTGCCGTTGCGGGCGGCTGTGCGATGGCGATCATGGAGGGCTCGGTTCTGCGACCGCTGACCGCTTTGGCCAAGGGTGCCAACTGCACCTGGTTTGTGGCGCAGGGCGATCCGCAGGTGGCGCGCAAACGCTGGATCAACGCGATGAAGCCGCGCGGCGAATTGCGCCTGGATGCTGGGGCGGTGACGGCGCTGCGGGCGGGAAAATCCTTGCTTCCAGCGGGGGTCAAGTCGGTTTCGGGCAGCTTTGGGCGGGGTGATCCAGTGGCGATTTTGGACCCGTCGGGTGTCGTACTGGGCAAGGGGCTGGTGCGCTATACGGCCGTCGAGGCCAAGGCGATTGCCGGACATCGGTCAGGCGAGATCGAGGCGATACTGGGCTATCCGGGTCGGGCGGCGCTGGTGCATCGGGATGATATGGTGATCTGATCCCTGGCCCCGGGGGCTAGCCCCCGCAAGCCATTGGTTTCTCGGGCCAATGGCGATACCAATGGCTCACCCAGGATATTTTGGGACAGAAAATGGACGGGCAAGTGTCTGATCTGATGACGGAAATCGGCACCAAGGCGCGGGCTGCGGCGGCGGAATTGGCTTATGCCTCGCCGGAGCGGAAATATGCCGCGCTGATTGGCGCTGCCCATGAAATCTGGAACCGGCGGCAGGCCATTCTGGATGCGAATTGCGAAGATCTGGTCTACGCCGAGGAAAAGGGCCTTAGCCCCGCCATGATCGACCGGCTGTCGCTGGACGAGGGGCGGGTGCGCGGGATTGTCGATTCCTTACGGGCTGTGGCCGAGCAAGCCGATCCGGTGGGCCGGGTTCTGGCGGAATGGGACCGGCCCAATGGCCTGCATATTCAACGGGTTGCAACGCCTTTGGGTGTGGTGGGCGTGATCTATGAAAGCCGCCCGAACGTGACGGCGGATGCGGGCGCTTTGTGCCTGAAAGCCGGGAATGCGGTGATTCTGCGTGGCGGCTCGGAGAGTTTCAACACCTCGACCGTGATCCACGAATGTATGGTGACAGGGCTGAAACAGGCCCATCTGCCCGAAGCTGCGATCCAGTTGATCCCGACGCGGGATCGGCAGATGGTGACGGATATGTTGCGCGCCGTCCAATTCATTGATGTTATTGTGCCGCGCGGTGGCAAGGGCCTGGTCGGGCTGGTGCAGCGCGAGGCGCGGGTGCCGGTTTTTGCCCATCTGGAGGGCATTTGCCACGTCTATGCCGATCGCGATGCTGATCTGGAAAAAACGCGACGCGTGGTTTTGAATTCCAAAACCCGCCGGACCGGGGTTTGTGGTGCGGCGGAATGCCTGCTGATCGACTGGCAGTTCTACATCAAGCATGGTGCGGTGCTGGTGGAGGATTTGCTGAAGGCCGGGGTCGAGGTGCGGACCGAAGGCGAGCTTTTAAAGGTGCCGGGCACAGTCTTGGCGCAACTCGATGATTTTGGCCGGGAGTTTCTGGACAAGATCATCGCGGTCAAGCTGGTCGATGGCGTGGATCAAGCGATAGCTCATATCCGGCACTATGGGTCGAACCATACCGAGGCGATCCTGACCGAGAATGACGCCACCGCCGCGCGGTTCTTTGAGCGGCTCGATTCCGCGATCCTGATCCGCAACGCCTCGACCCAGTTCGCCGATGGTGGCGAGTTTGGCATGGGGGGCGAGATTGGCATAGCGACCGGAAAACTGCATGCGCGCGGGCCGGTTGGGGCGGATCAGTTGTGTTCGTTCAAATATCTGGTGACGGGCGACGGCACGATCAGAAGCTGAGCCTGATTTCAGTTTCGGTCAGTTCGGTTGTCAAGCGGTGGTGTAGGCGTGCGATCTCTTCCACAACCAGTGGGAATTGCACCTGCGCCGGGGTGAAATCCGGCGCGGCGGCGGGATTGACCAGAACCTCCCACAGCGCCGGGTTGATTTTCAGCTTGGTCGCCTTGCCGGTAATGATCCAGCGGCCATCGGAAACTGACACGGAAATCTTGCCGCCATAGGCCATTGCACTTTCAAGGCATTGAATTAGAAGAAAAATAATCTTGATATCCGGGCGCGGCATGTCCTCCGCGGTCTGCCAGTCGATGGAAAGCCTGCCGCCTTGGGTCAGGTCGCTGAGGATCGACTGCACCTCTGATCGCCCGAGCCGCGCTTCGCGCGGTGCCAGGCCAAAGGCGATCCGAAAGAAGCAGATGCGGGCGCTGGCGTTGCCGACACTTTCGGCGATCAGTGCCATTTCCGGGCCAGAGGTGCTGCCCCCCATCAACAACAGTTCCAACCCATTGCCGATCGCCCCGATAGGGCTGATAAGATCGTGGCAAATGCGAGAGCCAAGCAAAGCGGCGAGGTCGGGCTTGTCGGGCATGCGTCGGGTCCTTTGGAGGTGAAATGCGGTCGATTCTGGAGCCTGGAATGCTGGTGCGTCACCCTTCGCAGCCGGATTGGGGAGTGGGGCAGGTGCAGTCCAATATCGGCGACAGGGTTACAGTCAATTTCGAACACGCTGGCAAAGTTGTCATAGATACACGCCAGATTGCCCTGACGCCGATCTTCACGCACTAATCCATCTTGCGGAAATTGCTGTAAAATTCAACCCTTGAATGAAAATCCTTTCGCCGTTTCCGTTGCGCGGGCGCCGGTTGCTTCGCCGGTTGCAATGACCTTCGCAAAATCTTAAGTCACCCTTGACTGGAATGGAGATGGTTTGCCTGCGGATCTGGCCACCATGATTGCCCGCGATGCCGTTCTGTCCTTGCGACTGGCGCGTGATGAGCGGGATCTTCGGGCCGCTCAGCGGTTACGCTACGAGGTATTCGTTAACGAATTGGGTGCGGATGGGCCGCTGGTGGACCATGAAGCGCGGTTGGAGCGGGATGAGTTCGACCCGTATTTCGACCATCTGCTGCTGATCGACAACCGCCGTGATCCGGCGCTTTTGCAAGATGTTGTGGGGGTTTACCGGTTGCTGCCCCCAGAACGTGTGGCGGCGGCGGGGCGTTATTATTCCGAGAGCGAGTTTGACCTGTCGGTGCTGCGGGCCTCGGGGCGGCGGTTGCTGGAACTGGGGCGGTCTTGCGTGCACCCTGACATGCGCGGCGGGGCGGCGATGTTCCTGTTGTGGAACGGCTTGGCGGAATATGTGCTGGAACGACAGATCGAGGTGATGTTCGGGGCGGCATCTTTTCACGGCACCGACGCGGCGGCTTTGGCGCAACCCCTTGCCCTGCTTCATCATTTCCACCGCGCCCCGGAAGGTCTGCGCGTTGCGGCGCGGCCCGAGCAGCGGCAGGAGATGGGGCTTTTGCCGGTCGAGGCGGTGCACCGGACCCAAGCGATGGCGGGGATACCTGCGCTGATCAAAGCCTATCTGCGCTTGGGCGGCCATGTCAGTGATGGGGCCTGGATTGACAGGGATTTCAATACGTTGGATGTCTGTCTTGTCATGGACACCGCCAGGATGAGCGTGAAGCACCGCGATTTCTACACCCGCAAGAAGGGCCGCGAGGGGTGAGCGACTGGCAGCAAGACGATCTGGCCGCGCCTGCGCCCGGTGCGATGGGCTGGCTGCGCATTCTGTGGCGTGGCGGCATTCTGGGCGGTCTGATTTATCTGTGCCTTTTCCTATTGTTAGCGGTGAGGCTGGTCGAGCGGCCCTTGTTTGGCATGGCAAGACCGTGGACGCCGTTCATCACGCAATTCGTCTGCCGCTGCACCTTTGCCATCCTGCGGCTGCCGCTGACCCTGCGTGGCACGCCGATGGTCGAGCGCGGGGCGATTGTCGCTAACCATGCGTCCTGGCTGGATATTTTTGCGCTGAACGCCGCGCAACGCATTTATTTCGTCGCCAAGTCCGAGGTCGCGCATTGGGCGGCGATCGGCTGGCTGGCGCGGGCGACCGGGACGGTGTTTGTGGCGCGGAAGGGCGGTGAGGCCAAGGTGCAGCAGGGCGTGTTCGAGGAACGGCTGCGGGCGGGGCATCGGTTGTTGTTTTTTCCCGAGGGTACCAGCACCGATGCGATCCGGGTTTTGCCTTTCAAATCAACGCTGTTTGCGGCGTTTTACACGCATGGGCTGGACCAGATCATGCATATCCAGCCAGTCACCGTGGTCTATCATGCGCCCAAGGGCCAAGATGCGCGGTATTATGGCTGGTGGGGCGGCATGGGGTTTGCGGGGCATTTGCTGAAGGTGCTGGCGACGCCGCAGCAGGGGCGGGTTGAGGTGGTTTTCCATGATCCGCTGGCGGTTGACGCTTATCCGAACCGCAAGGTTCTGGCGGCGGAATGTGAGCGGGTGATCCGGGTGGAACACGCGGCAGGCGTCTGAAAACGGTGTGTTAATTGGGGGTTTGGTGAAAAGGGGGTCGTCTTGAACGCGTCTTCCTGGCGTCTTGCCTGCGTCTCTACGCTGGGCAAGAAGCCAAAATCGCGGGGCGCGTTAACCTTTTCCGGCGAATCACGCGCAGAACCCCGTTTCAGCCGAGCGGGGCGATCAGGTCCTTGAGCGCGGCGGCGGGGTTGGGGGCAGACCAGATTTCGCCGCCAATGCCGAAAAAGTCGGTGACGGGACCGAAGCGTTCGACCAAGGCGCGGGTCAGGGCACCTTCGGCGATCACCGGAACTTCGATCATCGCGGACCACCAGTCAAACAGGTCGTAGTCAGCGCTTTCACCCTTGCCGAGCGGGCTGTCGCCGACGGGACCATAGGCGACGTAATCGGCACCCGCCTCGCCCGCAGTGATGCCCTCGTGGCGGGTGGTACCGCAATAGGCGCCGACGATGGCCTCGGACCCGAGGTCTTTGCGTAAGGAGCGCACCGAACGGGCACCGTCGGTCAGGTGGATGCCGTCGAGGCCGTGGCGTTCGACAAAGAGGCCGTGGTTTTCGATGACGATGGCAACGTCGCGGGCATGGGCGATCAGGCGGCAGGCGTCGGCGGCGCGCCCGAGCGTATCGGGGTCGCGGGTGGCGAGCGACAGGCGCAGGCAGGCGATTTCGACTGTATCCATCACGAGGGCAAGCTGGTCGGGGAAGGATTCCAGATCAAGGACGGGCGGGGTGATCAGGGTGATCTGGGGGCGGTCTTCGGCGGCCATGTCGGGTTCCATCTGCAGTTTCCCCGGCTTTAGCCTAGTTTGACCCGGAAGGCCACTTGCCGCGCGGCTTGTCAGGGGGCGGGGGGTGGCGTATCTGGCGGGCTGGCTTTTTTCGAGGTGCAAGATGATCCCGCCCGCAATCATTCTGGTGCGCCCGCAGATGGGCGAGAATATCGGCGGCGCGGCGCGGGCGATGCTCAATTTCGGGCTGGACCGGATGCGAATTGTGGAGCCTCGGGATGGCTGGCCCAATCCGAAGGCGGTGGCGATGGCTTCTGGCGCTGGCAGGGTCTTGGACTTTGCCGGGGTTTTTGACAGCGTGCAGGCGGCGGTGGCCGATTGCGATTATGTTTTTGCAACCACCGCGCGGGGGCGGGAGCTGACCAAGCCGGTGGTGACGCCGGAGCGGGCGATGGTGCTGGCGCGGGAACTGGTGGCGTCCGGCAAGCGGGTCGGGGTGCTGTTCGGACCGGAGCGGGCAGGGCTGGAGAATGACGATGTGGCGCTGGCCCAGGCGATCATCACGGTGCCGGTCAACCCGGAGTTTTTCAGCCTGAATCTGGCGCAGTGTGTGTTGCTGGTCGGCTATGAGTGGTTCCGGCTGGGGTCGCAGGTGCCGCCCGAGGTGATGGCGCTGGGGCGGACCGAGTTTGCTTCTGGCGAGGAGGTGAGGCGGTTGGGCGACCACTTTGAGGAGCGGCTCGATGCGGCGGGGTTTTTCTATCCCGAGGGCAAGGTGGCGGGGATGAAGCTGGCCTTGCGGAACATGTGGTCGCGGCTGGGGCTGACGCGGGCGGAGGTGCAGACCTTTCATGGCATGCTGCGGCAGATCGCCTATCGGTTGAAACAGCAGGATGCGGGGCGTCCAGATCTGGACGCGAAATAGAATAAAGCAATTTCAATGGGTTGGTTTGGCGAAATTAAGCAATTGGAAAGGTTTGTGCTTGTGGATGCGCCCGGGGCGCTGCCCCGGACCCCGGGATATTTGGGGACAGATAATGGGAGAGGGCAAGGGTGGATTGACGCAGGGACTTGAAGGCACGGGGGGCGGGGAATAGGGTGTGGACCAAGGGAAAAGGGGCGGCGGATGGCGGGCAAGCGCAGCATTTTTGAAGAGGTTGGGGCAGCGTCTGCGGCCGCGGTGAAGCCGGCCGGCGGGATGATTGATGCGCGGGGCGGGGGCGCGCGCGGGGGGATAAGGCTGTGGCTGGCCGTCATATTCCTGATGGTTGCGGCGATGGTGCTGGTGGGTGGGCTGACCCGGCTGACCGACAGTGGGCTGTCGATTACCGAATGGCGTCCGGTGATGGGGGCGCTGCCGCCGCTGAATGACGCGGATTGGGCGGATCAGTTTGCGAAGTATCAGGCCAGTCCGCAGTATCTGCTAGTGAACAACGCCATGACGCTGGATGCCTTCAAGGGGATCTTCTGGTGGGAATGGGCGCATCGCAATCTGGGGCGGCTGATCGGGCTGGTCTGGGCGGTCGGGTTCGCGGGCTTTCTGCTGGCGCGGAGGATACCTGTGGGGTGGGCCGGCCGGCTGTTGTGCCTGGGGGTCTTGGGCGGGTTGCAGGGGGCGATTGGCTGGTGGATGGTGTCCTCGGGGCTGGCGGGCGGGATGGTTTCGGTGGCCTCGTACCGGCTGGCGGTGCATCTGGGGCTGGCCTTTGCGATTTTGGGCATGTGTGCGTGGTATGTGTTTTTGCTGGGGCGCGGCGAAACGGATTTGATCACGGCGCGACGGAATGGTGAACGGAAGCTGTATGGGATGGCAACCGGCGTCATGCATCTGCTGTTCTTGCAGATCTTGCTCGGGGCCTTGGTGGCGGGGATTGACGCGGGGCGCGGGTTTCCGACCTGGCCGGACATGAACGGCTCGTTTTTTCCGGCGGATGCGTTTTATGCGCCCGATGCGCAAGGTGGCGCGCGTCCGGTCTGGGCGGCGTTCTTTGAGAATGCCGGTCTGGTGCAGTTCATGCACCGGATGACGGGCTATCTGCTGTTCGCCTTTGGCGTGGTGACTTGGGCGAGGGGCCGGAAGTCGGCGTATCGGGCCACCCGCAGGGCTTTCAACGCGGTGTTGGCGATGCTGGTTTTGCAGGTCGCCTTGGGCATCTACACCGCGCTGTCGGCGGCGCGGCTGGATGTGGCGATCACCCATCAGGTCGGCGCGGTGCTGCTGTGGGTGCTGGTGATCCGGGCGCGGCACATGGCGCTGTATCCGGTGCAGGGATCAATTCGGGAGGGCACGGCGTGACCAACAATACGGCATATGCGCAATTGATGGCGTTTCAGCGGCAGACCGAGGCCCTGGCGCTGGTCGCCGAACGGCTGGGCTGGGATCAGGAAACCATGATGCCGCGCGGCGCTGCCGAACAGCGCAGCGAGGAAATGGCGGCGATGGAGGGGATTTTGCATTCGCGCCGCACCGATCCCCGGCTGGCCGATTGGCTGGAGGCGGCGGACCCGGTGGATGAGGAGGGTCGGGCGCAGATCCGGGCGATAAGGCGGTCGTTCGTGCGGGCGACCAAGGTGCCGTCGGACCTGGCGCAGGAGATCGCGCGGGTAACCTCGACCGCGCAGGGGATCTGGGCGGAGGCGCGGGCCAATGAGCGGGTCGAGGATTTCCTGCCGACACTGGCCGAGGTTGTCGGCTTGCGGCGGCAGGAGGCGGCGTGTCTGGCGCAGGGCGGCGATCTGTATGACGCGCTGATTGACGATTACGAGCCGGGGGCTACGGCAGAGAGCCTGGCGGCGATGTTCGGGCGGATGCGGCCCCGGCTGGTCGCGTTGCGCGAGGCGGTGCTGGGGTCGCCGGTGCCCAAGGCGGTGAAGGGGCATTTTGGCGAGGCGGCGCAACTCAGGCTTTCGCGGGATCTGGCCTCGACCTTTGGCTATGACTGGAGCCGGGGGCGGATTGATCTGGCGGTGCATCCGTTCTCGTCCGGGAGCGCCTATGACAGCCGGATCACCACACGGGTGGTGGAGAGCGAGCCGTTCAACTGTATCTACTCGACGATCCATGAGGTCGGGCATTCGAGTTACGAGTTGAATGTCGATGCCGATTACAAGCTGACGGCGATCGGGCGCGGGGTGTCGATGGGGGTGCATGAAAGTCAGAGCCGGATTTATGAGAACCAGATCGGGCGGGGCCGGGGGTTTACCGGGTTTTTGTACGGCGAGATGCGGCAGCGGTTTGATGATTTCGGCATCGGCTCGGCAGAGGAGTTCTATCGCGCGGTCAACCGGGTGCAGCCGGGGTTCATCAGGACCGAGGCGGATGAGGTGCATTACAATCTGCACATCATGCTGCGGTTCGATCTGGAGCGGGCTTTGGTGCGCGGCGATCTGGCGGTCGAGGATCTGGAGGCGGCGTGGAACGACCGCTTCCTGGCGGATTTCGGGGTGGCGGTGGACCGGCCGGCGCACGGGCTGTTGCAGGACGTGCATTGGGCGGTGGGGCTGTTTGGCTATTTCCCGACCTATAGTTTGGGCAATGTCTATGCCGGCTGCCTGTATCAGGCGTTGACGGCGGCGGTGCCGGGGTTGGAAGAACAGCTTGGGCGCGGCGATACGTCGGAAGCGGTGGGCTGGCTGCGCGAGAATTTGCAACGGCATGGCGGGCTGCGGACGCCAAGGGAGACGGTGGCGGTCGCGTGCGGGTTCGAGCCGTCGGAGGGGCCGCTGCTGGATTATCTGGAGGCGAAGTTCCGCGGATTGTACGGGTTGTAGTTCCGGGCGTTCCGCTGGGGGCTGGCCGCTGGAGGGTTTCACACCCTCCAGACCTCCGGTGGGATATTTGAACCAATGTGAAAGGCCGAAATTTTAGATAAATTGTGGGGTTTTCAGGCCCAGTCGGGTTGGCGTTTTTCAAGAAATGCGGTGAGGCCTTCATCGGTTTGTGGCATCATCAGGTTGGCGACCATCGCGGCGCTGGCGCGGGCGTAGGCTTCTGTCAGGGAAGGGTCGGCGCGGGTGGCTTTGCCGATGGCGAGGGCTGCGGGCAGTTTGGCGGCGAGGGTCTCGGCAAAGCGGCGGGTTTCGGTGGTGAGGTCGTCGAGGCTGGCGATGCGGTTGACGAGGCCAAGGGTTTGGGCGCGGGCGGCGGTGATGAATTCACCGGTCGTGGCGAGTTCGAAGGCGGCCGCGGGCGGGATTTTGCGGGCGAGGGCGACCAGCGGCGTCGAGCAGAACAGGCCGATGTTGACGCCGTTGACGCCGAAGCGGGCGGTGTCTGACGCCACGATGAAATCGCAGGAGGCGGCGAGTTGGCAGCCGGCGGCGGTGGCTGTGCCCTGAACGCTGGCGATGGTGGGTTGCGGCAGTCGGGTCAGTTTCTGCATGACGCGGGCGCAGAGGTCGAACAGGGCGGTGAAGGCGGCGCGGCCGTGGTCGGAGTCGGCGCGGTGGGACTGGATTTCGCGGAGGTCGTGGCCGGCGCAGAAGTTTTTTCCTACGGCGCTGACGATGACGACGCGGATTTCTGACCCGGCGATGGCGGCGAGTTCCGCGTCGAGGGCGGTCAGCATGGCGGTGGACAGGGCGTTGAGGCTGGCGGGGGTGTTCAGCGTCAGGCTGGCGACCGCTCCGGTGTCGTGGCGCAGCAGGATCGGGTCGGACATCGCTTGCCTCGCTGCCGCCCCAGCCTGACCCTCTCCCGGCAGGGGAGAGGGATCCGGGAAGATCAGGCCTTGTTCAGGGTGAACTTGCCTTCGATCCGCGCTCCGCTTTCGATGACGAGGGTAGTGTAGGTGATGTCGGCGGCGACCTCTGCCGACGAGCGCAGCGCGAAGTTGATGGTGACGACGCGGCCATCAAGGCGGCCCTTTATCTCGACCGTTTCGGCGGAGACGGTGCCGGTCATTTTGCCCTCGGAGCCTACGATGAGGCCGCGGGCGGTCAAGTTGCCCTCGATCTCGCCCAGCACCTCGATGGTGCCGGTGGAGGAGATTTCGCCGGTGATCCGCAAGTCTTGCGCCAGCACCGATTTGGTGTTGCCGCCGGTCGGGCGGTTCTGCACAGCGGGCGGCTGCACGGCGGGGGCAGAGGTCGGATCGGGGGTCTTGCTGAACATCGTGACATCCTGTGACGGGTTCGTGCAGGATAAGCACGAAAACCGGGGTCAGGGTCAAGGGTCGCGCGCGGCGCAGGGGGCTGTCCGTGCGAATTCAAGCCACTTGATGTCGCGGGCGGGCCAGCGCGGGTCGGTGGGCGGTGATTGGATGGCGCGACAAGTACAGGAGTGGCGGATGGGTGACGGGTTCTTTCAACCGGTGTCGGGGCTTGACAGCCCGCGATTCGCTGGCATTCCGACCTTCATGCGGTTACCGCATGTTGGCTTTGATCACCCTCGGTTTTCCGAGGTGCAGATCGGGCTGATCGGCGCGCCCTGGGACGGCGGGACGACCAACCGGCCGGGACCGCGGCATGGGCCGCGGCAGTTGCGCGATATGTCCACCATGATCCGGGCGCAGAATGGCGCGACCTGGGTGGCGCCGTTCGATCTGGCGCGCTGTGCCGATCTGGGCGATGTGGCAGTCAATCCCGGCGATCTGATGGATTCTATGGCGCGGATGGAGGCGTTTTATGGCCGGGTGCGGGCGGCGGGAATAGTGCCGCTGACCGGCGGCGGCGATCATCTGTGCACTTTGCCGATCCTGCGGGCTTTGGGACGCGGGCGAATGTTGGGGCTGATCCAGTTCGACAGCCATACCGACCTGAACGACGCGTATTTCGGGACATCGCGCTACAATCACGGGACGCCGTTCCGGCGGGCGGTGGAGGAGGGGCTGCTGGACCCCAGGCGCTATGTCATCATCGGCATACGCGGGACGGCTTATGGGCGGGAGGATTGGGATTTCGCGGCCTCCGTTGGCATTCGCATTGTTCCGATTGCGGAGTTTCACGCACGGGGCGCCGAGGATGTGATGGCCGAGGCGCGGGAGATTGTCGGCAAGGGCGAGACCTATGTGACCTATGACATTGATTTCGTGGACCCGACCTTCGCGCCGGGGACCGGGACGCCGGAGGTCGGCGGGCCGAACAGCTGGCAGGCGTTGCAGGTGGCGCGGGGGTTGCGCGGGGTGAATGTGGTCGGGGCGGATCTGGTCGAGGTGTCGCCGCCGTTTGATGCCTCGGGCGGGACGGCCTGGCTGGGGGCAAGCCTGATGTTCGAGATGCTGTGCGTGATGGCGGAGCGGGTCGGGGGCCAGCCCCCAAGCCCCCGGGATATTTGAGCCAATATGCAAGGTGGGACGATGCAGGTGGAAATGATCATCACCGGGGCGCGCGTTCTGACGATGGCTGACGGCTGCCCGAGGGCGGAGGCGGTGGCGGTTGCCGGCGGGCGGATCGTGGCGGTGGGGTCGGATGCCGAGATTGCGGCGCTGGCGGGGCCGGACGCCCGTGTGATCGAGGCGGGCGGGCGGACGCTGTTGCCGGGGTTTTTCGAGAGCCACCTGCACCTGGTGCTGGGCGGTGTCGAACTGGAGCAGTTGCAGATTGGCGGGCTGCACGGGTTTGCGGGGTTGCAGGCGGCGTTCCGGTCCTATGCGGCGGCGCGGCCCGGTCTGGCGCTGGTGATGGCGCAGGGGGCGGCTTACGCAATACTCGGCCATCCGGTGACGCGGTTTGATCTGGATGCGGTGATTGCGGACCGGCCGATTGCGATGATGGCCCCGGATCACCATACGGTCTGGGCCAATACGGCGGCGTTGACGGCGGCGGGGCTGCTGTTTGGCGCGGCGATGCCGCATGGCCACGAGGTGGTAATGGCGGCGGATGGCACGGCCAGTGGCGAGTTGCGCGAGTTCGAGGCGTTCGGGCCGGTGCTGGCGCTGGGCGGGGCGGCGCATCTGCAACTGGGGATTGCGACGGGCGGCGAGCCGGACCCCTGGCCGGATGCGGCGCAGCGGGCGCGGGACAAAGACCGCGTGGCGGCGGGGCTGGCGCATTGTGCGGCGCAGGGGATTACCGCGATGGTGAACATGGATGGCAACCGCTACACCTGTGCCTTGCTGGCCGAGATGCGGGCGGAGGGGCGGCTGACGGCGCGGGTCAAGGTGCCGTTCCATTTCAAGCCGCATATGGCACTGGCGGAACTGGAGCTGGCTTCAGCGATGACGGCGGAGTTCGATGACGAATGGGTCACCTCGGGCTTTGTGAAGCTGTTCATGGATGGCGTGATGGACAGCCGGACCGCCTTCATGCTGCAGGACTATCCGGGGGTGCCGGGGCACCGGTCGTTCCCGCTGTTCGAACCGGAGCGGTTCAAGGCGATCTGCGCCGAGATTGACCGGCGCGGCTTGCAGATTGCGGTGCATGCGATTGGCGATGGTGCGGTACGGAGCACGATCGACGGCTATGAGGCGGCATTGGTAGCCAATGGAAGGCGCGATGCCCGGCACCGGATCGAGCATATCGAGCTGATCGACCGGGCCGATGTGCCTCGGTTGGGGGCGTTGGGGATCACGGCGAGCGTCCAGCCGCCGCATCCGCCGGGAGCGATGGATTTCCCGATGTCGTCGATGGAGACGGTGCTGCCCCGGCACCGCTGGCGGGATGCCTATCTGTGGAAAACGCTGGCGGATGCGGGTGCGCCGGTGGCGTTTGCCAGCGACTGGCCGGTGACGGATGTGTCGGTGATGCGCGGGTTGCAGGCGGCCTTGATGCGGATGCCCTATGAAGGTTGCGGCGATGAAAGGCTGGGGCTGATGGACACGCTGCACGCCTATACGGCGGGCGGGGCATGGGCCGCGCATATGGAGGGGACGTGCGGGCGGCTGATGCCGGGGCTGGCGGCGGATCTGGTGCTGTTGGACGGGGATATTGAGGCGATTGCGGTGGCGGAGTTGGGGGCTACGGGAATCGCGCTGACCATTTCGGGCGGGCAAATCACCCATCGCGGCGCAGGATTCGCCTGAAACGGGGTGCGGCGGCAGCCCTGCGGCAGGCAGGGCCAGGGCTTGGCTGCGGAAAAAAGCCAAGGAAACATGGGCTTCGTCAAGAAAACGTCATGTTGTGCATTTTTCCTCTTGCGACCTTCGGTGAGGCGGCCTAAATACCGCCTCACCGAAGCGGAAGGGATGCGGAAACGCGGAACGGACGGAACGGGGCGGCGCTGGAACGCGGCGAACGAATATCTGGATATGCGACGGCAGATACGCCCGAAGATGGGGTGTGTCGTCTGTTTTGTGTCCGCGCTCTTTGAAACTGTTGTTTGTATGAAGAGATATGTGGGCGGTTTGGGCGCATCGGCGTCAAAACCAACACATATCGGCCAGGTAGGGAGTTTGCCGCGAGGTGGATGACCGATGATCCTGGTGAAAGCTTCACGGTTTGTGGGTTCTGGTTACTTCGGTAACTTGAGCACATGAATTGTTAAGACCTTCGCTTCG
>JAYUGA010000156.1:0-13705 GCA_043738565.1 Rhodobacterales bacterium
CCTCCTCGCCTTGGGCGACCTCTACCTCGAAGTCATCGCCAGCGACCCCGCCGCCGCCGCACCCGCATGGCCGCGCTGGTTCGACCTCGACAACTTCAGCGGAGAACCCCGCCTGACCAACTGGGTCGCCGCCTGCGACGACATCGCCACAGAAGTCACCCTCTCCCCCCAAGGCATCGGCATCCCCGTCGCCCTGACCCGCGGCATCTACCGGTGGCAAATGGCGGTCCCCGCCGACGGCAAACTCCCGTTCGACGGCGCCCACCCCGCCCTGATCCAGTGGCGGGGCCCCAACCACCCCACCCAGGCCCTGCCCGAATCCCATGCCCGCCTGACCCGCCTGGAAATCGCCCACCCTGACGCCCAGGCCCTCACCCGATCGCTGCGACATCGCCTCACCGACCCCCGCATCCACATCACCCCAGGCGCAGCCTGTGCCCTGCGCGCCACCATCGCCACCCCGCACGGACCCCGCATCCTAGAATGATCCGCCCCGCCACCGCATCCGACGCCCCCGCCATCGCCCGATTCTGAAACCCGTGGATCCGCGACACCGCCATCACCTTTGCCGCAACCCTCAAATCCGCCGCCGACATCGTCCGGATGATCGCCGACTGCCACGCCGCAGGCCACGCCTTCCTCGTCACCACCGACCTCGCGGGCTTCGCCACCTACGCCCAGTTCCGCGGCGGCTCCGGCTACAAAACCTGCATGGAACACACGATCATCCTCGCCCCCGCCGCCTGCGGCCACGGCCACGGCCGCGCCCTGCTGCACGCCCTCGAATCCCACGCCGCCGCCGCAGGGGCGCATCAGATGATGGCCGGCATCTCCGCCGAAAACCCCGCCGCCCTCCGCTTCCACGCCGCGCTCGGCTACCGGGAAATCGCCCGCATCCCCGAGGCCGACTTCAAGTTCAACCGCTACATCGACCTTGTGCTGATGCAGAAATTCCTCTCCTGACAGTTCCCGATCCCTCCGCTACACTCGCCCCATGTCGCTCTGGTCCCGCATCGCTGCCGCCCTGTCCTCCCTCGCCCACGGCGAGGGCCTCGGCACCATATTCGACCGCCTGCGCGCCAGCCCCGCCCCCGAACGCTCGGTCGCCTTCACCATCGCCGTCTTCGCCCTGGGGGCCAAGATGGCCAAGGCCGATGGCACCGTGACCCGCGACGAAGTCACCACCTTCCGCCGGGTCTTCGCCATCCCCAAATCCGAAGAGGCCAACGCCGCCCGCGTCTTCAACCTCGCCCGCCAGGACGTCGCCGGTTACGACGCCTATGCCGCCAAAATCCGCGCCATGTTCCGCGAAGATGACCGCGCCGTCCTCATCGACCTGATGGAGGGCCTGTTTCACATCGCCCTCGCCGACGGCCACTACCACCCGCGCGAGAATGAATTCCTGATGCAGGTCGCCAGCATCTTCGGCCTCGACGACCGCTGTTTCAAACAACTCCGCGCCCGTTTCGTCGAAGGTGCCCCGCGCGATCCCTATGACGTTCTCGGCGTCACCCCCGAAACGCCGCTGACCGAGATCCGCAAGGCCTGGGCCAGTGCCATCAAATCCAGCCACCCCGATGTGATGATCGCCCGCGGCGTCCCGCCCGAAGCGGTCAAACTCGCCGAACGCCGCGTGCAGGCGATCAATCAGGCCTGGGACGAAATCTCCGCCCGCCGCGCCGCCTGACATGCAACCACCCCTCCGATTGGCCAGCTACAACGTCGAATGGATGAACGCCCTGTTCGACGACGCGGGCCTCGCCTTATTCGACAACGAACTTTCCGCCCGCCACCAGATTACCCGTGCCCAGCAACTGACCGCCCTCGGCCAGGTCTTTGCCGCCGTGGACGCCGATGGCATCATGATCATCGAAGCCCCCGACCAATCCGCCCGCCGCTCGACCACCCGTGCGCTGGAAACCTTTGCCAATCACTTCCAGCTGCGCGCCCGCCGCGCCATCATCGGCTTCCCCTCCGACACCGAACAGGAAATTGCCTTCCTTTACGACCCCGCCCGCCTGACCGTCACCCACGACCCGCGCGGCGAGCCCGCCCCCACCAAAGGTGCCCCCGGCGCCCCCCGCTTTGATACCGCCCTGCGCCACGACATCAACAACGACGGCGTGGACGAACTGGTGATCTTCTCCAAACCACCGCTCGAACTCGCCGTTCAAGCCGGGCAACAGACCCTCCACCTGATCGGCGTCCACGCCAAATCCAAAGCCCCGCACGGCCGCGTCACCCCGGCGGAGTTCAAGCGCATCTCGATCGACAACCGCCGCAAGCAACTGGCCGAATGCCATTGGCTCCGCGCCCGCGCCGAAACTCATCTGGCCGCAGGCGACAACCTCATCGTGATGGGCGATTTCAACGACGGCCCCGGCATCGACGAATACGAACAATTGTTCGGCCAGTCCGGGGTCGAAGTCGTCATGGACCTGGCCGCCCCACCCAATATGCGACTCACCGACCCCCACGCCGTCATGGCGCTGACCCAGCGCATCGGCCTGCAACCGACCTCAGGCCGGTTCTGGCTCGCCCCCGCCAAACGCTATTTCGAGGCGCTCTTGGACTTCATCATGGTCTCCCCCACAATCGCCGCGCAAAAACCCAACTGGCGGATCTGGCACCCGTTCAACGACCCGGCAATCCCGCCCGATCTCGCCCGCGCCATCCTGACCGCCTCCGACCATTTCCCGGTCACGCTCGACCTGTGAACTGGTTCACAGCGTGCTGCTTGACGGAAAACCGCACTGGGACCGGATCCCTGCCCCTTGCCTGAAACCTCGCCTTACATATCGGCGCAATTATCCCGCGGGTGAGCCATTGGTTGCGCCATTGGTCCGAGAAACCAATGGCTCGGGGGGTGTGAAACCCCCGCCAACCTCGATGCAGCAGGCCAGTGCCGCCCCAAAACTCATGCGGCCCCAGCCGCCTTGCCCGGAATCGGCTTGCGCAGCCCGCCGAGCGTCAGCGCCACCAATTGCCGGATCGCCTGCGGCGCCTGCAGATCCGCCGCCGCCAATGCCGCCAGACAATAGCCTGCCATCGGGTCGGCTGCGACATCATCCCGGATCAGCCCTGCCGCTGCCGCTGCCTGGATCAGCTCTGCCAGATAGCTGCGAATCTGGTCATTGGCGTGCCGGCTGTGGTCCTGACCGTGCAGGAAAGCTGCCAGTTCCGTGCCGTTGTGGCCGCGCGGCAGCATCGCATAGGCTTCCAGCACCGATGCTAGGGCGGCATAAGGATCGCCCGCCGCTTGTCCCCGCACGGCAAGCTGCGCCAGGTGCCCTGCCACCTGACGTTCATGCCATGCCAACAGCACGGCCTTTGCATCCGGGAAATACCTGTAGAGCGTGGCACGCCCGATCCTCGCACCTTCCGCCACATCCGACATGGTGACAGCCGACACGCCGTTCAGCGCCACCAGACGCGCCACGGCATCCAGAATCGCGTCCCGGACCGCCTGACGGTGCGTCCTGATCGTATCGTTCCACAGCTTTGGCATCCTGCACCACCGCTATAGCAGTTCCGCCTTGCCGTCGATTCAAGTTGCGTTTATCAAAACACCATGTATTGATAAATCGAAGAAGTCAAAGGGGCGACAAGCCATGACGGTGGACTCGAATCAGGCAAGGCCCCTCCGCCGGGGGCGCTGCCGAAAGGGGCCGGGGCCACCCTCTGGGCCGGGCTGGCCATCTTCGGCGCCGCCTTGGCCACGCTGATCGTGGTCCACAATTTCAGCCGCACTTTTGGAATCCAATGAATGACCTTTTCGCCGTGGTGGAAGAAACCGGCGCTGACGGTTCACGTTGCCAGTTCGGTCGGCATCATCGGCGCGGTTGCCACGTTTCTGGCGCTGGCCATTCTGGGTGCCACCAGCGCCGATCTGCAAATCGCCCGTGCCGCCGATGTCGCCATGTCCGCGATTGCCTGGGCCGTCATACTGCCGCTGGCGGCGGCGTCGCTGGGGATTGGCATCGTCTCCTCGCTCGGCACCGCCTGGGGCCTGTTCCGGCACTACTGGGTGATCTTCAAACTGGCGCTGACCCTGATCGCCATCGTGGTGCTTCTGGTGCAGGCCAAGTCGATCGATGCGCTGGTCGCGGCCGCGCTGACCGGCGACCTTTCGACCCTCGCAACGGCAAGGGTCGCCATGATCGTGCACAGCGCCGGCGGCATCCTGGTTCTGATCGCCGTCACCGTCCTGTCGGTCCACAAACCGCGCGGCATGACCGCTTTTGGCGCTAATGCGGTGGGCCGAACCTGAAACAGGGCGGCCCTGTCGCCACGGCGTAGCAAGGCTGAGGAACAGATCTTAACGCCTGGTAAATTTTCCAAACCCAACCCATTGATCTGAAACGATTTCAAAAAGCGTCCAGAACCGGACGCCCCAAATCACCCCCGCGCCGCCCGGATCAGCCTCAAGACCTCCCGCGCCGCCGCCAGCACATTGGTGCCCGGCCCGAAAATCGCCCGCACCCCGTGCTGCTTCAGCACATTGTGATCCTGCGCCGGAATGACCCCGCCACAGACCACGATCGTCTCGCTGTCGCCCGCCGCCCGCAAAGCCCGCACCAGTCGCGGCGCCAGCGCCATATGCCCCGCCGCCTGGCTTGAAATCCCCACCACATGCACCCCCAGCCGCGCAGCCTCCGCCGCCGCCTCCTCCGGCGTCTGAAACAGCCCGCCCACCACCACCTCAAACCCGATGTCCGCGAAGGCCGAGCCAATCACCTTGGCCCCCCGGTCATGGCCATCCTGCCCCAACTTCACCACCAGCATCCTGGGTGGCCCGCCCAACACCGCCGCCAGTGCCTTCACCTCGGCCTGCAATTCCGCAAACCCCGCATCCCCCGCAAACTCGGCGCCATAGACGCCGGAGATCACCGCAACCGCCGCCGCATGCCGCCCAAACACTGCCTCCATCGCTGCGGTGATCTCGCCCACGGTCGCCCTGGCCCGCGCCGCCTGCACCGCCGCCGCCAGCAAATTCCCCGAGCCGGAAGCCGCCGCCTCCACCGCCGCCAAAGCCGCCGCGCAAGCCGCCCTGTCCCGCGTCCCCCGCAACGCCTTCAGCCGTGCAACCTGCGCCTCCCGCACCGCATCATTGTCCACCACCCGGATCGCCAGTTCTTCCTCCTCTGCCAGCCGGTACTTGTTCACCCCGACGATCACCGTCTCGCCCTTGTCGACCAAAGCCTGCCGCCGCGCTGCCGTCTCCTCGATCCGCTGCCTGGGCAACCCCGCCGCCACCGCCGCCACCATCCCCCCCGCCGCCTCGACCTCCTCCATCAACGCCCAGGCAGCCGAAGCCATCTGTGCCGTCAGGCTCTCCACATAATACGACCCGGCGAGGGGATCGACGACCGCCGTGATCCCGGTCTCCTCCTGCAAGATCAACTGGGTGTTCCGCGCAATCCGCGCCGCGAAATCCGACGGCAGCGCCATCGCCTCGTCAAAGGAATTGGTGTGCAGCGATTGCGTCCCGCCCAAAGCCGCCGCCATCGCCTCATAAGCCGTCCGCACGATGTTGTTATAGGGGTCCTGCTCCTGCAAACTGACGCCCGAAGTCTGACAATGCGTCCTGAGCATCAAACTCTCCGCCTTCTGCGCCCCAAAGCCCTGCATGATCCGGTGCCACAACAGCCGCGCTGCACGCAATTTCGCCGCTTCCATGAAGAAATTCATGCCCACCGCAAAAAAGAAACTCAACCGGGGCGCAAACGCATCGACCTCCATGCCCCGTGCCAAAGCCGCCCTGACATACTCCCGCCCATCGGCCAGAGTATAGGCCAGCTCCTGCACCAGATTGGCTCCCGCCTCCTGCATGTGATAGCCGGAAATCGAGATCGAATTGAACTTCGGCATCTCCTTCGCGGTATATTCAATAATGTCCGCCACGATCCGCATCGAGGCTTCGGGCGGGTAAATGTATGTATTCCGCACCATGAACTCTTTCAGAATGTCGTTCTGAATCGTCCCCGACAAATCGCCCCGCGCAACGCCCTGTTCCTCCCCCGCCACAATGAATGCGGCCAGTACCGGAATAACCGCCCCATTCATCGTCATCGAAACCGAGATCCGCTCCAGCGGAATCCCGTCGAACAGCCGCTTCATGTCCTCGACCGAGTCAATCGCCACCCCGGCCTTGCCCACGTCGCCGGTCACACGCGGATGATCGGAATCATAACCTCGGTGCGTCGCCAGATCGAAGGCGACCGACACCCCCTGCTGCCCCGCCGCCAACCCCGCCCGGTAAAACGCGTTGCTCTCCTCCGCGGTCGAAAATCCGGCATATTGCCGGATCGTCCACGGCCGCCCGGCATACATCGTGGCGCGCACCCCCCGCACAAACGGCGCCAGCCCCGGCACCCCGCCCAGATGCGCCACGCCCGCCAAATCCTCAGCCGTATACAAAGGCCTGACCGCAATCCCCTCCAGCGTCTGCCACACCAAGCCAGCCGGATCAGCCCCCCTCAACTCGCGCCGCGCCCAGGTCTCCCATGCGTCCCTATCGGTCATGCCCAGCTTCCCCCACCATCCGCACCCCGGCAAACCCGGCAGTCAGCGCCGCCACATCCTTGGCGTAGCGCTCCGCCAGGGCGTTGTGCTCCGAACCGTTGAATATCGAGAAGCCCGCAACCTTCGCCATCGCCGCCAATTCCGCCCGCAGCACATCTTCTGTCATCATCGGCTGCCGCGCCCGCAGGGCCAGCATCGCCGGAATGTACGCCGCATCCGGCGCCGCATTCACCGTCCGCGTTACCGGCAGCAGCCCGCCAAAAGGCACCCCGGCCAGCCGACCCGCAACCCCGGCCAGATCGGCCTTCACATCCTCCAAGGTCCAGACCACAATCTCGGCCTTTGGAAACACCCCCCGCAACTCGCCGATCAGATCGCACCACCCCCGCCCGCCCACCGCCCGCAATGGCGGCAGCGCCATCCGCCCCAGCACATAGGCATAGCACGAGGTCCAGAACCCCGCATACTCCCGGATCCCGATCCCGATCCGGCTCACCGCAGCCGGAAGGAACTCCCGATATCGCGCCATCCGCACCGCAACATCGGGGTAAAACGCAGCTTTCTCGATATTGTCTTGCATGGTGCCCAACATGTTCTCTTCGCAGATCACCAGCCGCGTCTGACGAACCTCATCCCAGGTCGCGCAAAACCTTTGCCGCGCCGCCGGGCCGTTCCTGCCATCGCCCACCCCGCCAAAGCTCTTGATTTGCCTGAGTTTTTCATTCGGCCAGATCGCCACTCCTGCGCCACGCAAAGCATCCCGGCTTGCCAGCAGCGTCTTTTCAATCGCTGTCGAGCCGGTCCGGTGCGCCCCCAGATGCAGGGTCAGATCCATCGCCTATTCAAACTCCAGGATCACGGCATCGACCTTCATGCTGTCCCCCGCTGCCGCCCGAACCGCCTTGACCACGCCGCGTCGCTCGGCCTTCAGGATATTCTCCATCTTCATTGCCTCAATCGTGGCCAGGGCCTGACCCTCCTGCACCTCGTCGCCCTCGGCCACATGCAGCCGCACCAGCAGCCCCGGCATCGGACACAACAGCAGACGCGAGGTGTCCGGCGGCAACTTGTCCAGCATCAGTTTCGCCAGTTCGGCAGCCCTGGGGCTGCGCACGAAGACCTTCAAATCCGCCCCGCGCAAGCGCACCCGGAACCCCATCGGGATCTTGGCAATCTTCATCACCAATGCCGCTCCGTCCACCTCCAGCCGCGCCAGAACCTGCCCCGGTTGCCAGTCGCTGCTGACCCTGACCTGCGCCCCATCGGCAAAGGCCACCGTTGACCCGTCATGATCCGCCGCGATCGTCACGGCGTATGCCTGACCCTGCAATTCGACCACCCAGGCATCGCCGACCTTGCGCTTGTGATTGTCCATCGTGCCCGAAATCCGCGTGCGCCGGATCTCCGCCACCCGGTTCATCGCCGCCGCCGCCGCCGCAACCCGGCGCAAGCCGTCAGCGTCCAGCACCGCGCCCTTGAACCCCTCCGGATATTCCTCGGCAATGAACGCCGTCGTAATTTCCCCCGCCACAAAGCGCGGATGGTCCATCACCGCGCTGACAAAGGGCAGGTTATGGCCAATCCCCTCGACCTCGAACCTATCCAGCGCCAGCCGCATCTCGTCTATCGCCGCCGCCCGGGTTTTCCCCCACGTACACAGCTTGGCAATCATCGGGTCGTAAAACATCGAGATCTCGCCGCCCTCAAAGACGCCGGTGTCGTTCCTGACCACCCCGCCCCGCTCCGTCACCCCCTCCGCCGGCGGCCGGTACCGCGTCAGCCGGCCAATCGAGGGCAAAAACCCGCGATACGGATCTTCTGCATAAAGCCGGCTCTCCATCGCCCAGCCATTGATCTTCAGATCCGCCTGCTTGAACGGCAAAGCCTGCCCATCCGCCACCCGGATCATCTGTTCCACAATATCGACGCCGGTAATCAACTCCGTCACCGGATGCTCGACCTGCAACCGCGTGTTCATCTCCAGAAAGTAGAACCGCCGTGCCGCATCGACGATGAACTCCACCGTCCCCGCACTGGTATAACCGACAGCTCGCGCCAGCGCACAAGCCTGCTCGCCCATCGCGGCCCGCGTGCCCTCGTCCAGAAACGGCGAGGGCGCTTCCTCGATCACCTTCTGGTTCCGCCGCTGGATCGAACATTCCCGCTCGTGCAGATAGACGCAATTGCCATGCCCGTCCGCCAGCACCTGAATCTCGATATGCCGCGGCTGGGTCACAAACTTTTCAATGAATATCCGGTCATCGCCAAAACTCGCCGCCGCCTCATTGCGCGACGACTGAAACCCCTCGCGAACATCCTCTTCCCGATGGGCGATCCGCATCCCCTTGCCACCGCCCCCGGCGCTGGCCTTGATCATCACCGGATAGCCGACCTCGCCCGCAACCCGCACCGCCTCCGCCGCGTCCGCGATGATCCCCATGAACCCCGGCACCGTCGAAACCCCCGCCGCCAGCGCCAGCTTCTTCGCGGTAATCTTGTCGCCCATCGCCTCGATCGCGCTGCTCGGAGGCCCGATGAACACCACCCCCGCCGCCTCCAGCGCCGCCGCAAACCCGCGGTTCTCGCTCAAAAACCCATAGCCCGGATGCACCGCCTGCGCCCCGGTCGCCTGCACCGCCGCCAGAATCCGCTCCACCTGCAAATACGACTGCGCCGCAGGCGACGGCCCGATATGCACCGCCTCATCCGCCATCTTCACATGCAGCGCACCCCGGTCGGCGTCGGAATATACCGCCACCGTCGCAATCCCCATCTTGCGCGCGGTCTTGATCACACGACACGCAATCTCGCCGCGATTGGCAATCAGGATCTTCTTGAACATCTGCCCCCCCAGACGGCCCCGGCACCCTCTGCGGGGCGCACCAAGAAAAAGACCATCCGGGTTTTACCCCGGATGGTCCTGAAATGCGCTGCCAGATCGGCAGAAAGCCGCAGCTTCGCCTTAGCGGCAATACCCTTGGTCGCCTGCGAGTGCACCCAGTACGCCGCCCGCAATCGCGCTTTGGGCAAGGTTGTTGTTGGTCGCGGCACCCAGCGCCGCACCACCGACGGCACCCAGTGCCGTACAGTTCGAATTGATCGGTTGGCCGGTGCAGGCGGCAACGCCGAAAGACACCGAAACCAGAAGTGCAAGAGTATTGTACATGAGAGACTGCCTCGTTCAAGGGTTGTTATTGTCGTCGACTCTAAACCAATCGGTGTGGCGGAGAAGCGGAAAATCCCGGCTCGGCAAAAATTTTCGGAAACACGCCTCGTGGCGCGCAAAGGCGACCCGACCCGCAAGGGGCCGGGCCAAAGGGGAAGGGAAGGGTAACAGTCTAGACAGATGTCCTTGCAGACAGGGGCGGCAAGTCTGCGATCCGCCGCCCGTGGCCCAGCCTCCCCCAAGCCGCAGGCCGAAGCAAATGACATTGCGCGCCGATTTCCATCATGCGCTGAATTCTGCCAATTCGCCAAGGGCTTGCGCGGAAGCATGCCTAGTCGTCCCTGTCGTCGTCATCGTCCATTGCCAGCGGCACCGCATCCGCCGCAAACACCTCCGGGAACGCGGCCTCGGCCCGTTTCACATCAATCCGCAGCATCGCCGCATAACTCGCCGGGTCAAACGGGTCTTCCGCCGGCACCACCTCGCGCCCGAACAACCAGCCCAGCCGCCCGGCGTCCAGATTGCCACGCTCGAACGGCTCCTCGCCAAAGCAGGCCCACAGCGCCGCCATGAACCCGGCATCCGCCCGCCGGTCCGCCGGGTTGCGATCCTTGTAGCGTTCGCGCCGCACGATCTTGGTCGCCCCCGTCTTCAGATTGGCGCGGCGGATCACGAACTGGAAATCCGTGCCCGGCAGCCGCCCTGGAAAGCCGCGATGTTTCAGCATGTGGCACCCCGCACGATCAAAACATATCCCATACGCATTTCCCGTCGGCGATGGAATAAGCATTGAAAAACTGGGTCGCTTGCGGGGCGCTCTCGCCAAAGGGCACCTCCATATCCGACATCGAAATCACGATCTGCCCCGGCTGCGGCCCGGTATTGGCAATCCGCGGCAAGGCATAGTTCTGACACAGCCAGTCCATATCCTTCCCCGCCACTTCCGCAGTCACCGTCCCACCATCCCGCGCAATCGCCGGGGCGAGAAAGCGGAACCGCTCGGTCAGCCCATCGGATCCCGCTGCGTTTGTGATCACATCCAGCAGAGTCACCTTCTGCCCCGACGGCATCTCAATCACTTCTTCCACATCTCCCCCCATTCATTTGCTCACAAATATCCCACAGGGGGTCCGGGGGATGTGAAATCCCCCGGCCTTTGCCACGATCACAACGGAATATTGTCATGCTTCTTCCAGGGGTTGACCAGCTTCTTGCCGCGCAGTGACGCAAACGCACGCGCCACCCGCTTGCGCGTCGAATGCGGCATGATCACCTCGTCGATAAACCCCCTCTCCGCCGCCACGAACGGATTGGCAAAGCGTGCCTCATAGTCCTTGACCCGGTCCGCGATCTTGTCGCAGTCGCCCAACTCGCTGCGATACAGGATTTCCACCGCCCCGCGCGCCCCCATCACCGCAATCTCTGCCGTGGGCCAGGCATAGTTGAAATCGCCACGCAAATGCTTGGACGCCATCACGTCATACGCCCCGCCATAGGCTTTCCGCGTGATCACCGTCACCTTCGGCACCGTCGCCTCGCCATAGGCGAACAAGAGCTTGGCGCCATGCTTGATCACCCCGCCCAGTTCCTGCGAAACCCCCGGCAGGAAGCCCGGCACATCGACCAGCGTCAGGATCGGAATTTCAAACGCATCGCAGAACCGCACGAACCGCGCCGCCTTGCGGCTCGCGTCAATGTCCAGACAGCCCGCCAGAACCGTGGGCTGA
This sequence comes from Rhodobacterales bacterium, assembly GCA_043738565.1. Taxonomy (GTDB): domain Bacteria; phylum Pseudomonadota; class Alphaproteobacteria; order Rhodobacterales; family Rhodobacteraceae; genus Stagnihabitans. The sequence continues at coordinate 11,419 of JAYUGA010000156.1, forward strand.
TTGGCCACCACCCCCACCGTCTGCCCTTCGATCCGGATGAACCCGGTCACGATATTCCCGGCAAACTCGCGCTGTATCTCAAAGAAATCGCCCTCGTCGGCAATCTTCGTCACCAGTTCCTTCATGTCATAAGGCTGGTTCGGATTATCGGGGATCAGCGTATCCAAAGACATCTCGATCCGCGCCGGATCGTCGAAAAACGGCCGCACCGGCGCTTTCTGCCGGTTGTTCAGTGGCAGAAAATCGATCAGCCGCCGCGCCTCCGACAGCATTTCCACATCATTCTCATAAGCCCCGTCCGCGACGCTGGATTTCCGCGTATGCGTCGCCGCCCCCCCCAGCTCCTCCGCCGTCACCACTTCATTCGTGACCGTTTTCACCACATCCGGCCCGGTGACGAACATGTAGGAACTGTCCTTCACCATGAAGATGAAATCCGTCATCGCCGGAGAATACACCGCCCCCCCCGCACAAGGCCCCATGATCAGCGAAATCTGCGGCACCACGCCCGAGGCCAGGATATTGCGCTGAAACACCTCGGCATAGCCGGCCAGCGAGGCCACCCCTTCCTGAATCCGCGCCCCCCCCGAATCCGCAATGCCAATCACCGGCGCCCCGTTCTGAATCGCCATGTCCATGATCTTGCAGATTTTCCCGGCGTGGGTCTCAGACAAAGACCCGCCGAACACCGTGAAATCCTGGGCATAGACATAGATCTGCCGCCCGTTCACGGTGCCCCAGCCCGTCACCACGCCGTCGCCTGCAGGCCGGTCCGCCGCCATCCCGAAATCGGTGCAGCGATGCGCCACGAACATGTCGAATTCCTCAAAGGAACCCTCGTCCAGCAGCAATTCCACCCGCTCCCGCGCGGTCAGCTTGCCCTTCTGATGCTGCGCCTCGACCCGCCGCACCCCGCCGCCCGCCCGTGCCGCATCGCGGCGGTTCTCCAGCTCTTGCAGAACATCCATCCGCCCCCGTCCCCCCGGCCTTTCAAAAACCTCGGCTTTTCCGTGACCATAGACAGGCCGCAAACCCGCATAAAGCGAAATAAACCGCAGCCCGATGGCCGATCCCGCCCCGCAGCGCGATCTGTCCCCATCCCAACACCAAACGTCGCCATGCCCGCCATTCCCGTCCCCGTCCTGACCATCCTGCTGCTGATCGGTTCCAACATCTTCATGATCGTCGCCTGGTATGGCCGCCTCAAGTTCACGGCGACCTCGCTGGTCGTCGCCATCGCCATCGCCCGGGGCGTCGCGTTGTTTGAATACATCCTGCAAGTGCCGACCAACCGCATCGGCTATGGCGATTTCAGCGCCGCCCAGCTCAAGACGATCCAGGAGGTCATCGCCCTCGGCACCTGGTTCATCTTCCACAAATGGAGCTGACCCGCCTGGGCGCCGTGTTCCTGCACCTGAAAACCCATGCCGTGGGCGACAAACAGCTGCGCCCGCCAAACCCCGGCGCAAGGCCGCGAAAACGCCTGATCCGCCCGCTTGATCCTGCTACCGCTGCCGCGTCCGCCAGTCCGGGTTGATCCACGGTTCCTGATTGGACCGCGCCAGCATGCCACGGCCCAGAATATGATCCGCCGCCCTTTCCCCCACCATGATCGACGGCCCGTTCAGATTGCCATTCGTCACCTGCGGGAAAATCGAGCTGTCGGCCACCCTTAGCCCCGCGACCCCGATCACCCGGCACTCCGGGTCCACCACCGCCATCGGATCATCCCGCCGCCCCATCCGCGCCGTCCCGCACGGGTGATAGGCGCTTTCCGCATGTTCCCGGATGAAGCCGTCCAACTGATCATCCGTCTGCACCGCCACCCCCGGCTGGATCTCGCTTTTCACATAAGGCTTGAACGCTTCTTGCCCGAAAATCTCACGGGTCAGCCGGATGCAGGCCCGGAAATCCTCCCAGTCCGACGCCTCGGACATATAATTGAACCGGATCACCGGAGCAGCTTTGGGATCCGCCGACCGCAACCTCACCGACCCGCGCGACTTCGACCGCATCGGCCCGACATGCGCCTGAAAGCCGTGGCCCGCCGCCGCAATCTTGCCGTCATAGCGCACCGCAAGCGGCAGAAAGTGATACTGAATATCCGGGTATTCGACCCCGGCTTTCGACCGGATGAAGGCACAGGCCTCGAACTGGTTGCTCGCCCCCAGACCCTTGCCGGTAAACAGCCACTGCGCCCCGATCAGCGCCTTGCCCCACAGGTTCCAGTATTTGAACAAGGTAATCGGCTGGCTTGCCGCGAATTGCAGGTACAACTCCATGTGGT
>JAYUGA010000157.1:0-5165 GCA_043738565.1 Rhodobacterales bacterium
CGCGTCAATCGCGGCTTCGATCTTGCCGGTGCCGTAGAGCGCTTTTTCCGAGGAGAACACATCCATCTGGACGCCCAACTGCGCCAGATCGTTGCGAATTTCCTGCATCATCATGGCGGATGCAAAGTCGCGCAGATCGGCCAGCCAGACCTGTTCGGGCTGATCCAAGAGGGTGGCGCCGTATTTGGCCTTCAGCGCCTCGCCGACCGGGATCAGGTAGTCGCCGGGATAAAGACCCTCGCGGATGGCGGGCTCCAGACCGTTGGCCTCGCGGTAGCGTTCGTATGCCGAGCGGGCCAGCACATCGACCTGAGCGCCGCCGTCGTTGATGTAATATTCGCGGGTGACGTTCCAGCCCGCGAACGCCAGGAGCCGCGCCAAAGCATCGCCGACGACCGCGCCGCGCACATGGCCGACATGCATCGGGCCGGTGGGGTTGGCCGAGACGAATTCGACGTTCACTTTCGCGCCGTTGCCAAGGGTGGAGCGGCCAAAGTTTGCCCCTTCGGACAGCGCGGCCTTGACGACGCCCTGCCAGACCACGTTGGACAGGCGCAGGTTCAGGAAACCGGGCCCGGCGACGGACGCCTCGGAAATACGGGGGTCGCGGCCAAGGCGGGCGGCGAGGGCATCGGCGATGACGCGCGGCGGCTGGCCTGCGGGTTTGGCCAGGACCATCGCGGCATTGGTCGCCATGTCGCCATGTGCTTCGTCGCGGGGTGGCTCGACAGCGACATTGGCGAAATCGAGGCCCGCAGGCAGGGTGCCTTCGGCGGTCATCGCGGTCAGTTCGGCGACGACAAGGCTGCGGATGTCGGCAAAAAGGTTCATCTGATCAAATCCTGTCTCATGGGCGTGGGGATGCCAGAGCAGGCGGCAGAGGTCAAGGAGAGCGCAACGCGTCTCAAGCCGGAGGGGCTTTCTTCGCGGGCGTGAAGAAAGCCCCTTGAGGCTTGATGAAAGCCGGTTTCAGGCTTTGGGGGCGGCGGGTTTGCCGGAAGCGTTCTGGCGGATGTAAAACGCCTCGCGTCCGCCGAAGAACATGGTGATCACCGCGCCGAGAAGCCACCACATCGGCTGCGGCATGGCGGCAAGGGTCTGCATCTGGGTCTCGAACCACGCAGGGTCAAAGCCCGCGACGACAAAGATCGCCAGCGAACCCAGCGCCATCAGCGGGCGCGGCAGCCGGTTCAATGCGTTGATCAACTGGTCATAGCCGCGTTTGCCCTGCGGCGTGGTGGGCACGTATTGCGGCACGGGTGCGCCGCCCTGCCCTGCTGCGATGTCCTGCACGGCGGTGCTGACGGCGTTCACGATACTGGCCATTTCCATTTCCATTTCCTTTCAGAGGTTCCAGGGGTCGACGCGGGCCTTGTGCTGTGCGTCGGTCAGCCAAAGGGCCTTTGGCAAAAACGCCTCGGCCCGCAAGATCCAGCCGCCTTTGCCGCCGTCGCGCCGGGCGGCGTATTTGCGGCTGGACGGGCGGGCATCGGCCAAGGCGTAGTAATAATCGCGCCGGGCGATGCCATAGGCGTTGTTGAGCGCGTCGGGAGCCATCGCCCTGGCTGCCGCGCCGGTGACGGGGCCGAGGATGCCATCCTCCGGACCGGGGAAACCCGCACGGGCCAGCAGCCGTTGCAGGACTTTGACCGCGTTGGACCCGGCGTTGACATACATGTCAAAGAGGGCGGGCTGCACTTCGGGCGGCAGTTGCGCGATGCCGGGGCGTTCGTAGTAGTGGCGCAGGAAGATGGCGACGGCCTCGGCGCGGGTCAGGCCCCTGACATCGGCGACGTCAACCGTGCCGTCGTGGTTGATGTCCTGGCGCAGCGCCCGCAAGGTGCCCAGCGTGACGCCGTAGTTGGTGGCCCCACCGGGATCGGCGGGGTCATTCACAAAGCCGCCTTCACGGGCGACGATGTCTTCGGCGATTTGGCGGACGGTTTGCATCGGATGGCCTCAGGGTTGCCTTGCGGGCAAATCTGTCGCCAATCGGTTAATCTGATGCAAAGCGAGCGTACTCAGCTACCGGGCGCTGTGTCCTGCTTGTAGACGCCCTGCGCTTTCAGGGCGTCGATGACTTCCTTGGGCATGTATTTCTCGTCATGTTTGGCAAGGATTTCGCTGGCGATGAAGGTGCCGTCCTGCATCTGTCCCAGCCCCACCATGCCCGCGCCTTCGGCAAAGAGGTCAGGCAGGACGCCGGTGTAGCGGACCGGGACTGTGGTTTTGGTGTCGGTCACGCGGAAGGTGATGGTGTTGCCCTGGTCGCGCACCAGCGATCCGGCCTCGACCAGACCACCGATGCGGAACACCTCGCCGGGGCGCGGCGGTTCGGTGGCAACTTGCGTGGGCGAGCGGAAGTAGTTGATGCCGTCGCTCATCGCATAGCCGATCAGCGCGGTGGACAGCGCCAGCGCCACGAAGGCCAGCGCGATGATCTGGATGCGCCGGGTTTTCTTGAGGCCTTTCAGACCTGCCATGTCGCCCCCATAGAAGAATCCGGCCTCATGGAAAGATCGGGGCCGCCAGAAGGCCCGTCGTTTCTGGCAAGCCCAGCATCAGGTTGGCATTCTGCAACGCCTGACCCGAGGAGCCTTTGTTCAGGTTGTCCAATACCGCAACGACAACCGCGCGCCCTGCAATGCGGTCGCCGATCACGCCGATATGACAATGGTTCGAGCCGCCGATGTCACGGGTGGAGGGAAGCTGGCCGAAGGGCAGGACATGCACGAAGGGCTCGGCGGCATAGGCGTCAGCCATGGTCTGGTGGACCAGCGCCGGGTCGCCCTTGACGTAGACGGTGGCAAGGATGCCGCGGTTCATCGGCAGCAGGTGCGGCGTGAACTGCACCTGCACCGGGCGGCCCGCGGTCCGGGAAAACTCCTGATCGAATTCGCCCAGATGGCGGTGCTTGCCGCCTGCGGAATAGGGGTGGGTGCCGCCGGACAGTTCGGCATGCAGCAGGTTTTCCTTGGCCGAGCGCCCTGCCCCGCTGACCCCGGCCTTGAGGTCGATCACGATGCTGTCCAGGTCGATGACGGCTTTGGCGATCAGCGGCAGCAGGGCGAACTGCCCGGCGGCGGCATTGCAGCCGGTGCCCGCGACAAGGCGGGCGCCGGCGATGTCGGTGCGGTAGAACTCGGTCAGGCCATAGACCGCCTCGGCCTGCAAGGCGGGCTGGGTGTGGGGCTGGCCATACCATTTGGCGTAAGCCTCGGGGTCGCGCAGCCGGAAATCGGCGGACAGGTCCACGATTTTGAGGCTGCGCGGCAGGGCGGCGATCACCGCTTGCGTGGTGCCATGCGGCAGGGCGCAAAAGCACAGGTCCACTTGGGAAAAGTCGATGTCCTCGATCTTTTGCAGCATGGGCAGGGTCAGATGGCGCAGGAAGGGAAAGACCTCTGCCATCGCCATACCGGACTTGCGGTCGGCGGACAGGGCGGTGATTTCCAGATGGGGATGGCTGGCGATCAGGCGGACAAGCTCTGCGCCGGTATAGCCAGAGGCCCCCAGAATGGCGATTTTATAGGTCATGGCACCCTCTGTCCTGCGCGCCCTACTTAGGCCGCTGGGGCGGCGATGCAAGCGGATTCACGGCGCGCACTCGCCCGCCTCGACCCGGAATGGCAGGATATTCTGCCGGGGTGGCAGCGGGCAGATTGCGAAATCGGTAAAGGCGCAGGGTGGGCTGTACGCCTTGTTGAAATCCAGGGTGATGGCAGTGCCGGTCATGTCCTCGCCGATCAGAAAGCGCGAGGCGGCATAGGTTTCGCGGCCCGAGGTCGCATCGCGGATCACGAACATCGGCAGGGCGGATTTCCAATGGGTTGCCAAGAGGATGATGTTCTGGCCGTCGCGGCTGCAATGGGCGCGGTGGGTCAGGGTGACGGTGGTGGGGGCACCGCCCTTTTGGTCGATGCTTTGCGGCTGCGGGGATTCCAGCGCTTCCCAATCGGCGCGGATGTTCCAGGTGGGATCGTAGGCGAAGTATTTGAGGTCGGCGTGGCGCGGCAGGGTCAGGTCGCGGACGCGCAGGGCGGGTGCGTCGCCCACGGTGTGAATCTCCAAAAGAAACGGCGGGACCTGGAGTTGGGGGTTGCCTGCGGTAGCGTGAAAGGGCTGCGGCAGACCGCCGGGCGACTGGAACTGATAGCCGGGCAGCAGGGTTCCCAGATGGGCAGGACCGCTGGCGAGGATCAGGGCATTGTCCGCGGCGCTGCCCACCGTCTGCGGGCCGGGCGTAATTTCGACGCGGTCGGTCAGGTTCAGCCAGCCATCCTCGGCGGTCAGTGCCTCAAGGCGGTCGGCCTGCCAGCGGCGGTATGCAGCCGGCAGGGTCATGTCGCGATGCGGGACTTGAGGGCGGTCAGATCGGCACAGCTCAGGTAGCGCGGGATGTTGGCCCACATGGAATGGAACCCGTAGCCGCCGGAGTTCAGCTCGCGCAGCGCCTCTTCGCGGCTCCAGCCCTCGTCCAGCACCCGGTAGAGGGCGGCGATCAGGCCGGTGCGGTCGGCACCGTGGTGGCAGTGGATCAGGGTCGGGCCCTGGCTCAGCCCGGTATAGAGCGCCTGCATGACGGCCACGACTTTTGCGCCATTTTTCTCGGCGACGTAGCGGGATTTCATCGGGATGCGGGTCAGGGTCAGGCCGGTGCCCGCGGCAAGCGGGGTGTCGTTCACAGTCTGGCGCAAGGAGATGATGGATTTGATGCCGAGGGTGGCGAGTTTGTGGAAGCCTTCGGCGGTGGGCTGGGCGGAGCGATATAGGGTCGGGGTAATCTGGTAGAGCTTGAGAGCGCCCTCCAGAGGGACCGGCTGGGCCCAGGTTTGCGGGCGGGCTTCCTCGGCCAGACCGGGGGTAGGCAGGAAGGCGGCGGGGGCGACGGCACGGATGGTCCGGCGGGTCAGGGCAGCGTAGGTCAGGGCCATCGGGGCCTCCTTTTCAGGGGGCAGGATGGGGGGAATTGGGGCGCAGGGCAAGGGGGAGCGGGGCGTCCAGATCTGGACTGTCGGGTAAGGGGTTGATTTGGTTGGGGAAGGGGAATTTTGTTAGGGGGATGTTAACTGTCACATCCCGGCAGGAAGTATGGCTGTTTTCTGAACAACTCCGGTTTGAGTTTGTGCCAGTCCTTCATCGCCTGCAAGGGGGTCTTGCTGCCC
>JAYUGA010000158.1:0-1754 GCA_043738565.1 Rhodobacterales bacterium
GATCCCATCCCGAACTCGGCAGTTAAGTGCGCCTACGCCAATGGTACTCCGTCTTAAGACGCGGGAGAGTAGGTCACCGCCAAACCTAGAAAAAAGCGTCGTCTCTGTGAAAGAAATGACAGTAACCAAAAGCCTCCCGACGGGAGGTTTTTAGCGTTTCGGGCATCGACCAACTCAGGCCGCAAGGTTCCGCAGCATGAAATGGGCGTTGGACCCGTCGCAGCGGTAGGCGTCGATCATCGGATGGGGGTTGGCGGCCAGCGCGTCGACCGCGCCGATGATGAAATCGGCCTTGCGATCATCGGCCAACGCGCTGAGGTTGAGCCGGGTCCAGCCCGGCTTCGAGGTCTCCTGACCCGACAGGATTTCGCTGCGCAGGGCGTTGGACTGCGCCGCGCCGATGCCCAGCAGGCGGTGGGCGTAGGGCCCGGCGCAGGCGCAGCCGCCGCGCGCCTGAATGCCGTGGCAATCCGACAGCATCCGGGTGAACAATTGCTGATGGATCATGCCGCCCCGGCCATCGCGGATCCGCAGCGAAAACACCGGCAGACGGTGGGTGGCGCGGTCGTTGCCCATGATCTCGATCCGCGGATTGGCCGACCAGACCTGCACGGCACGCTGCCGCAACGCCGCGTGGCGGCTGTCCATGAAATCCTGGCCAATCGCGGCCTTCACCAGAAAGCCGAGCGCGGCGCGGATGTCGCCGATGACATTCGGGGTGCCGGCCTCTTCGCGGACCGAGAGGTCGAGCGCATAGTCATGTGCCCAGGGCGAGACGAAGCGCACCGTGCCGCCGCCGGGATGGACCGGGCGGTCGCGCAGCACGGTGGCCTTGCGGACGATCAGGATGCCCGAAGCCCCCGGCCCGCCGAGAAATTTGTGCGGCGACACCACCACCGCATCCTTTTCGATGTCAGTGCCCGGCTGCATGTCGATCGCCAGATAGGGGCCGCCGCCCGCGTAATCCCAGACCGCAAGGGCGCCGTGGCGTTTCAAGAGGCGGGTCACCGGATCGGGATCGGTGACGATGCCGGTGACATTGGACATCGCCGAAAACGCCCCAATTGTCAGCGCGCCCGGAGCCACCGCCAGCAAAGCCGCCGCCAATCCGGGCAAATCCGGCCCGCCGGTCGGTGCCTCGGCGATCTCGACGACCTGGGCGCCGCTTTCGCGCCACGGCAGGATGTTGGAATGGTGCTCGTAAGGCCCGATGAACACCACCGCGCCGCGCCCCGATTGCACCGCTTCGGGAACCCCGAACAGCGCCACCAGCCGGTTCAGACCCGCCGTGGCACCAGAGCCTGCGAAGACGGTGGCGAAACTGTCATCGCCACCGCACAGACGGGCAATGGTGGCGCGGGCTTCGCGCCGCAGCCCGGTCATCAGCGCCCCGCAGAACGAAGCTTCGGTATGGCTGTTGGCATAATAGGGCAGGATATGGTCCATCGCGAACCGCTCGATCTGGACCAGCGCCCGGCCCGAGGCGATGTAATCGGCATAGATCAGTTTGCGCGTGCCAAACGGGCCGGGAAGATCGATGCCCTCGCCGATCACTCCGGCGGCCAGGTCGGCGATCCGGGTTTCGCCCGCAAGGCCGGCGGCGAACCGGGCAAAGGCTTCGGCAGGGAGCAGAGGGGTCATGGCGGGCCATCCTGAAACAAGGGCGGTCTGTTGCAATCATATCCTGTCAATCAGCATGCAATACTGACCCGCTATCGGCATCCAATTTTGACCCCATTGTCAGCTTAGGATTT
>JAYUGA010000159.1:0-33118 GCA_043738565.1 Rhodobacterales bacterium
CCATCACACAGCCCTCCTGATCAATGCATCCACCGCCACCGCACCCTGCGCTTTGACCAGCACCGGATTGATCTCGATCTCCTCCAGACGGTCATCGCCTATCATCCATTCCCCCAACCGCACCGCCATCGTCGCCACCGCCGCCATATCCGCGCGCGCCCGCCCGCGATAGCCGTCCAGCAACGGCCACAACCGCAACCGCCTCATCGCCCCCAGCACCTCATCCTCCGTCACCGGCAGGATCAGTGTCACCGTGTCCGCCAGAACCTCCGCCGCGACCCCACCCATGCCCAGCGTCAACGACACCCCATACACCGGATCACGCCGCAGCCCCAAGAGCACCTCCGCCACCGCCCCCGTCACCATCTCCTCCACCAGATAGCCCGCCGCCCCTGTCATCTCCGCCTGTCCATCCAGCGAAGAAAGCCCCAGCCTGACCGCCCCCGCCTCGGTCTTGTGCGCAAACCCCAACCCCTTCAAGGCGTAGGGCGGCTGCAACCCCACCACCGACAAGTCCGCCAGCGAGGCCTCCGTCACCCCCCGCGGCACCGCCACCCCCGCCTCGGCCAACAGTCCCTTCGCCGCCACCTCCGACAGCATCACCGTCTCGCGCTCACCCAGCGTGGCCACAGGTCGCCAGCCCGCAACCCCCGCCGCAACCTGCGCTGCCTTGATCGCCGCCAACCCGGTCTCCAGCCCCAGCAATGCACAAACGCCCTGCTCCAGCATCCGCGCCGCCCGCTCCTCGCCGAAATTCTCCGCCATCGAGGCAACCGGGAACGCAATCTTCCCCGTCACCCGCTGCGCCGTCACGATCGCCTCCAGCGCCGGCTCATACCAGGCATCCGAACAGCGGTCGGTGCGCGGCGTGTCGATGATGTAAATGCCCGCATCATAGGCCTCCAACATCGCCGTAAACACTTCCGTGGTCTTCGGCCCGTCGCCCCAGATGAAGGTGTGATAGTCCAGCGGATTGGAAATCGTGGGGATCGACCCAAGCACGTCAAACAACCGCGCCCGTGTAACCTCAGGCACCGGCGGAAAGTCGATTCCGTAAGGTGCCGCCAGATCCGCCACCAACCCCGCCTCGCCGCCCGAACAGGACAGCGAACACAACCGCCGCCCGAGTTGCGGCCCATGCACATGGAATATCTTCAACGTCTCGATCAGCTCCGACGGGGTATTGACCTCCGCCACCCCAATCTGCCGCAGGAACGCACTCGACGCCGCCCCGCCCCCCGCCAGCGAAGCGGTATGCGACGCCGCCGCCGCCCGGCTCAACTCGGTCTTGCCCGACTTGATGCAGACCACCCCCTTGCCCGCAGCCCGCGCCGCCTGCGCCAAGGCCGCAAACCCCGCGGCATCATCAATGCCCTCGATATACAGCCCCAGCGCCGTTACGCGCGGATCCTCCAGCAACGCCCCCGCCAGCTCCGCCAACCCCACCACCGCCGCATTGCCCAGACAGGCCACATAAGCCACCGGCAAAGCCCGCTGTTGCATGCCCAGATTGATCACGATGTTGGACGACTGGCTGACCAGCGCCACGCCCCGGTCCACCCGAACCCCGCCATGCTGATCCGGCCATAACAGCGCCCCGTCGAGGTAATTGATCACCCCGTAGCAATTCGGCCCGAGGATCGGCATGTCCCCCGCTGCCGCCACCAGCCGCGCCTGCAACTCCGGCTCCCCCGCCTCGGTCCAGCCAGAGGCGAAGCAGATCGCCCCCCCCGCCCCCATCGCCGCCAGTTCCCGGACAACCTCAATCGCCACAAAGCGGTTAACCCCGATGAACACCGCATCCGGCACCCCCGGCAGATCGGTCAGCGCAGCATAAGCCTTCAACCCGCCAATCTCGGCCTTCGTCGGATGCACCGGCCAGACCGGTCCGGCAAACCCCATCTTGCCGCATTGCTCGATGACATTGCGTGCCCAGCCCGCGCCCAGAACGGCAATGCTCTTTGGTCTCAGAAGCCGACCCAGGTCCTTCAATTGCGACCTCCGGCCCCGTGACCAGCGCCGGGGGTTTTCCACCCCCGGACCCCCGAGGATATTTGCGGACAGATAATCGGGAAGGACAGGCTCCCTGCCCCGATGAGTAGTCGAGGCAGGGCATTACCCGTCACCGTCATCGGGATCCCTCCCTGTTCGGCGCAATCAGTATTCCGAATCAAGATTAACATTTCGTTACCATTATCTGTCCCTAAATATCCCGGGGGTCCGGGGGCTGGCCCCCGGACCGACGATCACGCCCCCAGCGGCCGCAACAATTCGCGGCTGATGATGTGGCGCTGAATCTCGCTGGTGCCTTCCCAGATCCGTTCCACCCGCGCATCGCGCCAGATGCGTTCCAGTGGCAGTTCTTCCATCAGCCCCATGCCGCCGTGGATCTGGATCGCCTCATCCGCCACCATCGCCAGCACTTCGGTCGCCTTCAGCTTGGCCATCGACATGTCGGCCTCGGTCACCGTGCCCTGATCATATTTCCACGCCGCTTCTCGCGTCAGCAGTTCCGCCGCCTTCAGCTCCATCGCCATATCCGCGAGCTTGAACGAAATCCCCTGGAACTTGCCGATCTGCTGGCCGAACTGTTTGCGTTCCGCCGCATAAGACAATGCATGCCCCAAGGCCCGCTCCGCCCGACCGAGGCAGGTCGAGGCCACCTGCAACCGGGTCGCCCCCAGCCAGGAATTCGCCACTTCGAACCCCTTGTGGACCTCGCCCAATATCTGCCGCTGGTTCAGCCGGCAGTCGTCGAACTCCAGCACCGAATTGGTGTAGCCGCGATGCGAGACGTTGCGGTAGCCGTTGCGCACGGTGTAACCCCTGGTGCCCTTGTCGACAAAAAACGCCGTGATCTTCTTCTTCGGCCCGCGCGGCGTGTCCTCCTCGCCGGTGGCGACAAACACGATCGCAAACCCGGCGAGATCGGCATGGCTGATGAAATGCTTGGTCCCGTTCAGCACCCAGTCATCACCATCCTGCCGCGCACTGGCTTTCATACCCCGCAGATCCGACCCGGCGCCGGGTTCGGTCATCGCCAGACAATCCCAGGTCTCGCCGCGGATGCAGGGCATCAGATAACGTTCGCGCTGCTCGGCATTGCCCGCCAGCAGGATGTTCGACGGCCGCGCCACGCCGGTCCAGTGCAGCGCGTAATTCGCTTTGCCAAGCTCTTTCTCGTACAACAGCCACGACAGCGTATCCAACCCCGCGCCACCAACCTCCGCAGGCATGTTGGCCGCATAAAGCCCCGCCGCCATCGCCTTTTTCTGGATCTCCCGGATCAGTTCCAAGGGCAGATGGCCCGACCGCTCCACCATCGCCTCATGCGGATACAACTCCGCCTCGACAAAAGCCCGGGTCGTCTCGACGATCATCGCCTGTTCTTCGCTCAGCCCGAAATCCATCACACCCTCCGCTGGCCGGTGAACCGACCCGCCGCTTCAGGGCGCGGCAAAGCCTGGTGCGCCTCGGCAATCGGCCCCAGCTTCGCCAGAACCTCCGGTGCCGCCGCACAGACTTTGCCCACCTTCATGTCGACATGCAGGCACATCTGCTCCACCGTCGCCACCGCCACCCCGTCCTTCAGGATGCGGATGAACGCGTGCAGCCGCTTCTCGTCCGACGCCAGCACCTGCAACGTGCCCGTCAGGCGGTCGCCCAACTTCGCCTCGCCAAGGTGCAGGATATGCGTTTCGGCGGTGTAATACGAATGCCCCGCCGCGACATAATCCATCCCCGCCCCGATCAGCCGCAGGAAGGCGTCGCAGGTCTCCGACGCCGCAAACAGATAGCGGCTTTCGGTCATGTGGCCGTTGTAATCAATCCACCCCGGCAGCACCTGCATCTGCGCCAGCACCAAAGGCGTACCCTCCGGCACCACCGCATGGAACGCCACCGCGCGCCGTTCATCATGCTCACGCAGCACGCGGCCGGCACCCCAGTTCCGTTCCTTCAGACTGCGCAGGAAGCCCACCAGGTTCTGGTCCCGGATCCGCTCCAGCTCCCTAATCCCATACTTCCCCGACTGCGCATCCGACTGATCCGCCACCAGATCGACCAGCGCGTCATTAAACTCCGGCACGTCCATCAGCTTGGTCCACGGCCATTTCAGCGCCGGGCCGAACTGCGCCATGAAATGCCGCATCCCGGCCTCGCCGCCCGCAATCCGGTAGGTCTCGAACAGCCCCATCTGGCCCCAGCGCAGGCCAAAGCCCATGCGGATCGCCTCGTCAATCTCCTCGGTGGTCGCCACGTCATCGACCAGCATCCACAAAGCCTCGCGCCACACCGCTTCCAGAAAGCGGTTGCCGATGAAGGCGTCGATCTCCTTGCGCAGGACCAAAGGGAACATCCCAATGTCCTTCATGATCTGCACGGTCTCTTCGACCACCTCCGGCGGGTTCTTCGGCGAGCCCGAAATCTCTGACAGCGGCAGCAGATAAACCGGGTTGAACGGATGCGCGACGATGATGTTATGGGGCGCCGCCGCACCTTCCTGCAAATCCGACGCCTTGAACCCGCTGGTCGAAGACCCGATCAGCACCCCCGGATTGGCCTGCTGCAACTGCGCATAAATCTTCTTCTTCAGGTCAATCCGCTCGGAAACGCTTTCCTGCACATATTCCGCACCCTCGACCGCCTCACCAATCGTGCCGTGAAAGGTCAGCTTGCCCTCTGGCGGCATCGGCACGTCGCTCAGCGCAGGCAACGCCAGTCGCGCATTGTCCAAGACCGTCGCAATCTTGCGCTCCGCCTCCGGATCAGGGTCAAACACCCCGACATCCCAGCCGTTCAGCAAAAACCGCGCCGCCCAGCCGCCGCCGATGACTCCGCCGCCAATGATCGCTGCCTTGCGGTTCATAGCGGTGCCCGCTTCTCCAGCTTCAGCTTCGCCCGCACCTCAGCCGGGGTGATCACCCGCGCGCCCAGATTGCTGATGATGGAAACCGCCCGCTCCACCAGTTGCGCATTGGTCGCCAGCACCCCCTTGTCGAGCCACAGGTTGTCCTCCAGCCCGACCCGCACATTGCCACCCGCCAGCACCGCCGCCGCCACATAGGGCATCTCATTGCGCCCGATCGCAAAGGCCGACCAAACCCAATCCGCAGGCACATTATTCACCATCGCCATGAAGGTGTTCAGATCATCCGGTGCACCCCACGGCACCCCCATGCACAGCTGCACCAGCACCGGCGCAGGAATGATCCCCTCGCGCGCCAACTCCTTCGCCAGCCACAAATGCCCGGTGTCAAACGCCTCGATCTCGATCCGCGTGCCCGACGCCACCATCCGCCGCGCCATGTCGCGCAGCATGCCGGGCGTGTTGACCATCACATAATCGGCCTCGTTGAAGTTCATCGTGCCGCAGTCGAGCGTGCAAATCTCCGGTCGGCACGCCACCACATGCGCCACCCGCTCGGCGGCCCCCGCCATGTCGGACTTCGGCCCCATGACACCCATCTTCTCGGTGCCGTCAAACAGCAGATCGCCGCCCATCCCCGCCGTCAGGTTCAAGACAACATCGGTGCCCGAATCCCGGATCCGCTCCGTCACTTCGCGGTACAGTGCCCCATCGCGCGACGGCTTGCCCGTTTCCGGGTCGCGCACATGGCAATGCACCACCGCCGCCCCCGCTTTGGCCGCATCAATCGCTGACTTGGCAATCTGCTCGGGCGAGCGTGGCACATGCGGCGAGCGATCTTGCGTCCCCCCCGATCCGGTCACGGCACAGGTGATGAAGACTTCGCGGTTCAGGGCCAAGGGCATCGGGGAATCCTCCAAACTTTGGCGCAACCATAACCATCTTGCGCCCGCACGCTTGACGATTTACGAAATCCGCATGGCACAAACCGCAACAATCTTCGCCCCATCGGCAAAACCGCTGACCCTGGCCCTGCTGGTGCTGCCGCAAGCCTCGATCCTCGAAGTCGCCTCCACCCTCGACCCGATGCGCTCCGCAAACCGCCACCTTGGCCACGACGCCTACCGCTGGCGCGTCGTGACCCCCGATGGCAGGCCCGCGCCCCTGACCTGCGGCATCGAACTGCCCACCACCGGCCCCCTCACTCAGGCCGAGGGCGCCGACGCCCTCATCATCATCGCCGGTTTTCGCCAGTCTGAAGTCGCCACCCAGCCCCTGATCCGCGACCTCTCCCGCATGGCCCCACGCTTCGCCGCCATTGGCGGCATCGACGCCGGTGCCTGGGTTCTCGCCCGCGCCGGCCTCCTGAACGGTCACAAGGCCACCGTCCATTGGGAAGACCTCGAAGACCTCACCACCGCCCACCCCGAAATCGAAATCCTGCCCGACCGCTATGTCATCGACCGCACCCGCTTCACGGCATCAGGGGCCGCCCCCGCCTGCGACCTGATGCTGCACCTGATCCGCGCCCGCCACGGCCCCGCGCTGGCCCTGCAAGTCGCCGCCTCCTTCCTCACCACACCGCGCGAAGGCTCCGACCCCCAGATCGCCCCCCAGCAAAGCCGCCGCCTCGACCCCCGCGTGGCCCAGGCCATCGCCCGCATGGACTCCCACCTCGACACCCCCGAACCTGCCGCCCAGATCGCCGAACAAATCGGCCTCTCGCCAAGACGCCTCGAAACCCTGTTCCGCGAAAACGTCGCCATGACCCCCGCCGCCTATGCCCTGAGCCTCCGCCTCCAGGCCGCCCGCCGCATGATCACCGACACCCGCCACCCCCTGTCAGAGGTTGCCCTGCGCACCGGCTTCTCCTCCCCCTCCACCCTGTCCCGTGCCTTCCGCCACCACTTCGGCCAACCCCCCAGCGCCCTGCGCCCGTGAAAAAGGGCGGCCCCCAACGACCGCCCCCCAATTCATTTGCTCATAGATATCCCGGGGGTGAGTGAGGGGACTGGCCCCCTCTACGCCGTCTCCACCAACCCCCGCCCCAGCAACAGCGGCTCCACCCCCGGCATCCGCCCCCGGAACCGCGTATACAACACCTCAGCCTCCTCAGACCCTCCAGCCGACAGGATATACTTCTCCAGCCGCTCCGCCACCGCCGGATCAAACGCATCCCCCGCCTCGGTGAATGCCGCGAAGGCATCGGCATCCATCACCTCCGACCACATGTAGGAATAATAGCCGCTGGAATAGCCTTCGCCCGAAAAAATATGCGCGAAATGTGGGCTGGCATGCCGCATCCGGATCGCCCGCAGCATCCCCAGCCCCTCCAGCACCTCCGCCTGTTTCTGCATCGGGTCCGCCGGAGCCACCCCCTCGTGCAACGCCAGATCGACCAGCGCCGAGGACACAAACTCGACCGTCGCAAACCCCTGATCATAGGTCCCCGCCGCCAAGAGCCGCTTCAGCATATCGCCGGGCATCGGCGCACCCGTCTCGTAATGCCGCGCGTGTTTCTCCAACACCTCCGGCACTTCCATCCAATGCTCGTACAGTTGCGACGGCAGCTCCACAAAATCCCGCGCCACATTGGTGCCCGCGATGAAGCCATAGGTCACATCCGACAGCATCTGATGCAGGGCATGGCCAAACTCATGGAACAGCGTCCGCGCATCGTCATAAGACAGCAGGCTCGGCGCGCCCTGGGCAAAGTTGCAGACATTCATCACTACAGGTCGCTGACTGCCCCCGAGCTTGCGCTGCCCGCGAATGTCTGAACACCAGGCGCCAGACCGCTTCGACCCCCGCGCAAAATAATCGCCAATGAACACCGCCACATGCTCGCCGCGTCGCGACACTTCCCAGGCCCGCGCGTCAGGATGATACAGCGGCACGTCCAGCGGCCTGAACTCCAGCCCGAACAGCCGCGTGGCGCAATCGAACATCGCCCCCAGCATCGCCTCCAGCCCGAGATACGGCTTCAACACCGCCTCATCCAGATCATGCTCGGCGCGGCGGCGCTTCTCCGAATAATAGCGCCAGTCCCACGGCTCCAACGGCCCGGCAATGCCATCGCCATGCAGCATCGCCTCCAGCACCGCCGCATCCGCCAGCGCCACCCGTTTGGCCGGCTCCCAGACCCGCATCAGCAGACCCCGCACCGCCGCCGGAGTCTTGGCCATCTCCGGCTCCAGCTTGTAATCGGCGAAACTCGCATAGCCGAGCAACTTCGCCCGCTCCTCCCGCAGGGCCAAAGTCTCCGCCGCAATCGCCCGGTTGTCGGTCGCTCCGCCATTCGCCCCGCGCAACCCCCAGGCCTCATAAGCCCTCTGCCGCAACCCGCGGCTCGGCGAAAACTGCAAGAACGGCACGATCAGCGACCGCGACAGCGTCACCACCGGCCCGCCCGCCGCCTTCTCCGCGCCAGCAGCCCGGGCGCTGGCCACCACAAACTCCGGCAACCCGTCCAGATCAGCCTCCGACAGGGCCATGAACCACTCGCGCTCATCCGCCAGCAGGTTCTGGCTGAACCTCGTCCCCAGCACCGCCAACCGCGACTTCACCGCCGTCAGCCGCGCCGCCGCCTCCCCCTCCAGCAAGGCCCCCGACCGCACGAACATCCGCCGGTACAACTCCAGCACCCGCCCCTGCTCATGGCTCAGCCCCAAACCATCCCGCCCCTGCCACAAAACCTCGACCTTGCCAAACAAGGCCCGGTTGTTGGTCACTTCCGATGCAAAGGCACTCAGCTTCGGTGCCAGATCGCTCTGCAACGCCTCCCGCATGGGCGTGCTGTCAGCCCCTACCAGGTTGTAAAACACCCCCGCCACCCGCGACAAAGCCTCCTCCGACATTTCCAGCGCCTCGATCACATTCCCAAACGTCGGCACGTCCTCAGCCGAGGCAATCGCCGCGACATTCGCCCGCGCCTCAACCAGCGCTTCATCAAACGCCGGCCCGAAATCCGCGTCCGAAATCGCCCCAAACGGCGGCAACCCAAACGCACCATCCCAAGCCGCCATCAACACATTGCTCATCGTAACACCTTTCATTTTGGCCCAAATATCCCCGCCGGAGGCCCTCACTTTTCCTGCCGCAACCGCGCTTCCAGCCGCCGCAGCACCAGCGACAGTGAAATCGTCATCGTCAGATAGACCAGCGCCACCACGTTATAGGTCTCGAAATAGCGAAAGTTCCCCGCCGCCGTCACCTTGCCCAGCTGCGTGATATCCGTCACCCCCAGCACCGACACCAGCGACGAATCCTTTACCATCGCCACGAAATCATTGCCCAGGGGCGGCAGGATCGTGCGGAACGCCTGCGGAAACACCACCAGCCGGAACCGCTGCCACCCGGTCAGCCCCAGCGCCATCGCCGCCTCGACCTGGCCCTTGTCCACCGACAGCAGACCCGCCCGGAACACCTCCGCCAGAAACGCCGAATAGGCCAGCGTCAGCGCAATCACCGCCCGCGCGATCAGTGGAAAATCCCGCGTCCGCCACGGCTCGGCCCCGATCCAGCCGCCCAGCCAGTTCACCGCACTGACCAGCGCGGGTGCCGCCGCAAATGCCACATACAACAGCAGCACGATGATCGGCACCCCGCGCACCACCTCGACATAAAACCGCGCCATCTGCCGCAAGACCGCAAACCGCGACAACCCGGCCAGCGCCAGCCCCAGCCCCATCACGCAGGCCGTGCCATAGGCTACCAAAGTTACCGCAACGGTAATCCAGATCCCCTTGGCCAAAGTCGTCAGCACATCGGCATAAATCTGGTTGGCCCAGACCTCATAGAAAAGCCAAAGCCCGATGCCGACCAGCGCCACCAGCCACCACGGAAAATCAGGGCGTTCAGCTTTCATGTGAAAAGGCCCCGGCAGACCCGGGGCCAGCAGCCCTTACGAGCCCATCTTGTAGTCGAGGAACCACTTCTTGTTCAGCGCCTCAAACGTGCCATCCGCCTTCAGCGCCGCAATCCCGGCATTGATCGGTGCCACCAGCGGCGAGCCCTTGGGGAAAATGAAGCCGAAATCCTCGGTCCCCAGCTTTTCGCCGACGATCTTCAGCTTGCCGCCCGACGCATCGACATAGCCCTTGCCCGCCGTGCCATCGGTCAGCACCAGATCGACGTCACCGGCCTTCAAGGCTTCGACCGTCGCCCCAAACGTCTCGAACAGTTTTACCCGGGGATTGGCCTCGTTGCCGTCCAGCACATCATAGATCACCGTATAAAACGGCGTGGTGCCGGGCTGTGCGGCGACCAAAAAGTCGGCGTTCGCGGCGAAACTCTTGGCGTCGGTGAAGCGCGCCTCGTCGCCCCGCACCAGCATCACCATCTCGGACCGCATATAGGGGTCGCTGAAATCGACCTTCTCCTTGCGGTCATCCTTGATGGTGATCCCGGTCATGCCGATGTCGTATTGGCCTTCTGACACCGCCGGAATCATCGCATCCCAGGAAATGTTTTCGTATTTGATCTTGAAATTCAACCGCTTGGCCATTTCGGCCATTGCGTCATATTCCCAGCCCACCGCCGCGCCCCCTATGTCGAGGAACTGCAACGGCGGATAGGCATTCTCGGTAACAATGATAATTTCCTTGCCTGCAAGATCCGGCAAAGCCTGGGCAAACGCGGCAGCCGACAGCAGCATGGCCAGCCCGGCAAGAGCAGCGGCGAATTTCATGGTGTGAACTCCCCAATTGTGATCCAAGGTCACGAAGCGATGCGCGACTATGGCCGAGCCTTGGGGGCAGGGGCAAGGGGGTCAGGTAAGGTGCGGCAACGCTCGAACCGCTACACCACCAAACGCAAGCCGCCCGCCCCCGGTGCCGAAATCAGCGCCATGCCGCCGTCGCCCTGCTTGATCCCAATGGTTCCGGCACCGATGCCCTTGAAGGTCACGGATCCCTCGCCCATTCTGACCGTCGTGCCCTCCGCCCCGAACTCCACCGAATAGGGGCCCGCATCGTCGGCAATCTGCAACACCACCTGCGCCCCGGCGGCCACGTTCACCGTGTCATTGCCATCGCCTGCGCCATAGACCAGCGACACCGTCCCATCCAGGGCGTTGATCGTGTCGTCGCCGGTGCCTCCCGCCACCGCCAGAACCGACCGAGTCCCGACCGAGATCACATCATTGCCCGCCCCGCCATCGACATCGGCATAGGCCTTCGCCGCCGCTCCGACTGCGGCGAAGGCATCGCCGTTCGCAGCCACCGCTGCGGCTTGCGCAAACCAGGCTTCGGCATTGCTGACCCCGGCGACGCCGACCCCGGCATCGGCCGCAATCGCGTCATTGCCATCGCCGCCGGTCACGCCCGACACCACCTGGGCGCTGATCGCCACCGCATCATCACCGCTTCCGGCATCCACATTGCTGACGATCCGCCCGACCAGCGCCACGGCGTCATCGCCGCCCCCGGTCGAGATGTCGTTGATCAGATAGGCCGCAATCGACAAGGCATCATTGCCCGCAACCACCGGGGCCGTCGACACCAGCGGAGCCGCCGCCGACCCGCTGGTATCCACCACCGACCCGCCATCCGCACCGCCTGCCAAGGTATCTCCCGGCGAAGTATCTCCGACCAAGGTCACTCCGGCCAAGGTCTCTCCGGCCAAGGTCTCTCCGGCCAGGGTCTCTCCGGCCAGGGTCACTCCGGCCAGGGTCACTCCGGCCAGTGCGTCGCCCGCCACGGTATCCGCCACAACCGGCGGTGCAGGGGGCGGCGCGGGCGGTGGACCGGGCGGCGGCGCGGGTGGTGGCGGCCCCGCCTCGCCCATATGAATCCCCGACACGAACGTGCCGACGATCGCCAGCGCATCCGACCCGCCACCGGTATAGATCCCCGTCACCCGGCCGCCCTGCAACTGCACCGTGTCATTGCCCGACCCGGTCGTCACATCGGAAATCTCATCCGCCTGAATGACCAGCCTGTCGCCCGCCTGTCCCGCCCCGCTGGTCGAGGCCACCGCCGTTGCCCCTGACCCGCCCAGTACGATCGCCGCGAAACTCGCCCCCGCCGCGTCCGGGTTGCCCTCCGTCAGCCGCTGCAACATCGCCGACAGCTTCTGCATCCGGCCTTGCAGCCGGGCCTCCGCGCTGCCGCCATCGGTCGCGCCACTGTCCCGAACCCGGTCGTGGCTATGGCGCCGCTCGCCGCTTCCGCGGCCTTGCGCGGCCCGTCGCGTGGTGTCATCGCCGCCCGCTTGCCGCAAAACTGCCAATGCACTCGTCTGAAAAGAGGTGCCAATCTGCATGTCTCTGCTCCGATTTGCCCATACCCAAGGACAATCCTGCCAGAAAACCTTGCACAGATTCTTGACGCCCCCGGAAATCTTCCGCCGATTTTCAACAAATCCTGCGACCTGCGCAGCCCCGCACAGTCACCCATCCAAAACCGGCAATTGCGGCAAACCGGCAAAACCGCCATCTTGCCACCACCACGACAGGAGCTTCCGATGCCCAGACTTCCGACCTACTTTATCTCGCACGGCGGCGGCCCCTGGCCCTGGCTGCCCAACATGCGCGCCATGCTGGCCACCCTCGAAAGCTCCCTCGCTCGGATGCCGCAGGAAATCGGCGAAAAACCAAAGGCCATCCTGATGATCTCCGGCCATTGGGAAACCACCGATTTCGCCGTCATGTCGTCCCCCAAACCACCGATGGTCTACGACTACAGCGGCTTCCCGCCCGAGACCTACCAGATCAGCTATCCCGCCCCCGGAGCGCCCGAACTGGCGCGGCGCACCGCCGACCTGATCGCCGCCGCCGGCCTGCCCACCCATCTGGACGCCAAGCAAGGCTTCGACCACGGCACCTTCGCGCCGGCCTATGTGATGTATCCCAATGCCGATGTGCCGATCTATCAGGTGTCGCTGCAACACGGCTACAACCCCGCCGCCCACTTCGCCTTAGGCCGCGCCCTCGCCCCCTTGCGTGACGAAGGCGTCCTCATCGTCGGCTCCGGCCTCAGCTATCACAACCTGCGCCTGTTTGGCCCCGGTGCCAAAGTCCCCTCCGCCGCGTTTGACGCCTGGCTGTCGGGTACGATGGCCCTGCCCGCCGCCCAACGCACCCACGCGCTCATGAACTGGGAACAAGCCCCGTTCGCCCGCACCTGCCACGCTCAGGAAGACCACTTCATCCCCCTCTTCGCCGCGTTGGGTGCTGCCGAAGGCGAACCCGCCACCATGACCTACCACGACACCAACGTCTTCGGCGGCGTCACCGCTTCCAGCTATCGGTTCGGGTAAAGATCAGACCCTGACCCCAAACACCGCCCCGCCCCGGACCCCGATCCGGGGCATCAAGTCACCCTCAGCGGTCGCCCAAAACCAACGATTCGCGCAACCTGATGAACATGCCGCCGCCCCGACCAAGTCTGCCCGGCGTAGAGACGCAAAGAAGACGCAGGCAAGACGCGTTCAAGACGCCCCCAAAACCACGCCGCCACAAACCGGGCAGTCACTCCGCTTCTCAATTCCGATCACCCGCGTTTCCATATACAGCGCATCGTGGATCAAAAGCCGCCCCCTCAAGCCCTCCCCCGCTCCGGTGATATGCTTGACTGCCTCCATTGCCATCATCGCGCCAATCACCCCCGGCAACGGTGCGGCAACCCCCGCCTCGGCACAGGTCGGCACCATTCCGGGTGCCGGACGATCCTGGAAAACGCATTCATAACAAGGGGTTCCATGCGCCGGATCGAACAGACTGACCTGCCCCTCCCACTGGGTAATCGCCCCGGAAATCAGCGGCTTGCCCGCCTTCGCCGCCACCCGGTTCACCAGATACCGGGTGTCGAAATTGTCCGACCCATCCAGAATCAGGTCATATTCCCCGATCAGCCCCGCCGTCTCTTCGGTCAACCGCCGCTGGTAGGGTCGCACTTCGACATAGGGGTTCAGCGCCTTGATCGCCCGCGCCGCCGACAACACCTTCGGCGTGCCAATCCCTTGATCCGTATGAATAATCTGTCGCTGCAAATTGCTGGCTTCCACCGTGTCATCATCGACAACCCCGATCACCCCCACCCCCGCCGCCGCCAGATACAGTAGGGCAGGCGACCCCAACCCCCCCGCGCCGATCACCAGAACCCGGGCCTGCTTCAATGCCTTCTGCCCTGGCCCGCCAATCTCGCGCAGCATGATGTGCCGCGCATAGCGATCCAGTTCCGCAGCCGCAAAACTTCCCGGTTTCGCCATCGGAACATTCCCCACTTTAACCCGCGATTTCAACCTCTTGAGCAAGTGGGCATAGCCATAAACCCCCGCCCCGACCAGCGTCAGAGCCACCCATTGTCGCGCATCGCCGCCGAACGGGTTCCCCTCCGGCAGCACCAGCAACCCGATCAAAACCGCCGCCCAAACCACGCCAATCACAATCCAGCGTTGCCGATGCGGCGTGTCCAGCACCCACCCCAACGCCCACAGCGCCGCGCACAGGATCAGCGCCAATATCATCCCAGCCCCGTCGAGCCAAAACCGCCCACACCCCTCGATGTTTCCGCCAACATATCAACCACTTGAAACCCCGCCTGCACCACGGGCGCCACCACCGCCTGCGCGATCCGGTCGCCATGCCGGATGGTATAGGGCTCGGTCCCCAGATTGACCAAAGCCACCCCCAGCGGCCCACGGTAGTCGCTGTCAATCGTCCCCGGCGTATTCGGCAAACTGATCCCGAACTTCACCGCCAGCCCTGACCGCGGCCGGATCTGCATCTCGTAACCCACGGGAATCTCAACCCGAATCCCGGTCGGAATAACTGCCCGCCGCATCGGGTCCAGCGTAAATCCCGTCGCCCGATCCGCTGGCATCAAATTCGCCCGAATATCCGCCCCCGCCGCCCCCGCCGTCGCATACCCCGGCAGCCCCAGCGAGCGATCCGCCCAATCCTCCCAAACCACTTTCACCGCAGGACTCATTGCAACGCCCCGGCAATCCGCAACGCCAACCGCCGCCCCACCTCGTCCTTGCTGAGCCGGGGCCAAGTCTCCCCTCCCTCCGCCGAAATCACCGTCACCGCATTCTCGCTGCCACCCATGATCCCGGTCCCGACCGACACATCATTCGCCACGATCCAGTCGCACCCCTTCCGCTCCAGCTTGGCCCGGGCGTTGGCCAGCACATTCTCCGTTTCCGCTGCAAACCCCACGACGAGCTTGGGCCGGTTCCTTCCCCGCGACACCTTCGCCAAAATATCAGCGTTTTCCGCGAATTGCAGGCTCGGCATCTGGCCAGACCCATCCTTCTTCACCTTCGAGGCACTCGCCCCAACAACCCGCCAGTCCGCCACCGCCGCCGCGAACACCGCCGCATCGGCGGGCAAAGCCGCCTCCACCGCCGCCAGCATCTCCGCCGCCGTTTCCACCCGCACCACCGTCACCCCATCCGGCGGCGCAACCGAGGCTGGCCCCGTCACAAACGTCACCCGCGCCCCCAGATCACGCAGCGCCACTGCAATCGCCGTCCCCTGCGCCCCCGACGACCGATTGGCGATATAGCGCACCGGATCAATTGGTTCCTGCGTCGGCCCCGAGGTCACCATCACATGCCGCCCCGCCAGAATCCCCTCGGTCAAAGCCGCCGAGATTGCCGCCAGAATAGCCTCCGGCTCCGCCATCCGCCCCGGGCCATATTCACCACAGGCCATCTCGCCGTCATCCGGTCCCACGACCAAAATCCCATCCGCCCGCAACACCGCCAAATTCCGCTGCGTCGCCGGATGGGTCCACATCCGCACATTCATCGTCGGCGCGACCAGAACCCGCGTGTCGGTCGCCAGCAGCAGGGTCGAGGCCAAATCCTCCGCCTGCCCCGTTGCCATCTTCGCCAGAAAATCCGCCGTAGCCGGGGCGACCACAATCAAATCCGCCACGCGCGAAAGCTGGATATGGCCCATCTCGGCCTCGTCGGTCAGGTCGAACAGGCTGGCGTAAACCTTTTCCCCCGCCAAAGCCGATACCGTCAGCGCAGTCACAAATTCCGCTCCGGCAGCCGTCAATACCGGCGTCACCGCAGCGCCCGCCTTCTTCAACAGCCTGATCAGCAACAGGGATTTATAGGCCGCAATCCCGCCGCCGATGATCAGAAGAATACGTTTGCCGGACAGCATGGGTTTGCTCCTGACCCTCTAGGGCACATCAGCAAACTATGGGGGCCGCCGACCGAACTCAAGGCCCGCCGTCAGCTCAGGAAATGCCCCAGCTTCGCCCCATCCGCCTCCAGCGACCGCCGTAGCTTGCCATAGGCCGTCGCTTCCAATTGCCGGATCCGCTCCTTCGACAAATGCAGCTCCCGCCCCAGCGACTCCAAGGTGCGCGGCTGCTCCACCAACTGCCGCTCCCGCACGATCAGCCGTTCCCGCTCGCTCAACGCCTCCAAAGCCTTGCCCAACCTGCCGCGCAACGTCGCGCCATCATGCTTGCTCTCGAACAATTCCGCCGCCTGTGCGCCCTCATCCTCCAGCACGTCAATCCACTCGCGGCCATCCTCATCCGCCGCCTGCGTGGCGTTCAATGAGGCATCCGACCCCGCCAGCCGCCCCTCCATCATCGCCACTTCCGCCAACGAAACGCCCAGTTCCGCCGCCACCGCCAGCCGCAACCCATCGGCTGCCAGCGCCTCGCCGCGCGCCTCGGCCGCGCGGCGCAGTTTGGCCTCGACCCGGCGCAAATTGAAGAACAGCGACTTCTGCGCCGTTGTCGATCCGGTCCGCACCAGAGACCAGTTGCGCATCACATAGTCCTGCAACTGCGCCTTGATCCACCACATCGCATAGGTCGAAAAGCGCACCCCGCGTTCCGGGTCAAACCTTTCCGCCGCCTTCATCAAGCCAATCGCCGCTTCCTGCGTCAGATCGTTCATCGAGGCCCCATAGCGCCGGAATTTGGCCGCCATCGAAATCGCCAATCGCATATAGGCCGTCACCAGCCGGTGCAGCGCCGCCTTGTCGCCTTGATCGCGCCAGGCGCGGGCCAAAGCCTTTTCGCTGTCGGCATCCAGCAGCTCTGCCTTCCGTGCTTGGCGGGGCAGGATTTGGTCGGTATATCCATCAAGTGCCATCGGCTCCCCTAGACTCCGCTATGTCAGCGGCTTCTCCATTGTTACGCAGCAAGGCCATGACCGGATCACCCGCACCCACAAAGAAACTGCCCGCCCTGACCCTGGTTGTCGGCGGTGCCCGGTCGGGTAAATCCCGTCTGGCAGAACAACTCGCCAGCGCCGCAAGGGTTCCCCGCCACTATATTGCAACGGCCGAGGCGTGGGATGACGAGATGCGCAGCCGCATCGCCCGGCATCGGGCAGATCGCGGGTCCGGCTGGATCACCTGGAACGCCCCGCGCGATGTGGCCTCCGTGCTGGCTGCCATCCCGCCAGGTCAGGTCGTGCTGCTGGATTGCGCGACGCTGTGGCTGACCAATCACCTGCTGGCCGAAGCCGACATCGCCGCCGAAACCGCCGCCCTGCTGACCGCGCTGGCAACCTGCGCCTCTCCCGTCATCGTCGTCTCAAACGAGGTCGGCTGGGGCATCGTCCCTGAAAACCCTCTCGCCCGGGCCTTCCGCGATCATCAGGGGCGGCTCAACCAGGACATCGCCGCACAGGCCGATCTGGTGGTGGGCGTGATGGCGGGTCTGCCGATGGTTTTGAAAGGCGCGCTACCAGCCTGATCCATCACAGGCGTTGATATTCTCGCGCACAAATCACGACTAGGTGGCACGGCGATTTCGCCTTAGCCTACCGCCCACACCACAAGGAAACCCCTATGACCTACGACCTCGTCATTGGCGACCGCGCCTATTCCAGTTGGTCCCTACGCGGCTGGCTGTTGTTCGACGCTTTCGGCATTCCGGTCAAAACCTATGCGGCGCGGCTTTACACCGACGAATTGCCCAACCTTCTCAAAGACTTCTTCCCGGCTAAAACCGCCCCCACTATGCGCACCCCCGATGGCGTGGTGGTGCCCGAAACCATCGCCATCGCCGAAGAACTCGCCTCCCGCCACCCGCAAGCCGGTATCTGGCCCGCCGATCCCAAAGCCCGCGCCATCGCCCGTGTCTTGGCCGCCGAAATGCACGCTGGTTTCGTCGCGCTGCGCAACCATTGCCCGATGAACCTGCGCATCAGCTATACCGATTGCGCCCCGCCAGAGGCCGTGCTGGCCGACCTTAGACGCCTGGAGCTGCTGTGGAATTGGGCGCAGGACCAAACCGGATCGCAAACCTGGCTTTGCGGCAACTACTCCGCCGCCGACGCCTTCTACGCCCCCGTTGCCAGCCGCATCGCCACCTACAACCTGCCTGTTGGCCCCCAGGCGCAAGCCTATGTTGATGCCCATCTGGCACACCAGTCGTTCCGGCAATGGCGCGCAATGGGCACGGTTGATGGTGCCGATCAGGATTTCTACCGCCGCGACTACCCCCGCCGCCCGTGGCCCGGCCCGAAACCACTGGCGGCAAAAGCCGCCGTCGGCGCCCAGTCCGAAAACGCCGCCTGCCCCTATTCCGGCAAGCCTGTGACACAGGTTCTGGAACTGGCAGGTCGCCGTTTCGGTTTCTGCAACGCGTTCTGCCGTGACAAAACCGTGGCCGACCCCGAAGCCTGGCCAAAATTCATGGCTCTTTACCGAACGTAAACCATTTCCTCGCTATCCGTTAACCAAGGTAAACGGGAGCGGGCATGGTCGCGCGGGCCTACACGGTCGCCTTTGAAGGCATTGAAGCGCGCATTGTCGAAGTGCAATGCGCCGTCACCCCCGGCATGCCGATGTTCAATCTGGTCGGACTGCCAGACAAAGCGGTGTCAGAGGCCAAGGAAAGGGTCCGCGCCGCCCTGTCCGCAATGGCCATCGCCCTACCCTCCAAACGCATCACCGTAAACCTGTCGCCCGCCGACCTGCCAAAGGAAGGCTCGCATTTCGACCTCCCCATTGCCCTTGCCGTGCTGGCCGCGCTCGAAATCATCCCCAAGGACGCCGTCGAAGGCACGGTTGCCCTGGGCGAACTCTCCCTCGACGGTCGTCTGATCCCGGTCATTGGTGCCCTCCCCGCCGCAATGGCCGCCGCCGAGGAAGGCCGCTCGCTCCTCTGCCCCAAAGCCTGCGGCGCCGAAGCCGCCTGGGTCGGCGCAACGCAAGTCCTCGCCGCCGACTCGCTCGATGAAGTGGTCCGCCACTTCACCGGCCAGATGGCCCTGACCGCCGCCGAGGCTGGCGAAATCATCACCGCGCCCTTTGCCCGCGACCTGCGCGAGGTGAAAGGTCAGGAACGCGCCAAACGCGCCCTCGAAATCGCCGCCTCCGGCCGTCACCACATGCTGATGGTCGGCTCCCCCGGCTCCGGCAAATCCATGCTCGCCGCCCGTCTTCCCGGCATCCTCCCCCCACTCTCCGCCATCGAAGCGCTTGAAACCTCGATGATTCACTCCCTCGCTGGCCTCCTGAGCGAAGGCGGTATCTCTCGCTCAAGGCCGTTCCGTGAACCGCATCACACCGCCTCGATGGCCGCCATCGTCGGCGGCGGCAAAGGCGCCAAACCCGGCGAGGTCAGCCTGGCCCATAACGGCGTGCTCTTCATGGACGAATTCCCCGAATTCCCCCGCACCGTCCTCGAAACCCTGCGCCAACCGATCGAAACCGGCGAAATCGTCGTCGCCCGCGCCAATGCCCATATCCGCTACCCCTGCCGCTTCCTGCTGGTCGCCGCCGCCAACCCCTGCAAATGCGGCTACATGACCGACCCCGCCCGCGCCTGCGCCCGCGTCCCGCTGTGTGGCGAAGACTACTTGGGCCGCATCTCCGGCCCGCTGATGGACCGCTTCGACCTACGGGTCGAAGTGCCCCCGGTCGCCTATACCGACCTCGACCTGCCCGCGACCGGCGAAACCTCGGCCCATGTCGCCGCCCGAGTCCAGTCGGCCCGCGACGTGCAAACCAGACGCTTCGCCGAACACCCCAACATGCGCGTCAACGCCGATGCCGAAGGCGCGGCCTTGGAGGAAATCGCCACCCCTGACACCGAAAGCCGTGATCTCCTCTCGAAAGTTGCCGAACGCTTCGGCCTGACCGCCCGCGGCTATCACCGCGTCCTCCGCGTCGCCCGCACCATCGCCGATCTGGATGGCTCCCCCGCCGTCCGCCGCCCCCATGTGGCCGAGGCAGTCAGTTATCGTCTGGCCGTGGCGTCGAAGAACTGACCAGCCCCGCCACGAAGCCCGCCACCTCCAGCAAAGCCGCCCGCGCCTCCGGCACATAACCATCCGTCATCTGCCAGACATGCGGGCAATCGGGCCACTCCCGCAAGACCACCTCACCCCCGACACTGCGCAGCACCTCTGCCATCCGGCGGCTGTCATCCAGCAGGATTTCCGTGGTCCCAACCTGCATCATCACCGGCGGCGGGCAGTCGAATCTCGCGTAAAGCGGCGACAATCGCGGATCGTGCACAGCCAGCCCACCCCGCACCAGCGCTACCGTCACTGGCATCCGCTCCGCCGGAATAAACACGTCCCTCGCTGCATTCCGCACCAGACTGTCGCCGGTCAAAGCCAAATCGGTCCACGGCGAAAAGGCAAACAATCCAGCGGGATGCAGACCCCGGCCACAAAGCTCCGCCAGCAGCGCCAAGGCCAACCCACCCCCCGCGCTATCCCCCGCCAGAATGATCCGATCCGGCCGGTAACCCTTCGCCATCAGCACGGCATGGGCCGCGACCGCATCTTCAAACGCCGCCGGCGCGGGATGTTCGGGGGCAAGACGATAGTCAGGCGCGGCAATCTGCAACCCGGTCAGCCTAGCAATCCGCGCGATCAGCGCCAGATGGGTCAGCGGGCTGCCGATGGCGTAGGCGCCGCCGTGCAGATAAAGTATGACCCAATCCGTATTGCTGCGGCGCACCGAAACCCAGTGCAGCGGCACCAGGCCGGGTTCTTCCAGGTGCAGCACATAGGGCGGCATCCGGAACAGCCGGGCTACGCGCAGGAAACCCACACGCGATACCACCGGATCCTCCGCCCGGGCCAGACCGGGGCGGGCCAGCCAGCGCAAACCAAGGTTGAGCAGCCGCAGCCGAAAACTCACGGCCTGGCGGCGCGCTTGACCTCGATCACCTGCCAGATCCGCTCAGCGGTATTGGTGCCGTCGAACCGTTCCAGCTCCTGAATGCCGGTGGGCGAGGTCACGTTGATCTCGGTCAGATAGTCGCCGATCACGTCAATCCCGACAAAAACCTGGCCCTTTTCCTTGAGTGTAGGCCCAATCGTGGCACAAATCTCCCGATCACGTCGCGTCAGGCTGATCTTTTCCGGCCGCCCGCCCACATGCATGTTCGAACGCGTCTCGCCCGCCTGCGGCACCCGGTTGATCGCCCCCACCGGCTCGCCATCGACCAGAATGATCCGTTTGTCCCCCTTGGCCACATCCGGCAGGAATTTCTGCACGATCAACGGCTCGCGGCTCATCGAAGTGAACAACTCATGCAGGCTCGACAGATTGCGGTCATTGGGGTCCAGCCGGAACACGCCCGCACCGCCATTGCCGTACAGGGGCTTGAGGATGATGTCGCCATGCCTGACTTTGAAAGCCTTGATCGTCGCCAGATCGCGGGCAATCGCGGTGGGGGGAATCATCTGCGGAAACTGCAGGACCAGCAGCTTTTCGGGGCAGTTGCGCACCCAGAACGGATCATTGACCACCAGCGTTTTCGGGTGGATCAGGTCCAGCAAATGCGTCGTGGTGATATACCCCATGTCGAACGGCGGGTCTTGCCGCAGCCAGACCACGTCATAGTCCGCCAGATCCACCTCCGCCTCGGACCCGTAGCTGACATGATTGCCAAGCTCGGCGCGCAGCTCAACCGGCCAACCGCGGGCCACCACCCGGCCCTCAACAAAGGCCAATTTGTCCGGCGTGTAGAAAAACAGCGAATGCCCGCGCACCTGTGCTTCCAGCGCGATGCGAAACGTGCTGTCACCATTGATATTCACCAACCCGATCGGGTCCATCTGCAAGGCGACTTTCAACGACATCTGCATCTCCCGCTGCGCTGCCCCTAGATGGCGCAGGACAGGCCCAGATGCAATTGATCAGGTGGCGAAGGCGTTTTGCAAGATTTCGATTCGCCCCACCGCATCAACAAGCGCCACATCGAACCGCACCAGCGTATCCTGCCCCGCAGGCTCAGAGCCGATGAATTCCGAGGCCGCCTGATAAATTCGCCCCATCTGGCGCGGCGACAGATGTTCGGCCGCCATCGCATGCGTTTTACTTTTCTTGACCTCGATGAAGATTACCTCGGCACCATCCCGCGCGATCAAGTCAATCTCGCCTGCAGTCCCGCGCCAGCGCCGGGCCAAGATTTGCTGCCCGGACCCGGCATAAAGCCTGGCGACCTGATCTTCGGCGACCCTTCCGGCATGATAGGACACGCTGCCGCTCATACTTTCGTCCCCAAACCCAGTGCCAGTTGATAAACGTCGCGCTTGGCCAGACCAAGGTTTTCGGCCACCAGTGCCGCCGCATCTTTCAAGCTGTGATCCCGCATCGCCAGTTTCAACGCCTCTTCAACAGTTTCCGGCCTGGCCTCGACAGGTGCCGCCCGGTCCACCACCACCACAATTTCGCCCTTCACATCGCGCTGTGCAAAAGCATCTGCCAGCTCTTTCAAACCACCCCTACACACTTCTTCGTACTTTTTAGTTAATTCCCGACAAACTGCCGCAGATCTTTGTTCCCCCAGCGTATCCACCATATCACGAAGGCAAGCTGCGATACGACGAGGAGATTCGTAAAATACCAGCGTTCCCGGCACACCAGCCAGTTCGCGCAGCACAGAACGCCGTGCCGCGCTTTTGTTTGGCAGGAAGCCCGCGAACAGGAAACGGTCGCTTGGCAGGCCGGACACGGTCAGGGCGCACAGCACAGCGGAAGCGCCGGGGGCGGCCAAAACCGGCAAGCCTTCGGCGATGGCGGCGCGCGACAGTTGAAATCCCGGGTCCGCTACCAGCGGCGTTCCAGCCTCTGACGCATAGGCCACGGATTTGCCGTCCTTCAGCGCGGCGATCAGGCGGGGCCGCGCCACCTCGCCATTGTGGTCGTGGTAGGCGAGCAGTGGCCGCCCGCCTACCGAAATCCCGTGTATCTCCATCAGGTGGCGCAGGGTCCGGGTGTCTTCTGCCGCCAGAACATCCGCACCTGCCAGAATGTCCAGTGCCCGCAGCGTGATGTCGCGGGCGGCCCCGATCGGCGTCGACACGAAATGCAGCCCCGGCGGAATCCGGGGCAGGTCCGGCACAGCCTTGCCCAACTTCATTGCGTGATGCCTCCTGCCAAGTTTACTTCCGCAGTTGATGCGCTTAGTCTTTCGCCGGTCTGCCACTCGGTGGAAGTGAGGAGTATCTGATGTTGTCTGCTTTGTCCCGCGCCTACAAGCCGCTGGTTCTAATAGCGCGCATGCTGGCGCTGCTGGTGGCGGGCTTTGTGCTTGCCGCCTGTGCGCCGGGCGCCGGGCCCACGGCAGGCGGTAGCGACCAAGGCAATGGCGCGGCGGTTGCGGTCGCCCTGCTGGTTCCCGGCGGGTCGGGCGAGGCGACCGATGAGCTGATTGCCCGCTCTCTGGAAAGCGCCGCGCGTCTGGCCATTGCCGATCTGGGCGATGTCAAGATTGACCTCAGGGTCTACAACACTGCCGCCTCGCCTACACAGGCGGCGGCGATGGCCACCAAAGCCGCAGATGACGGGGCAAAGATCATTCTGGGCCCGTTCTACGCCCTGGAGGCCAACGCAGCCGGTGCCGCAGTCGCCGCGCGCGGCATCAATGTTCTGAGCTTTTCCAACAATCCGGATGTGGCTGGCGGCAATGTTTTCATTCTCGGCCAGACCTATGACACCTCGGCGCGCCGACTGGCAAGTTATGCGGTCAGCAAGGGCATGAGCCGGATTATGATCGTGAAAGACCAGAATCCAGTCGGTGAAATCGGCAGCGCGGCAATCCAGCGGGCCATAGAAGCGGCGGGCGGCACCGTAGTGGCCGTCGGCGGTTATGAGTTCTCGCAAAGCGGCATCGTGGCGGCCATCTCGGACATCGTATCCTCGGCCAAATCCAGTGGTGCCAACGCGATTTTCCTGACCGCTGATACGGCTGGCGCCTTGCCGCTGATCAGCCAGTTGATGATGGAAAACGGGTTGAACCCGGCGACGACCCAGTTCATCGGGCTGACGCGGTGGGATATTCCTGCGGCAAATCTGGCGCTACCGGGCGTGCAGGGCGGCTGGTTCGCGCTGCCCGACCCCAGCCTGACCCAGCAATACCAGAGCCGATATCAGACTGCCTACGGTTCTCCGCCGCATCTGAACGCCGGATTTGCCTATGATGGCATGGCGGCGATCGGGGCTTTGGCCAAGCAGGGCGGGGCTGCCGCGCTGACCTCTGCCGGACTGACCCAGGGTGCGGGCTTCGTTGGCGTCAACGGCATTTTCCGCTTTCGCGGCGATGGCACCAATGACCGTGGGCTGGCGGTCGCCCAGATTCAGAACAGCACCGTCGTGATCGTCGATGCCGCCCCGCGCAGCTTTGGTGGTGCCGGCTTCTGATGCGGCGCGGGCGACGACCCGTGTCGCTTCCCCGCCGGTGCCGCTGGACTTGCTGCTGTCCCCGGCCGAGGTTCTGAACGCCGCTGCCCTGTCAATCCAGATTGCCAGCGCGCTGAAGGGCCAGACCGACGCCCGCGCCGGTCGCAGCATCGCGGGAAACCTGCTGGCAGAGGCCAAGACCCACGCCAACGCCATCTTGGAACGCGCCTTTGCCGCCGCCCCGCTCAAAGCACTGGAGCTGACCCGGTCGCAGGCGCGGCTGACCGACGATCTGGTGCAGATCGCCTTCGAGGCCGCCCGCCGCCTGCATCCCCTGTCCAACCCGACCGAAGCCGAGCGCATCGCGGTTCTGGCGGTCGGTGGCTTTGGCCGTGCCGAAATGGCCCCGCATTCCGATCTGGACCTCTTGTTCCTCTATCCGTGGAAAATCACGCCCTGGGCGGAAAGCGTGATTGAAAGCCTGCTGTACATCCTGTGGGACTTGAGGCTGAAGGTCGGCCATTCCAGCCGGACCATCAAAGATTGCGTAAGGCTGGGCCGCGAAGACATCACCATCCGCACGGCTTTGCTGGAGCACCGCTTCATCACCGGCGACCGCAAGCTGGCGCAGGAACTGGACGAAAAGCTGTGGTCCGACCTGTTTCGCAACACCGGGCGCGAATTCATCGAGGCCAAACTTGCCGAACGCGCCGCGCGGCACAAGCGGCAGGGTGGCCAGCGCTATGTCCTGGAACCCAATGTCAAAGAGGCCAAGGGCGGCTTGCGCGACCTGCAAACGCTGTACTGGATTGGCAAATACCTGCACCGCGTGCCATCGTCCGAAGGGCTGGTCGGGGCGGGCCTGCTGACCGCCGACGAATATGCCATGTTCCGCCGGGCCGAAAACTTCCTTTGGGCCGCCCGCTGCCATCTGCACTTCATCACCGGGCGTGCAACCGATCAATTGACCTTCGATCTGCAAGTCGAAGTGGCCGACCGCATGGGCTACAAGGATACCGGCGGCAGGCGGGCGGTCGAGCATTTCATGCAGGATTATTTCCGTCACGCCACCCGCGTTGGCGAACTGACCCGGATCTTCCTGACCGAACTAGAGGCACGGCATGTCAAGCCAGAGGCGCGGATCCTCGGCTTTTTCCGGCGGGTCAGGTTGAAGGCCGGTTACAAACTGATCCAGGGCCGCATCGACGTGGTCGACCCAGCGGCTTTTCTGGAAAGCCCGCTGAACCTGCTGTCGGTTTTTGAAGAGGCGCTGCGGACCGGCTACCTTTTGCACCCCAATGTGATGCGCCTGATAGCCGCGCATCTGGACCTGATCGACGATTCATTGCGGGAAGACCCCGAGGCCGTGCGGGTCTTCCTTGACCTGATGCTGAAACACGGCAACCCAGAACGCGCGCTGCGACGGATGAACGAACTGGGTGTGCTGGCGGCCTTTATCCCGGAATTTGAAAACATCGTGGCGATGATGCAGTTCAACGTCTATCACCATTACACGGTGGACGAGCACATCATCCAGACGATCTCTGTCCTCGCCCAGATCGAGCGCGGCGAGTTGGTCGAGGAATTGCCGGTGGCGACCGGCATCCTCAAGGGCGGGGTCAATCGCCGGGTCATCTACATCGCTCTTTTGCTGCATGACATCGGCAAGGGTCGGCCCGAACAGCATTCGATCATCGGCGCCCAGATGGCGCGGCGGATTTGCCCGCGCCTTGGCCTGACGCCAGAGGAGACGGAAACCGTCGAATGGCTGGTGCGCTATCACCTTTTGATGTCAGACATGGCGCAGAAGCGGGACATTGGCGACCCCCGCACGGTGCGCGATTTTGCCAAGGCGGTGAAAACCCGCAAGCGGCTGGATTTGCTGACGGTACTGACGGTTTGCGACATTCGCGGTGTCGGTCCGGGGACGTGGAACAACTGGAAGGCCATGCTGCTGCGCCAGCTCTACAGCCAGACCAGCGAGGCGCTGGAAGGCGGGCTGGAATATGTCAACCGCGAACGGCATGTCGGCGATTCCAGAGCCTCGCTGCGGATGCGTTTGGTGGATTGGCAGCCCGATGACATCGCCCGCGAAATGGCCCGCCACTACGACCCCTACTGGCAAGCGCTGACGACCGACACGCAAGAAGTCTTCGCCCGCCTTCTGAAAGGCTTGGGTGATGACGAAATCCGCATCGACCTGCACCCGGAACCGCAGCGCGACGCGACCCGCGCCTGTTTCGCGCTGTCCGACCATCCGGGGATATTCTCGCGTCTGGCCGGGGCTTTGGCGCTGGTCGGGGCCAATGTCGTCGATGCGCGGACCTATACGTCAAAGGACGGCTATGCCACCGCCGTATTCTGGATTCAGGATTCTGAAGGCCACCCCTACGAAATCTCGCGCCTGCCCCGCCTGCGCGGGATGATCGACAAGACCCTGATGGGTGTGGTCCAGCCGCGCACGGCTTTGGCAGACCGCGACAAGATCAAAAAGCGCGAACGCGAGTTCCGCTTTCCGACCCACATCACTTTCGATAACGAGGGTTCCGAAATCTACACGATCGTCGAGGTCGACACCCGCGACCGCCCCGGCCTGCTGTTCGATCTGACCCGGACGCTGGCCGCCAACAACATCTATATTGCCTCGGCGGTGATTGCGACCTATGGGGCGCAGGTGGTGGATGCCTTTTATGTCAAGGACATGTTTGGCCTGAAACTGCACGCCGGGCACCGGCAGGACAGTCTGGACAAAAAGCTGCGGCAGGCCATCACCGACGGGGCCGAACGCGCGCAAGGATAGTATGAAACCGCCAAGCCTGATCCGCAACATCCTGACCGTGGGCGGCTGGACCCTCTTGTCGCGCGGCGCCGGTTTCGCCCGCGACGTGATGATGGCCGCCTACCTTGGCACCGGCCCGGTGGCAGAGGCGTTCCTGGTGGCTTTCTCGCTACCCAACATGTTCCGCCGCTTCTTTGCCGAGGGCGCGTTCAACATGGCCTTCGTCCCGATGTTCGCCAAAAAGCTGGAAGGTGGCGAGGATGCCAAGGGCTTTGCCCGCGATGCGATGAACGGCCTGGCCACCATTCTGATCGTCTTCACCGTCATCGGCACGATCCTGATGCCCGTGCTGGTCTGGGCGATGGCTTCTGGCTTCCTTGGCGACCAACGCTTTGATCTGGCAGTAGAGTTCGGCCGGATCTCCTTCAGCTACATCCTGTTCATCTCGCTGGTCGCCCTGCTGTCCGGCGTGCTGACCACGCATGGCCATTTCACCGAAGCCTCGGTCGTGCCTGTCCTGATGAATCTGATGTTCATCGCCGCGATGTGGATGGCGGCGCGGGCGGGCTGGGACATCGGCCTGACGCTGTCCTGGACCGTGCCGGTGACCGGCGTGGCGCAATTGGCGTTCACTTGGTGGTCGGCCCACAAGATCGGCTATTCCCTGCGCCCCGGCTGGCCACATTGGACACCAGAACTGAAGCGTCTGGCGATGATCGCCGCCCCCGCCGTGCTGGCGGGCGGTGTGGTGCAGATCAACCTGCTGGTCGGGCGGCAAGTGGCCAGCTTCACCGAGGGCGCGGTCGCATGGCTGACCTATGCCGACCGGCTGTATCAGTTGCCGCTGGGGGTGGTCGGCATTGCGATCGGGACCGTGCTGCTGCCCGATCTGTCGCGCCGCCTGCGCAATGGCGATGCCGAGGGCGGCCGGGCCTCGCTGAACCGGGGGGCGGAGTTTGCCCTCGCCATGACCCTGCCCGCCGCCGTGGCGCTGGTGGTGATTGCCGGGCCGTTGTGCGCCGTCCTGTATCAGCGCGGCGCATTCAAGCCGACGGACACCGAGGCGACCGCCATCGCCCTTGCCATCTACGGCGCAGGCCTGCCCGCCTTCGTCCTGCACAAGGTGCTGCAACCGCTGTTCTATGCCCGCGAGGACAGCCGCCGTCCGTTTCTTTATGCCATCGCCTCGATGATCACCAATGCCGTCCTGGCGGTGGGTCTGATGCCGTGGTTGGGTTTTGCCGCCGCCGCCTGGGCCACCACGCTGTCCGGTTGGGTCATGGTCTGGCAATTGTGGCGCGGTTCGCGCAGCATGGGACCCGAGGCGCAGTTTGACGACCGCTTCCGCGAAAAACTGCCCCGGATCATCCTCGCTTCGCTCTTGATGGGGGCCGCACTTTGGCTCGGCTCCATCGCCCTTGCCCCGTTGCTCGCCGCCCATCTGTGGCGGTTTGCGGCGCTGCTGCTGTTGATCACCATCGGAATCGTCAGCTATTTCGGCATAGGAGCGCTGATCGGAGCGTTCCGCCTCAGCGACTTTGCGGCGCTGCGCCGCAGCAGCGTCCGGCTGCCAACCGATCCCGATCAGCCCTGACCGCGCTGCCGAACCCGCGCCAGCACCCTTGACCAGCCGCCGGGGCTCAAGATGAACGACAGCAGGAACCCGGTCGCAAACCCCGCCAGATCGGCAACCCATGTCCAGTTCGCACCCGCCTCGCTGCCATACCAGGCCAGCGTTCCGACGGCGAAAACCATCTGAAACCCCAGCAGAAATCCGATCAGCTGAAAGGCCCGCAACTGGTTGCCGCCGCTGCCGGACAGCCGGACCCACAAGATGAACGTATAGGCCCCGATCATGCCATAGACCGGTGGATAGCCCCCGATCAGCGCCGTCTGGGTCATCGGCACGGCCGCATAGGCCAGCGCTCCCACCACCGACGCTACCAGAAAGATCGCCAGCAGCGCCCACCAGCGGAACACCTCGCCGACGAATTTGCCCAAGGCCAGAAAGATCACCACAACAAAAACCGCCTGCGTGGCGTCACTATGGACCAGCGGATAGCTGACCAGCCGCCACAGCCCGTCTACCGGATATTGATGCAGGCTGATCATCTGACGCAAGTAATCGGGGGCAAAGGCCAAAACCTGCAAGGCTTGTACCCGCCAGCCAATCGCCCCGGGGCCACCCACCAGACCGCTCGACCCGGCGTTCAACACCAGCTCCATTGCTATCATTGGCAAAGCCAGCAGCCAGACCACCGGCGGCAGCGGGTTCAGCGGGGGGGCGTTAAGATCTTGCATGTCGGCCCTTTCGGGGCAGGTTGATTGACGGCCCCCGGTGCCAGCGATAATGGCAAGCAGCAGCAGTTTCCAGATGGAGCTTACCCATGTCCGAGCCGGTCCAAACGCCTCTGACCTTTCCGACCCGCATTTTCTCGGGCATCCAGCCTTCGGGCGGCTTGACCCTTGGCAACTACCTTGGGGCGCTGAAACGCTTCGTCAAAAAGCAGGACGAAGGCATTGAAACCATTTACTGTCTGGTCGATATGCACGCCATCACGATCTGGCAAGACCCCGTGAAACTGCGCCAGCAGACCCGCGAGGCGGCGGCGGGGTTCATCGCAGCCGGTATCGACCCCAAACGTTCGATCCTGTTCAACCAGTCGCAGGTGACGGCCCATGTCGAATTGGCGTGGATTTTCAACTGCATCGCCCGGATGGGCTGGATGAGCCGGATGACGCAGTTCAAGGATAAGGCGGGCAAGAATAGCGAAAACGTCTCGCTTGGCCTGTTCGCCTATCCTTCCCTGATGGCCGCCGACATCATGGCCTACAAGGCGACGCATGTGCCGGTGGGTGAGGATCAGAAGCAGCATCTCGAACTGTGCCGCGACATCGCCATCAAGTTCAACAACGACTATAAGGTCGATTACTTCCCCATCGTTGAACCTGTGATCGAAGGTGCCGCCACCCGCGTCATGTCGCTGCGCGATGGCACCAAGAAGATGTCCAAGTCCGATCCGTCAGACCAAAGCCGTATCAATCTAACCGATGATGCCGACATGATCGCCGCCAAGATTCGCAAGGCCAAGACCGATACTGAACCCCTGCCGGATTCGGTCGAGGGGCTGAAGGACCGGCCAGAGGCGCGGAACCTGGTCAACATCTATGCGGCGCTGGCGGACCTGACACCAGCCAAGGTAGTGCATGACTTCGCTGGCGCACAGTTCGGCACCTTCAAACCGGCGCTGGCAGAACTTGCGGTGGCCAAGCTATCGCCCATCACCGCCGAGATGATCCGGCTGATGAAAGACCCCGCCGAGATTGACCGGATTCTGGGCAAAGGTGCCGATCAGGCCGATGCGATTGCCCGGCCCATAGTGGACAAGGTCTATGACATCGTAGGGATGATCCGCTCGCGGCAGATTTGACATTCAGAGGCATCGGCCCGCGCATTCTTTGTTCCGGGCTGGCCAGATAACTCTTGGCCTCCAGAGGCCAATAGTTGACAGTTGGTAAATTTTCAAAATCCAACCACTTGAAATCATTGTATTTTAAAAAGTGTCCGGAACTGGACGCCGCGCAGCTGGGTATTTTCCCCGTCACGGAATCGATTCATTCTTGCGCCATAATCTACCCGAAGGCTTCGACGCCTTTCACACCGGGTGCCCGCGACTGTCCCCGCAGCTGGGCAAATCCTTGATCCCGGTCTCGCGCCCCTGAACCCATCCCCGGGTCAGGGGCGTTCTTTTGTCCCGCAGCGCGCAAGTCCTGTGCAAGGGCAGAGATAGCGGTATGATCGGGATGCGCCTATCTACCCCCCAACTGAAACAGCGGTCCCAGGAGGCCCAAATGCCCGGCATTCATCCACAAACCCGTGTGGGTCACGTTCACCTCAAAGTCGCCGACCTCGACCGCGCCATCGCCTTCTATTCCGGCCTGCTCGGGTTCGACATCACGCAGCGCTACGGCGATCAGGCGGTCTTCCTGTCGGCAGGCGGCTATCATCACCACATCGGCCTTAACACCTGGGACAGCAAAGGCGGCAACCCGCCGCCGCCCGGCCACACCGGGTTGTATCACTCCGCCTTCCTGTTCGCCGACCGCAAGGCGCTGGCGCAGGTGTTCAGGCGGCTGGTCGATGCCAGCTATCCGCTGGACGGCTCCGCCGATCATGGCGTGTCAGAGGCGCTGTATTTCACCGACCCCGACGGCAACGGCGTCGAACTGTACCGCGACCGCGATGAGGCAGACTGGCCGCGCGGGCCGGATGGAGTGCTGGCGATGTCGAACAAGCGGCTGGACCTGCGCGCGCTGTTGGCCGAGGCGGACTGAACCGGCGGCGGAACCTCGCCGCCAGCGAGGTTGCGGGTCTTTCCCCTTTGGCACGGCTGGGTATAACTCGCCGGGTCAAACGGGGAGAGCAGCATGGCCATCGGCACCAACATTCGCACCTTCTGGGAAGGCCGCTGGCATGACGGCGATCTGGCGGTGATGAAGGCCGCGGATCACGGCATCTGGCAGGGCAGTTCGGTGTTCGATGGGGCGCGCTATTTCGACGGGATGTGCCCCGATCTCGACAAGCATTGCGCCCGGGTGAACCGAAGTGCCGATGCCCTAATGATCACCCCCAGCTGTGCGCCCGAAGATATGGCCTCGATCATCCGCGAGGGGCTGGAGGCTTACGGGCCGGGTCAAGCGGTGTACATCCGCCCGATGTACTGGGCCTTGCATGGCGGCGATCTGGGGGTCGCGCCGATGGCGGGGGCGACCGGGTTTGCGATTTCTTTGGAACAGGTGGCGATGCCCGATCCGCGTTTTGCGACCACGGTGACTCGGACGAGGTTCCGTCGCCCGGTGCTGGAGGATTCGGTCTGCAACGCCAAGGCGGGCTGTCTGTATCCCAACAACGCCCGGATGCTGGTGGAGGCGCAGGGCAAGGGCTTCGGCAACGCTTTGGTGGCGGACGCGTTGGGCAATCTGGCCGAGTCGGCGACAGCGAATGTGTTTCTGGTCAGGGATGGCGCGGTGTTCACGCCGGTTGCGAACGGGACGTTTCTGGCCGGGATTACACGGGCGCGGCATATCTCCAACCTGCGGGCCGAGGGGGTGGAGGTGCAGGAGACGGTGCTGACCTTTGACGACGCCCATGCGGCGGATGAGATTTTCCTGTCGGGCAATTTCGCCAAGGTCACGGCGGTCAAACAGTTTGATGACACCGTGTACAAGACCCGCGCGATGACCGACCGGGTGCGGCGGCTTTATCTGGACTGGGCAGCGGGGCAGGTTTAGGACGGGGGCGAAGGAGTTCGCCCATGCGGAAGTTTCTGGTCGTGCTGGATGACACACGGGAATGCCTGAACGCGATGCGGTTCGCCGCGTTGCGGGCCGCCCATACCGGGGGCGGGGTGCAGATCCTGTCAATCATCCCACCGGAAGAGTTTCAGCACTGGATGGGGGTGGCGGACCTGATGCGGGCGGAGGCGCGCGAGCGGATCGAGGCGCATTTCGAGGTCTTTGCCAAATGGATGCGCGACAAGCAGGGGGTCAACCCGGAACTGGTCATCCGCGAGGGCGACCCGGTGAGCGAAATTCTGGCGCAGGTCCGCGAAGATAGTTCGGTGGGGATTCTGGTGCTGGGGGCGGGGTCGGACAAGAGCGGGCCGGGGCCGCTGGTGACGGCTTTGTCGCGGTCGTCGGGAAGCTTGCCCATTCCGGTCACGATCGTGCCGGGGGATATGAGCAAGGAGCGGCTGGAGAGCATTACGTGAGGTGTCCACATGTGGACAAAGTGAGGAATCATTGAAAATCAATGGGTTAAATATCCGTTTTTACCTGATATTAGGACATTTTCTTCTTCCTCTCGCGTTGATTCTGCTGTGTGCCTCGGCCGCTT
>JAYUGA010000160.1:0-13617 GCA_043738565.1 Rhodobacterales bacterium
CGCCGTGACCGGCTGTTTGCCGCATTCCGCAAATATGGCTGGATCGGGATCGTCCTGGTGGTGCTGATCGTCGGTGGAGCGGCCTGGAACGAATGGCAAAAGGCCAAGGCGGCGGCGCGGGCGCAGGGGTTTGGCGACGCCGCGCTCGCCGCACTCGACAAGCCTGCGGCAGAGCGGACGGCGGCGCTGGCGGCCATTGCGGCGGATGGAGACCAGACGGCGGTTCGGGATTTGCTGCTGTCAGCGGACCCGACTGGCGACAAGGCCGGCAGTCTGGCGGCGCTGGACGCTTTGGCCGCCAATGCCAGCTTACCGCAGGTTTACCGCGATCTTGCCGTGCTGCGCAGCGTGGCTTTGGCCGGCAAGGATCAGCCGGTGGCCGACCGCCGCACCGCCTTGCAGGGCGTGGCGGTGCCCGGGCGGCCGTTCCGCACTTTGGCCGAAGAACAACTGGCCTATCTGCTGATCGAAGAGGGTAAAAAGGACGCGGCGTTGACGGCCCTGACCGCGCTGGTGCAGGATCAGGAAGCGCCCGGTGGCATGCGGCAGCGTCTGGGTCTGGTGATCACCGCCCTGGGGGGCAAAGTGCCAGAACCGGCACAGGTGCCGCA
Organism: Rhodobacterales bacterium; assembly: GCA_043738565.1. Taxonomy (GTDB): domain Bacteria; phylum Pseudomonadota; class Alphaproteobacteria; order Rhodobacterales; family Rhodobacteraceae; genus Stagnihabitans. The sequence goes on from JAYUGA010000160.1 coordinate 612, forward strand.
AACCGCAGCGCCTGCGGATGCGGGCTAGGGTGCGCGCGGGGGGATGATGGCGTGAGCAGAACGGGCAGCGCGATGCGGATGGCGGTTTGGGCGGTCTTGGCCTTGGGGCTGGCCGCCTGCGAAAAGGAAGTGACGCTGCAAGGCACCCGTTTCCCGGTGCGCGAGCCCCTGACAGATTCGGTTCCGGTGGAGGGCCAGCCTGATCCCGTGGCAGCGCCTGACCAACCCGAAAACCGGTCGCAGCCGATTGCCCTGCCGGGGATGGTCGCCAATGCCGACTCGACCCAGCGTGGCGGCAATGCGCTGCATGCCAGCCCGCATGGCCGCCTGTCAGCCACGCCACAACTGGTCTGGGCGGCAAACATCGGTGCGGGCAACTCCAGGCGCAACCGCATCGCGGCGGCTCCTGTGGTGGCGGGAGGGCGCGTGTTCACGATGGATGCTTTCTCGACCGTGACGGCAACTGCGACCAGCGGCGCGACTTTGTGGCGGCAGGATCTGACCGCGAGTTTTGACAGCGGCGGTGGGCAATCCGGTGGTGGTCTGGCGACAGGCGGCAGTCGCGTCTATGCCACCACGGGTTTTGGCGAAGTGGTGGCCCTGGACGCCGGCTCTGGTGCCGTGGTCTGGCGCCAGCGGCTGGACAGCCCGGCGGCAGGGGCACCTGCGGTGGCAGGGGAGACCGTCTATGTCACCAGCGCCGATGGCACCGGCTGGGGCATTGCGGCAGGGTCAGGCCGGGTGCTGTGGCATCTGGGCGCGGCGTCTGCGAATTTCTCGATGGCGGGGGGGGCGGCACCGGCGGTTGATGGCAGCAAGGTGATTTTCCCATTCTCCAGCGGTTTGCTGATGGCGGCGGCGAGTGATACGGGCGCATCGCTGTGGACCGCTGCGGCCAGTGGCAGGCGGCTGGGGCGGGCGTTCGCCAATATCGGCGATATTACCGGCGATCCGGTGGTGTCGGGTGGCATCATCTATGTCGGCACCGAAGGCGGGCGCACCGGGGCCTATGCCGAAGATACCGGCGAGCGGCTGTGGACGGCCAATGAAGGGGCGCTGAACCCGCCGCTGGTGGTGGGCGGTTCGGTCTTTGTGGTGAATGACGAGGCACGGCTGGTCCGGCTGGATGCCGGCACCGGCGAGGTGATCTGGGCGGTGCAGATGCCCTATTTCACCAGCGCAAGGGCCAAGAAGCAGTCCGCGGTCTATGCCCATTTCGGCCCGGTTCTGGCCGGTGGCCGCGTGGTGGTCGCCTCGTCCGACGGGCAGTTGCGCCTGTTCAACGCGACCGACGGATCGCTGGCCGGGACGGTCGCCATTCCGGGCGGTGCGGCCTCTGCGCCCGTCCTGGCCGAGGGGATGCTGTTCGTGGTGACGGCCCGGGGTCAACTTCTGGCTTTCCGTTAGCCGCCACCCCGTGTAAGGGAGGCGCTTCCTTTGGAATTGCAGTCGCCATGAGTTTTACCCTTGCCATCGTTGGCCGCCCGAATGTGGGCAAATCCACCCTGTTCAACCGATTGGTGGGCCGCAAGCTCGCTTTGGTCGATGACCAGCCTGGGGTCACGCGCGATCTGCGCGAGGGCGATGCCAAGCTGTTCGACCTGCGCTTTACCGTGATCGACACGGCGGGGCTGGAGGAAGTGACGGATGACTCGTTGCAGGGCCGCATGCGGCGGCTGACCGAACGCGCGGTAGATATGGCCGATGTCAGCCTGTTCTTGCTGGATGGCCGGGTCGGTGTGACCCCGTCGGACGAGGTTTTCGCCGACATTCTGCGCAAGAAGGGGGCGCGGGTGATCCTGGGCGTCAACAAGGCCGAGGGCAAGGCCGGCGATGCCGGGGCTTTGGAAGGCTGGTCGCTGGGGCTGGGCGAGCCGTTGCGGCTGTCGGCGGAACATGGCGAGGGGATGGACGACCTGTACCGCTTGCTGAAGCCGTTCGAGGCCGAATTTGCCGAGCGCGAGGCCGAGAATACGCCGCTGACCGAGGTGGATGTCGAGGAGGAAGGCGAGTGGGACCCGACGCCGTCGGACAAGCGGCCGTTGCAGATTGCGGTGATCGGGCGGCCCAATGCCGGAAAGTCGACGCTGATCAACAAGATCCTCGGCTTTGACCGCCTGCTGACCGGGCCGGAAGCCGGGATCACCCGCGATGCGATTTCGGTGCGGACCGACTGGCATGGCACGCCGATCCGGGTGTTTGATACCGCCGGGATGCGGAAAAAGGCCAAGGTGGTCGAAAAGCTGGAGAAGCTGTCGGTGTCGGACGGCCTGCGGGCCGTGCGGTTTGCCGAGGTGGTGGTTGTGCTGCTGGACGTCGAAATTTCCTTTGAAGTCCAAGACTTGCGGATTGCCGACTTTGCCGAAACCGAGGGGCGGGCGGTGGTCGTCGCCATCAACAAATGGGATCTTGAGGGCGAAAAGCAGGAAAAACTGGCCGAACTGAAGGAAATGTTCGAACGGCTGTTGCCGCAGTTGCGTGGCGCACCTCTGGTGACGGTGTCGGGCAAGACCGGGCGCGGGCTGGACCGGTTGCATGATGCGGTGCGCAAGGCGCATGACGTGTGGAACCGGCGGATTCCGACGGCTCGCTTAAATTCCTGGCTGGGCGCGATGACCGAGGCGCATCCGCCACCGGCACCGGGCGGGCGGCGGATCAAGCTGCGCTACATGACGCAGGTCAAGACGAGGCCGCCGGGCTTCATCGTGATGTGCAGCCACCCCGAGGATATGCCGGATAGCTACAAACGCTATCTGGTCAATGGCTTGCGCGACCATTTCGACATGCCGGGAACGCCGATCCGCCTGACGTTCCGGTCGCAGGGTGACAAGAACCCGTTCAAGAACCCGAAATTCCACACGCCCTCAAGGCTGCGCAAGCATATCGAGGGGCGGAAGGAGTAACCGCCCCCTCACCTTGGCCCTCTCCCGCGAGGGGAGAGGGAAGCGCCCGAATTTCCGGCCCGGTTTAGGTGAGACAGGTGCCTCCGGCGGGAGTATTTGGGCCAAAGTGAATGGTTGGGTCATTCCAGCACGCTATAAGCTGAAATCCTTGTTTTTCCGCCCAGATAAGGGCGCAGGACGGCGGGCAGATCGACGGAGCCGTCGGCTTGCTGGCCGTTTTCCAGGACCGCGATCAGGCAGCGCCCGACGGCGAGACCGGAACCGTTGAGGGTGGCGACATAATCGGGTTTGCCACCCGCTGGCCGGAAGCGGGCGTTCATCCGGCGGGCCTGGAATTGACCGCAGGTGCTGACCGAGCTGATTTCGCGGTATTTTTGCTGGCCGGGCAGCCAGGCTTCCAGGTCGTGGGTTTTCTGGGCGCCAAAGCCCATGTCGCCGGTGCAGAGGACGATGGTGCGGTAGGGGATGTTCAGTTTTTCCAGGATTGCTTCGGCACATCTGGTCATCCGGTTGTGTTCTTTGATGGCTTCGACCGGGGTGCAGATCGTGACCATCTCGACCTTTTCGAACTGGTGCTGCCGCAGCATTCCGGTGGTGTCCTTGCCGGCACTTCCGGCCTCTGACCGGAAGCATTGGGTATGGGCGGTCATCCGGATAGGAAGTTGATTTTCTTCAAGAATATCGCCCGCGACAGAGTTGGTCAGGGTGACTTCGGCGGTCGGGATCAGCCACCAGCCGTTGGTGGTCCGGTAGCTGTCCTCGGCGAATTTGGGCAACTGGTTGGTGCCATACATCGCCTCTTCCTTGACCAGAACCGGGGTCCAGGTTTCTTGCAACCCGTGGTCCTCGACATGGGTGTCCAGCATGAACTGCGACAGGGCGCGGTGGACGCGGACCACGGCACCGCGCAGCACGACAAAGCGCGCACCGGACAGTTTGGCAGCGGTCGCAAAATCCATGCCGGGGGCTACGCCTTTGATTTCGAAGTGTTCTTTTGGGGTGAAGTCGAAGTTGCGCGGGTTGCCCCAGCGATGGATTTCGACGTTGTCGTTTTCGGTTTTGCCGGTAGGGACTTCGTCCAAGGGTAGGTTGGGGATACCCATCAATATAGTTTGCAGTTCTTTGTCTTGCGAAGCTGCCCATTCAGCCATTTTGCCGCTGTACTCTTTCTTATCCGTCGCCAACGTTCGCAAACGCTCGAACGTGCTGTTATCACCCTTTGCCTTTGCCGCTCCGGCTTCCTTCGCAAAACTGTTTTGTTCTGCTTGGGCAGTTTCTGCGGTCTGGATCGCTCTACGGCGATTTTCATCAATAGACAGAATATCCGACGACATCGGTGCAATCCCCCGGCGAGACAGCGCCGCGTCAAAGGCGGCGGGGTTTTCGCGGATGGTTCGGATGTCGTGCATGGCGGACCTCGTGGGCTTGCGTGCGGGTGATATGCCCGATCATCGGCCAATGGTGAAGGGAAAAGACCAATCTACAAAGCGCCTGCATTCCCTCTACAATCCCTCGACAAGTTTTGCGCGCCTTGGGGCAGGTGGGGTGGCAGCGGCAGAGTGGGGGCACGCCCCGACCTACGGGCTTTGCACCTTTACCTTGCCTTGCGCATCAGGCTGCCCATCTATAGGGTGCCCGCCGACAAATCAGGTCCGCCGCAGGGCATGAAGGCCTTTTGAAACCCAGACCCATGAGGACCGCATGTTCGTAACCGCCGCCTATGCCCAGGCTACTGGAACCGCTGGAGCAGGCTCTGCCGTGGCTTCCTTCCTGCCGCTGATCCTGATTTTCGGGATCATGTATTTTCTGCTGATCCGTCCGCAGCAAAAGAAGGTCAAGGACATGCGGGCGATGGTCGATGCCTTGCGGCGCGGCGATCAGGTGGTGACGGGCGGCGGGATCGTCGGCAAAGTGACGAAGGTCGGCGAGGACGGCATGATCGAGGTGGAAATTGCCGAGGGCGTCAAGGTGAAGGTCGTCAAGCAGACCATCACGCAAGTGATGTCCAAGACCGAACCGGCCGCTGCCTGAGTCGCCCTGATGCAGCTTGACACCCCGCTTTGGAAGCGCCTGCTGATCTGGGCCGTGGTCGCCTTTGGCGTCATCATGGCCGCGCCCAACCTGTTCTATGCAAGGGTCGAAACCCACAACGATGCCGCAACGGCGATTGCCAAGGCTGCTGAGGCGGGGACTGCGGCGACGACGGGTCAGACGGCGGCTTTGGCGGTCTGGCCAGCCTATCTGCCGTCGTCGCTGGTCAATCTGGGCCTTGACCTGCGCGGCGGCGCGCATCTGTTGGCCGAGGTCAAGCTCGCCGATGTCTACAAGCAGCGAATGGACAGCCTGTGGCCCGAGGCGCGCGATGCGCTGAAGGACATCCGCGATCAGGTCGGCACGGTGAAGCGCGAGGCTTCGACCCCCGATACCTTGCGGATTTCAATCTCCAAGCCCGAGGCTTTGCCGGCGGCGGTGGCCAAGCTGCAAACTCTGGCCTCGGCGGTGGTGACGCTGACCGGGGTCGGGCAGAAGGATTTGAATGTCGCCCTCGACGGGCAGGCGGTTGTCGTCAGCCTCTCGGATGCCGAAAAGGCTGCGACCGATACGCGGACCATGCAGCAAAGCCTGGAGATCATCCGCCGCCGTGTCGATGCGGCGGGCACCCGCGAGCCGTCGATCCAGCGCCAGGGCACCGACCGCATTCTGATCGAAGTGCCGGGTATCGGGTCGGCGCAAGATCTGAAGGCGATCATCGGCACCACCGCCAAGCTGACGTTCAACACGGTAGTCGGGCGGACCGAGGATGCCAGCACGGTTCCGGGCCCGAACAATTCGCTGCTGCCCGATGCCGAGCGGAAGGGCGTCTACTACGTGGTCGAGGATGCGCCGGTGGTGACGGGCGAGGAACTGACCGACGCGCAACCGTCGTTTGACCAGAACAATCGCCCGGCGGTCAGCTTCAAGTTCAACGTCGGCGGGGCACGGAAGTTTGGCGAATACACCGGGGCGCATATCGGCGAGCCTTTCGCCATCGTGCTGGACAAGCAGGTGATTTCGGCCCCGACGATCCAGAGTGCCATCACCGGCGGGTCGGGGATCATCACCGGGTCGTTCAGCGTCGAGGAATCGACCAAATTGGCGGTGTTGCTGCGGGCGGGGGCGCTGCCCGCCGAGATGTCGTTCCTGGAGGAACGCACGGTCGGGCCGGAGCTGGGTCAGGATTCGATAGACGCGGGCAAGGTGGCGGCCCTGGTCGGCATGGTGCTGGTCGGGGCCTTCATGATCGCCAGCTACGGGCTGTTCGGGGTGTTTGCGGTTGTGGCGCTGATCCTGAACATGGCGATGATCTTTGGCGCCTTGTCGATGATCGGCGGCACGCTGACGCTGCCGGGGATCGCGGGGATCGTGCTGACCATCGGGATGGCGGTCGATGCCAACGTGCTGGTCTACGAGCGGATCCGCGAGGAAATCCGCACCGCGCATACCACCGCGCGGGCGATCGAGGTCGGTTATGAACGAGCGCTGAGTGCGATTGTCGATGCCAACTTCACCACGCTGATCACCGCGATGGTGCTGTATTTCTTTGGCGCGGGGCCGGTGCGGGGCTTTGCGGTGACGCTGGCGATCGGCATCATCACCTCGGTCTTCTCGGCCATCTATGTCACCCGCCTGATCATTCAGGCCTGGTTCAACTGGCGCAAGCCCAAAGACCTGATCGTTTGAGGAGTTAGAACAATGGCATGGCGTTTGCGGCTGGCTCCGGAAAAGACCAATATCAACTTCTTTGCCCATCAGTGGCTGACCTTTGGCGGCTCGATGGCGCTGATGGTGGCGGCTTTCGTGCTGTGGGGCTTGCTGGGGCTGAACTTTGGCATCGACTTCAAGGGCGGCACCACGCTGCGCACCGACAGCACCACGGTGGTCGATGTCGGCCGGTACCGTCAGACACTGGCGGCGCTGAACCTGGGCGATATCGCCATCAACGAGGTGTTCGACCCGTCGTTCCGCGCCGATCAGCATGTTGCCAGCATCCGGATTTCGGCGGTGGACGGGGTCGATTCGATCTCGCCGCAGACGCTGGACGAGGTGAAGGCGGCGCTGGTCAGGATGGACCGCAACCTGACGATTCCGTCGATTGAATCGGTCGGCCCGAAAGTGTCGGGCGAGTTGGTCAAGTCGTCGATCATCGCGGTGGCGGTGACTTCGTTTGCCATCATGGCCTATATCTGGCTGCGGTTCGAATGGCAGTTTGCGTTGGGTGGCGTGCTGGCGCTGTTGCATGACGTGTTCATCACCATCGGAATTTTCGCGCTGTTCCAGATCAAGTTCGATCTGACCATCGTGGCGGCCTTGCTGACCATTCTGGGCTATTCGATCAACGATACGGTGGTCGTCTTTGACCGGTTGCGCGAAAACCTGATCAAATACAAGATCATGCCGCTGCGCGAGGTGATGAATCTCAGCGTGAACGAGACGCTGAGCCGCACCCTGATGACCTCGCTGACCACGCTGATCGCGGTAGGCTCGATGCTGGTTCTGGGCGGCGATGTGATCCGCGGCTTCAGTTTCGCCATTTTCATCGGGGTGTTTCTAGGCACCTATTCCTCGGTCTATGTCGCCAAGAACCTGGTGCTGTTCCTCGGGCTGGACCGCAGCGACAAGGTCCGCAAAACCGGCAAGGGTGCCGACCATGAGTTCGCCAATATAGATGCCTGACATCAGGATGACCGAGATCACCTATGGTCAGGCTTTGGCCATCGAGGGCTATGGGCCGGGGTTCTTTCGGGTCGGCAGCCATGTGCTGCGGGGGGCGTGTTTTGTCACGCCCTGGGATGCCGGGAGTTGGGGCGGGATGGCCGATTCTGCGACGCCGTTGTCGCTGGTCGGGCGGATCGACGTGTTGCTGGTGGGCACCGGGGCAGAGATTGCCCAGGTGTCGGCGGCGTTCCGTGAGGTGCTTGAAGCCGCGGGGATCGGGGTCGAGGTGATGAACTCACCCGCTGCGGCGCGGACCTATAACGTGCTTCTGGGCGAGGGGCGGCGGGTGGCGGCCTGTTTGCTGCCGGTCGGGATGCGGTGAAAAGCCGGGGGTCTCCCGCCCCCCGGACCCCCCGTGGGATATTTCGGCCAATATGTAAGGGTCAGGCGTCAAGTTCGATCCAGGCCGGGACGTGGTCGGAGGGTTTTTCGCGGCCCCTTACGGCCTTGTCGATGCCGGCTTCCAGCAGCAGGTCGGCGGCTTGCGGGCTGAGCAGGTGGTGGTCGATGCGAATGCCGTTGTTGCGCTCCCAGGCGCCGCGCTGGAAATCCCAGAACGTGTAGTGGCCGGGGCTCTGGTTGCGGGCGCGGAAGGCTTCGGTCAGGCCGAGATTGGTGATGCGCTGATAGGCGGCACGGCTTTCGGGCAGAAACAGGGCGTCGGTGAGCCAGTCCCTGGGGTTGGCGGCGTCTTCGGGCTGCGGGATGATGTTGTAATCGCCGCAGAACACCAGGGGTTCTTCGGTTTGGAGGAGGGTTTGGACACGGGCGCGCATCCGTTCCAGCCAGTGCAGTTTGTTGTCGTATTTCGGCCCCGGTGCGGGGTTGCCGTTCGGGAGATACAGGGAGGTTACGCGGATGGGGCGTTTGCCCGTCACGGTCGCCTCGATCCAGCGGGTCTGTTCGTCGGCGTCATTGCCGGGCAGGCGGCGGGTGACGTCTGCCAGCGGCAGTCTGGACAGGATGGCGACGCCGTTGAACGACTTCATGCCGTGGAGTTCCACGCGGTAGCCAAGGGATTCAAACTCTTCGCGCGGGAAGTCGGTGTCGATCTTCTTGGTTTCCTGCAGGCAGGCGACATCGGGTTGCGCCTCTGACAGCCAGAATTTCAGCGCCTCCAGCCGCGCCGCGATGCCGTTGATGTTGAAGGTGGCGATTTTCATATGGCTCTCCCTGCGGCGATCCTAGAACGGGGCGGGGCGGGGGGGCAAGTCAGGCAAGGGCGGCAGATCGCCAGAGTTGATCGAGGGCATCGATCCGGGCGGGGTCGAAGCGGTGGGCTTCCTGCCAGTAGCGGCCGGAGGGCACGATGTAGTTGAGGCAGGCTTCGGTTTGCAGGGCTTTTTGCGCGACGGCATCGTTAAAGGGCGCTGGCTGATTGGGCAGGGTTTTGGCGGTGGCGCGGGGGAAGACCAGGCGGCTGGGGCCGTCTGACAGGTTGACCATCGCGCAGCCTTGTTGCGCGGCAAGGATCATCAGGCGGGCGGACTTCGCCTCCAGGCTGCGCAGGGTGATGTCGGCCCGCAACGGGTCGGGAGTGCCCTGCCCGTAGAAATGGGTGGGGCCGCTGGCGGGGTAGTGCATGTCGCAGCCGTAGGTGGCGATGACGCGCGGCTTGAATGCGACAAGCGCCCAGTAGGCAGCGGTGAAGGCCATCGTGCCGCCGGCGTAGACGAAGCCGCCATAGGCGTTCTGGGCGGGGACGAAATCTTCTTGCGTGATCAGGCGTTGATTGGGGCCGGGGGTGGGGCGGCGATCATCCGGAAAATCCCAGGGGTGGATCATGGCGTCCCAGTCGGCGCGTATCCTCCACGCATTGTTGATGGCGAGAATGCGGTCGAAGGGTGCACGGGGCCAGTCCCGTGCGGCCAAGGCCATCGGGGCAGAGCCGAGCAGCAAGAGGTTCATCAGATCGAAAAGCTGGTGCCGCAGCCGCAGGAGCTGCTGGCGTTGGGGTTCTCGATCACGAAGCGGGCGCCAATCAATTCTTCGGTAAAGTCGATAACGGCATTCGACAGGAAGGGCAGCGAGAGGGCATCGACCAGAACGGTCTGCCCCGCCCGTTCCAGCACCAGATCATCGGCTTGGGCGTCATCCAGTTTGATGTCATATTGAAATCCCGAACAGCCGCCGCCTTCGACCGCGACGCGCAGGGCGCGGGTATGCCCGGTCATCGCGGCGATTTGCGCAAGGCGGGCATAGGCGCGGTCGGTGACACGGGGGGGCAGGGTCAGGTTCATGGGCTGGGTTCCACTTCTGCGGATAATATAGGACTGATGCGGCGGTGCGGCAAGGTGGGGTGGTTTGGGGGTGGAAAGTTGGCTATAGGGGAACGGATTGTGAGGCCTAATGCTTGCCCCCTATGCCTGCCACCCGGATGCCTCGCGCGGGCGTCTGCATGTCGAGAAGATGTCTTCGTTCCGCTCGCCGTTTCAGCGCGACCGGGACCGGATCATCCATTCCAGCGCGTTCCGGCGGCTGAAGCACAAGACCCAGGTGTTTGTCGAACATGAGGGCGATTATTACCGCACCCGGCTGACCCATACGATTGAGGTGGCGCAGGTGGCGCGCACCATCGCCGGGGTGCTGGGGCTGAACACCGATTTGGCCGAGGCGGTGGCGCTGGCGCATGATCTGGGACACACGCCGTTCGGCCATACCGGCGAGGATGCGATGGAGGCGCTGATGGCACCCTATGGCGGCTTTGATCACAACGCGCAGGCGTTGCGGATCGTGACGCGGCTGGAGCGGCACTATGCCGATTTCGACGGGCTGAACCTGACCTGGGAGACGCTGGAGGGAATTGCCAAGCACAATGGTCCCGTTTTGCCGCCCAAGGGCGGCGGGGGCCCGCTGCGGGGGCCGAATGCGGACCCCAAACATGCGGGGCCGCTGCCCTATGCTTTGGCGGAGGTGAATGCGGAGTGGGATCTGGAACTGGCGACCCATGCCTCGGCGGAGGCGCAGGTGGCGGCGATCGCGGATGATGTGGCGTATAGCCACCATGATCTGCATGACGGGCTCAGGTCGGGGTTGTTCAGCGAAGCCGATCTGATGGAACTGCCGGTGACCGGGCCGGCGTTTGACGAGGTTGACCGGCTCTATCCGGGACTGGACCGGATGCGGCGGCGGCACGAGGCGCTCAGGCGGGTGTTTGGCCGGATGGTCGAGGATGTGATCGCGGTGGCGAAGAACCGCCTGGACGCGGCCCAGCCGAAAGCGGTCGAGGATATTCGCGCGATGGGGATGACAGTGATCCGGTTCTCCAAGCCTTTGTATCAGGAGTTGAAGGCGATCCGGGGATTTCTCTTCACAAGGATGTACCGCGCGCCTTCGGTCATGCAGGAACGGGCGCGGGTCACGGAGGTGGTGAACGGGTTGTTTCCGCTGTTCCTGGCCCAGCCGGGGTTGTTGCCGGAGGAATGGCAGACCGATGTCGCGGCGGCGGCGGGCGAGGTGGAACTGGCGCGGATCGTGGCGGATTATGTGGCGGGGATGACGGATCGGTTCGCGCTGGCGGAGGCGCAGAGGTTGTTGTGACCGGGTAGGGTGCGTGCTTGCACGCACCTTTGAGCCGCCGGAACGCTGCGTGCAAGCACGCGCCCTACGCCTTGCGCACCGCCAGCAACCAGATCGCCACCAGCCCCAGCGAGGCCAGCATGTTCCAGGTCGCCATCGATAGCGAGAACATCTGCCATGCGACCTGATCGCATTGGACGGGCGGGGTAGCCATGATGCGGGCCAGCAGGTCTTTCGATGACATGCCGGAGATCGGGCCAGAGGTGCAGGCGCTGGGGCCAGGCCACCAGTGCCGCTCTACCCCGGTATGGTAGCCGCCCAGAACGGCGGTGGTCAGGGCGGCCAGACCGCCCGCCCAAGGCAGGGCGCGACTGGGCACGCCTTTGGGGATCAGCAGGGCCAGAATGCCGATGACGATGGCCACGGCATGCGGATACCGCTGTTGCAGGCACAGATGGCAGGGCGCAAGGCCGCCAATGTACTGGAAGGCGAAGGCTCCGCCGAGAAGCGCGGCAGAGCCGAGGCTGGCAAGCAGCAGCAGAGTGGAGCGTGTCATGCGGTTCCGATTAGTTTGAATGCCAGCCAGATTGCGGCTGCGGCCACCAGCGCCCCAATGGCGACGCTGGCAAGGCGGCGGCGGATCACCTCGGCGATGGCGGGGCCATAGGTTTTCAGCGCCCAGCCGAGGACGAAGAACTTGAAGCCACGCGCGACCACGGCGGCGAGGATGAACAGCGGCAGGCTGAAGCCCACGACGCCGGACAGGATGGTGACGACTTTCATCGGCGGCAGATGGGCCAGGCCCGAGGTGACGAGCAGCAAGAGGATGGTGCCGGTGCCGGTGGCGGCCTTGAGCCGGTCGAAGGCCGCGACGCCATTGTAGAATTGCAGGACGGGCAGGGCGATAAGGTCAAAGAAGTAGTGGCCGATCAGCCAGCCGAAGATGCCGCCCGCGACCGAGGCCACGCTGGCGATCAGCGCATAGCCCATCGCGCGTTCGGGGCGCGACAGGCACATCGGCAGGAACAACACCTCGGCCGGCAGCGGGAAGACCGAGCTTTCAACAAAGGAAACCACGGCGAGGGCCGCGGTGGCATAGCGCGACCCGGCCCAGGCCAGGGTCCAGTCCATCAGGCGGCGGATCATCAGAACCCCTTCGGTTTTGCGCCCATTGGCCATGCTGGTGGTGCAAGGTCAAGGGTGGCAGCCGGAAAAGGCTTTCTGGCGAGGGCTGGCTTGGTTAAGCTGAAGGACAGTGACGGGGGAGTATGTGGCATGGAATGGCGTGGCAGGCGCGAAAGCAGCAATATCGGGGACCGGCGTTCCGAGGGCAGCGCGGGCGGTTTTGGCGGTGGCGGGCGGTGCACGACCGGGGCGGTCGCGGTCGCCCGAGGCCGGCAGCAACGAGATTTCGGTGCGGATCGAGTTGCGGGCCGATTGTCTGGCGGGGATCTGGCGCCGCGAGGTGCAACAGCAGTTTGGTGCGATCGAACCAGTCGATTTCGACGAAGCGATCAACGCCGCCAAACAGATCGGCGACGACACGTTGCAGCGCAATGCTGGCCGGGTGCCGCTGCCGGACAGGTTCACCCACGGCACCAGCGCGCAGCGGTCGAAGTGGTTCCAGATCGGGTTGAAGTCGGGGCAGGTGTCGGCCTGCGATACGATCAAGGTGGCGAACCCCTGAGAGGTTGGCGGCGAGTAGTTGACGGGGCGGTTGCGGGCGGCTAGGTAGCGCGAAGGTGGCCCGAGTGGTGGAATGGTAGACGCAGAGGACTCAAAATCCTCCGCCGCGAGGCATGTCGGTTCGAGTCCGACCTCGGGCACCA
>JAYUGA010000161.1:0-5100 GCA_043738565.1 Rhodobacterales bacterium
GGGGTTTCACACCCCCCGGACCCCCCGCGGGATATTTAGAGACAGATAATGCGAAATTTTAGATAAATCTCAGGGGCCTGGTCAGTTGGTGAACAGTACGTAATCGTCGGGGGCACTGCCCGGATTGGTGACGGTCACAGTGAAATCGCCGTTGTCTTTGGGTGTGAAGCCGCAGATGGCGCGGTCGGCGCTGCCATTGTCCTGACAGACCGGATTGCCATTGGCGTCGGTGACGAGGAGGTCAAGATTGCCTTTGCCCGCACCAAGAATCGCCAGTTCGGCATAACTGCCGCCGTAGAATTGCAGGTTCCAGGCGTCGGTTATGCCGGGGTCGAGTTGCGACGCGGTGGCGCGCAGGGCCTCGGGCGCAGGTGGCGTTTCGGCTGCAATACTTTCGAGGAGGTCAGGCAGCAGGTCGTTGCCTTCTGCAAGGATGCGGGCGGTGGTGAGCATGGCGATGGCATCGGGCAGCGTCAGGGTGGCGGGCGCGGGTTTGCCCTTGGTTTGCGGGCTGCGATCGGTCGGGATCAGGGTGAGGTTGCGCATCATGCGGGCAGCAGTCAGGACCATCAGCGGGTCTTTGCCAGACTGGCCTATGGTGTAGAGGCTTTGCGCCGATAGCAGCAGCGCGACAGCGCCGGGGCTGGCGGGCGCTGTGGGGTCGAGGTTGGGTTTGTCCTCGGCCAGCGCGGGGGCGGCAAGCAGGGTCAGGGCGAGGATCAGGTGACGCATGTTGGTGGCTTTCGCTGGGGCAGGGTTCAGGTTATCTGGCCGGAACGGAAGGATCACAAGATGCAATGCCGCGAGATACTGGAGCGTTTGATCGCATTTGACACGGTGAGTTCCCGCCCGAACATCGCGCTGATGCACTATGTGCAGGGGGCGCTGGCGGAGGCAGGGGTTGCAGCGGTGCTGATCCCGGATGCGGGCGGCGGCAAGGCCAACCTTTATGCGAGCGTGGGGGTGGGTGCCGGTGTCATGCTGTCGGGCCATACCGATGTGGTGCTGGTCGAGGGGCAGGACTGGACCCACCCGCCCTTTGCCTTGACCGAGGCCGGCGGGCGGCTGTATGGGCGCGGCACGGCGGATATGAAAGGGTTTGTGGCGGCGGCGATTGCTTGCATCATTGGCGCAGCGCGGCGGTCGCTGAAGGTGCCGCTGCATCTGGCACTGTCTTATGACGAGGAGATCGGCTGCATGGGGGTTCGGTCGCTGATCGACGTGCTGGAGGCGGCTCCGGTGCGGCCAAGGTTCTGCATCGTCGGCGAACCTACCGGGATGCAGGTGGCGACGGGGCATAAGGGCAAGGTGGCGTTGCGGGCGACTTGCGTGGGGCGGGAAGGCCATTCGGCGCTGGCGCCGATGGCGCTGAACGCGCTGCACCTGGCGGTGGATTTTGTGGGTGCGGTGCGGGATTTGCAGGCACGGGTTGCCTTGGACGGGTTGCGGGATGGCGACTATGATGTGCCGTATTCCACGCTGCATGTCGGCTTGCTGAACGGCGGGGTGCAGGTGAACATCGTGCCGAACCGGGCGGTGGTGGATTTCGAGATCCGGTCGCTGGCGGGGGAGGATACCGAGGGGTTGATTGCGGCGTTGCAGGTGGCGGCGGAGGGGATTTGTGCGCCGTTGCGCGGGGAATTCCCGGAGGTCGAGATACGGGTGGCGCGGTTGTGGGACTATCCCGGGCTGGCGACGCCCTCGGATGCCGGGGTGGTGAATTTCGTCAAGGGGCTGACCGGGGCGAATGGCACGATGAAGGTGGCGTTCGGCACCGAGGGCGGGCTGTTTGATGCGCGGCTTGGGATACCGACCGTCATTTGCGGGCCGGGGTCGATGGCGCAGGGCCACAAGCCGGACGAGTTTGTCAGTGTCGAGCAGATGGAGCGCTGCGAGGCGATGCTGGCGGCGCTGGTCGAGCGCTGCGAGACGGGGTTTTAGCGGCGGTTTTCTGCGAAAAATCTGTGCCGGCTGTGGCCTTTCCGCAGCGCGGGTGGGCTGATAGAAGGCTGGGATGGCAGTTACACTCACCGCACTTTCCGACATTTACGGGCTGGGGTTTGACGACATCATTGATGTCCGTGCCCCGGCGGAGTTTGCCGAGGATCATCTGCCGGGGGCGATTTCTTTGGCGGTCCTGAGTGATGCCGAGCGGGCCGAGGTGGGCACGATCTACAAACAGGTCAGTCCGTTCAAGGCGCGCAAGGTCGGCGCAGCTTTGGTCGCCAAGAACGCGGCATTGCATTTGCAGGGGCCACTGGCCGACAAAACCGGGGCGTGGAAGCCCCTGGTCTATTGCTGGCGGGGCGGGCAAAGGTCGGGTTCGTTTGCCTCGATTCTGGCGCAGATCGGCTGGCGGGTCGATACGATTGCCGGCGGCTATAAAAGCTGGCGGGCGCTGGTGGTGAAGGCTTTGTATGACACTCCGGTGGCGTCGCGCGTGGTGGTTCTGGACGGCAATACCGGGTCAGCCAAGACGGCGATTTTGAACATGCTGCCGCAACGCGGTGTGCAAGTGATTGATCTGGAAGGGTTGGCGCGGCATCGCGGCTCGCTGTTCGGCCACATGCCGGGCGGCCAGCCGTCGCAGAAGGCGTTCGAGACGGCCTTGGCGCTGGAGCTGGTCAAGCTGGACCCGGCGCGACCGGTGGTGGTGGAGGCGGAAAGTTCCAAGGTTGGCGACTGCCGTTTGCCGCCGGAACTGTGGAAGGCGATGGTGGCGGCCCCGCGGGTGGCGATTGCGGCGACGCGGCGGGCGCGGGCCGAATATCTGGTGAGGGCCTATGCCGACATGGTGGCGGACCGGGAGCGGCTGGCCGGGGTGATCGGGTTGCTGCGCGGGGCGCAGGCGCATGACCTGGTGGACGAATGGATGCGGCTGGCCGAAGGCGGTGCGTTCGTGGCGCTGGCCGACAGTCTGATGGAACTGCATTACGACCCGCGCTACGAAAAGCACCGGGCGCGGATGGCGGTCCCGTTGGTGGAAGTGGCGGCGGACGGGTTGGCTGAGGGCGATCTGCCGGGTCTGGCGGATGCGGTGGCGGCGCGGGTCATGGCGCTTTGACGTGCTGCAGTTGCCCTTTGGCCTGCCGCGTCACCCCAGCGTGAAACTCAGGGCCGGAAACGACTCCAGCAGCCAATAGGCCATGCGCGACATGTTTCCGGTCACCACGGCAATTCCCATCGCCACCATGACACCGCCCGCCAGCAGGTAAAGCACGCGCCCGGCCCGCCCGATGCTTTTGATCCGCGCGGCGATGACGTCGGTGAACAAGGCGGTCAGCAGGAACGGCACCCCGAGCCCCAGCGCATAAATCGCCAGCAGCCAGACGCCGCCGCTCAGGCTGCCGGAATTGGCGCTGAGGGTCAGGATCGCCCCCAGAATCGGGCCGATGCAGGGCGTCCAGCCAAAAGCAAAGGACAGGCCCATGACAAAGGCCGTCATCGGCCGCCCACCCGGCATGTCGATCCGAAACCTGGTGTCGCGGGCAAACATCGGCAGGCGGAACAGGCCCAGCATCACCAGACCGAATAGGATGATCACCGCACCGCCGATCAGGTTCAGCTCGGTCCGCCAGGTCAGCAGCCAGGATCCCAGCGCACTGGCCCCCGCGCCAAGCGTGATGAACACCACGGAAAACCCCAGCACGAAGCAGGCGCTCAGCCCCAACGCAGCCAGCCGCGCCCGCAACCCGACTTTGTTGCGGCGCAGATCGGGCTGGCCTGCAAGGAAGGACACATAGCCCGGCACCAGCGGCAGCACGCAGGGCGACAGGAACGAGATGGAGCCCGCCAGAAACGCCGCGAAAATGCCGACCCCGGAAATCATCAGCATGTCACGCCATCCCGTTTCCACATTACAGCCATCCCCAAAACCGCTCCCACAGCCCCGGCTGCGGTTTGTCATAGTCGTTTGTCAGGGCATTGACAAACATCAGCATGTTCGTCGGCTGAAAGTCCATTCCGTGAAAGTTGCCCTGCCAGCGGCCATATTTGCCGATGATATGGGTGACGACGCCGTGGGTCAGCGTGCCATCGCTTTCGACGGTGAACTTGTGGCCGAAGGCTTGCGCCAGCCAGCGGGTATAGTCCTCGGGCTGGCCGGGACCGATGGTCAGGAACTGCCAGTTCACCGGGTCCATGCCGTGCAGCGGGCCGTAAGCGGCCATGACCTCTGGCGTATCGCGTTTGGGGTCGCTGGTGATCGTGACAAACCTGACCATGTCCTTCATCGGGCTCTGATTGACCATCGCCTGCACCCCGGCCAGCTTTTCGGTGTGCAGCGGGCAGACATCGGTGCAGTTGGTATAGATGAAATGCAGCACGACGACCTTGCCCAGAAAGTCCTTTGGCTGGAGTGGCTTGCCTGCCGCACCGCTCAGCGTGAAATCCGGGAAGGGCAGGTCCAGCGCCTGAAAGAATGGCTCTTTGGCGTAGAACTCGTCCTCGAATTCCTGAGGCGAATGGCCGTAGGCGGGCACGGCCGCCGCAGCCCCCAGCGTCACGAGGGCGGCGCGTCTGGTGAGTTTCGTCATCTTGGCAGTCTTTCTTGCGCAGCGCCCGCAGCCGCCAGGGGCTGCGGGGGAATTAAGAGCATTTCCAGCTCAAGTGGACACCGGTCAAGCGGGTCGGAAATGCGACACAACATAGAGTTATAGCGGTTCAGGCGTTTCTGTCATCGCCTGAACCGCTCTTGGTGTCGGCCTCAGCCTTTGGGGGCGGGATCAGCTTTTTTGTCCATCATCGGGTCGCTGCCTTTGGCGGCGGGATCGGCGTTTTTGTCCATCATCGGGTCGCCGCCTTTGCCCATCGTCGACATATCGGCCATCATCTTGGAGCAGTTATTCATCATCTGCATCATCTGGGTCATCTCGGTCATCTCGGTCATCTGGGTCATCTGCATCATCTGCATCATCTGCATCATCTGGGTCATCTGCATCATCTGGCCCGTCATGCCCCCCTGAGCCATCATGCCGCTCATGTCGGCAGTCCCGGCCATCGGCGGCGCAGCGCTGTCCGGCGCGGCGGTTTGGGCAGAGGCGGCCAGTGGCGAGATCGCAAACGCGGTCAGGACGGCCAGGGTTCCAAGCATCGTTTTCA
>JAYUGA010000162.1:0-32645 GCA_043738565.1 Rhodobacterales bacterium
GCACTTGTCAACAGCTTCGTCATTGGGGGTGTTACATCGCGCGCAGGTTTCCGCGCCTTAGTTAATTCGGAAGTTCTGCCCCAGATATACGCGGCGGACGGTTTCGTCGCGCACAACCTCATCCGTTGTGCCGCTCATCAAAACTTTGCCGTCATGCAGGATATAGGCGCGGTCGACGATTTCCAGCGTCTCGCGCACGTTGTGGTCGGTGATCAGGACGCCGATGCCGCGCGATTTGAGGTCGTGGACCAGATGGCGGATTTCGCCGACCGCGATCGGGTCGACCCCGGCGAAAGGTTCGTCGAGCAGCAGGTATTTCGGATTGGCGGCAAGGCAGCGGGCAATCTCGGCGCGGCGGCGTTCGCCACCCGACAGCGCCAGTGCGGGAGCGCGGCGGATGTGGGTGATCGAAAACTCGGACAGCAGTTCTTCCAGCCGCTCGCGGCGTTTCAGACGGTCGGGCTCGGCGATTTCAAGGACGGCGAGGATGTTGTCTTCGACGGTCAGGCCGCGAAAGATTGACACTTCCTGCGGCAGGTAGCCGATGCCAAGGCGGGCGCGGCGATACATCGGCAAGGCGGTCACGTCGCGGCCGTCGATGATGACCTGACCCGCTTCGGGGTTCACCAGGCCCGCGATGGCGTAAAAGCAGGTGGTCTTGCCGCTGCCATTGGGGCCGAGCAGCGCCACAACCTCGCCGCGGGAAAGGTCCAGCGAGACATCGCGGATGACGAGGCGTTTCTTGTAGCTTTTGCGCAGGTTGCGCACATGCAGCCCGACAGAGCCTTGGGTGACGGTCAGCTCTGGCATCAATTGCCACCCGGGGTGAAGATGGTGGTAACGCGGCCCTCCATCGTGCCGGTGCCGGTTTTGAGGTCGAGCGTCAGCTTCTGACCGGAGATTGCGGCGGCGCCCTGGGTCAGCACGACATCGCCGGTCATCACCAGATCGCCGGTATCGGGTTTGTAGTCAGCCTCGGAAGCCTTGGCGGCATCGGTGCCAGCGGCCAGGGTCACGCCGCCAGAGGCGTGCAGGGTCTGGATCGCCTTTTTATCGGCGGAATAGACGACCTGCACCTCGGCGGCTTGCAGTTTCATGTCGCCTTGGGTGACGACGACATTGCCAGTGAACAGCGCGGTGCCGTCGGCCTGATTGACGGCCAGTTGATCGGCCTGCACCTGCACCGGAGCTTTGGGGTCGGTTTTCAGGCCGGCGAAGGCGACATCGGTGCCGGCGGCGGTGGCCGCCAGGGGGGTCAGGGCCAGAAGGCCAACCAACAGAATGCGCGAGAAAACCATATGTTTGATCCCTAATTCACCGGCTGGTATAGCAGCCGCACGTTGCCTTTGAAAACCAGAAGATAGGCGGGCTTGTTTGCCTTGGCGTCCGGGTCGGCGCGGCCAAGGTGCATCGCGTCCGCCGTGATCTGGCCAACCGGGCCGGTTGCCTTGACGGCCCCGGTGCTGTCCAGCCCGGTATCGTCGAGTTTGACTGCCATGCCGGGCATCTCGATCCGGTAGCCGGCCGAGTTGGTGACTACCACGCCGCCTGACAGATTGATCACCTTGGCCGCCTGATCGAGTTGGGCGGCTTTGGCGACAAGGTCGGTGCGGGCACCGTCGGGAGTTTCCAGCAACCCGCTCAGATCGCTGGCGTTTCCGGAATTGTTGGTGCCGGAGACGCCCGGTTTCGCCTCGCCCGCCTTGATGGTCAGGGCGGCGCCATCGGCGGTCATCCCGGCGAAAACGGCGTCGGTCAGCCGGGGTTCCTTGACGCGAAGGGCGATATCGACATCGGCATAGGGGATCGCATCCTCGGGGCTGACGTTGCGCGACACGATGAACAGGGTGGACAGGATGGCGAGGGCGGTCAGAGGCAACAGGATTTTGAGCCAGAACACCAGCCGCGAATGGAAATTGTCGCGGCGGGTCCAGGCCATCACAGCACCCCGGCGCGCAGGAGGTCGTGAATGTTCAGGATGCCGGTGGCGTTGGGGCCGCTGGCCGGGTCCAGCACGAACAGGCAGGTGATCTTGCGGTCGTTCATCAGGGCGAGCGCTTTTTCGGCCAGCGCATCGGGTGGCACGGTGCGGGGATTGCGGGTCATCACCTGACCGGCGGTCAGGGTCAGCAGCCCGTCCATGTGCCGCCGCAAGTCGCCATCGGTGATGATGCCGGTCAGCGCACCGGTGTCATCGGTCACGCCGGTGACGCCAA
Source organism: Rhodobacterales bacterium (assembly GCA_043738565.1). Classification (GTDB taxonomy): domain Bacteria; phylum Pseudomonadota; class Alphaproteobacteria; order Rhodobacterales; family Rhodobacteraceae; genus Stagnihabitans. The sequence continues at coordinate 2,217 of JAYUGA010000162.1, forward strand.
AGCCGGAGCGGCTGATCGACAGCAGGGCATGGCTCATCGGGCTGGTGGCGGCGGTCAGCGGCAGGTCGGTGTGCATTAGGTCGCGGACCTTGAGCAGTTTGGCGCCCAGGCGGCCACCGGGGTGGAAGATGCGGAAATGGTCGGGGGTGAATTCGCGGTGTTCCATCAGCGCGATGGCCAGCGCGTCACCAAGGGCGAGGGTCATGGTGGTCGAGGTGGTGGGGACGATGCCGGTCTCGCAAGCCTCTGGCGCAGGCGGCAGGATGATCGCCACATCGGACTGCCGGGCGAGGGTGCTGTCGGCTTTGGCGGTGATGCCGATCAGGGGAATGTCGAAGCGCCGGGTGTGGGCGACGATGTCGGACAGTTCGGGCGTCTCGCCGGATTTCGACAGAGCCAGCACGACATCGCCGGACATGACCATGCCCAAGTCGCCGTGACTGGCCTCTGCCGGATGGATGAACATCGCGGGGGTGCCGGTGGAGGCGAAGGTGGCGGCGATCTTGCGACCGATATGGCCGGATTTGCCCATGCCAGAGACGATTGCCCGGCCCTTGCAGGCGAGGATCAGGCTGATCGCTTTGGTGAAGTCGCCGTTCAGCGTGGCGGCCAGAATGGTCAGCGCCTCGGCTTCGCGGGTGATGACGCGGCGGGCGGTTTGCAGGAAATCAGTGGTGGAAGATGTCATTCGGCTCCTCCCATCCTTTCAGATCGAGCTCGCAGCGGGTCGGCAGGAAAGCGAAACAGCGCAGGGCGAGGTCGAGGCGGTCTTCGCGGACAAGACATGCTTCGAGCGCGTCTTTCAGCTTGTGCAGATACAGCACGTCGGAGGCGGCGTATTCCTTTTGGGCGTCGCTGAGGGTCGTGGAACCCCAGTCCGAGGTTTGCTGCTGTTTCGACACATCGACGCCGACCATTTCGGCCAGCAGATATTTCAGGCCGTGGCGGTCGGTGAAGGTGCGGACCAGTTTGGCGGCGATCTTGGTGCACCAGACCGGAGCGGTGACGACGCCAAGCGCCTGCCCCAGCATGGCAATGTCGAAGCGGCCGAAGTGGAACAGTTTCAGCGTGGCGGGATCGGTCAGCATCCCGGTCAGATTGGGGGCAGAGGTCTGGCCCTTGGCGATCTGCACCAGATGGGCGTGGCCGTCACCGGATGACAGTTGCACCAGACACAGCCGGTCGCGTCGGGGGTCAAGGCCCATCGTCTCGGTGTCGATGGCGACGATGGGGCCAAGGGAAAGGCCAGCGGGCAGGTCGTTCTGATAGAGGTGGATGGCCAAGATGGGGTCCGATCTGATGGGGGCTGCAAGGGAAGTAACGGTGTGGCTGGTCTGGGTCAACGCCTACGCTTTTCGGTGGACCTTGGGCGGCGGTTTGGGTCTTCTGCGGGCAGGCAAACGGGGGTTGGGATGTTTCGCGCATTGGTCATGGAAAAAGACGCCGAAGGGCAGGCGCGGGCATCCGTGCAGGACTTGCCGGATGACCGCCTGCCTGCGGGTGAGGTGACAGTGGCGGTCGAATATTCGACGGTGAACTACAAGGACGGCCTGTGCCTTTCGCCGAATGGCGGCGAGTTGGTCAGGGTCTGGCCGCATGTGGCGGGGATCGACTTTGCCGGGGTGGTCGAGCATTCCAGCGACCCGCGCTATTTCCCCGGTGACAGTGTTGTCTTGACCGGCTGGCGGGTCGGCGAGGTGCATTGGGGCGGTTATGCCACAAGGGCGCGTGCCCGCGCGGACTGGCTGGTGCCGCTGCCGGATGGGTTGCGCGCAAGGCAAGCAATGGCGGTCGGCACGGCGGGGCTGACGGCGATGCTGGCGGTGATGGCGCTGGAGGAGCATTGGATGACCCCGGCAGGCGGCGAGGTGCTGGTGACCGGGGCGGCAGGCGGTGTCGGGTCGGTCGCGGTGGCAGTGCTGGCGCGGCTTGGTTATCAGGTGGCGGCGGTGACCGGGCGGCCTGAGGCGGAGGGCTATCTGCGCGGGTTGGGGGCGGCGCGGATCATTCCGCGGGCGGACCTGGCGGAGACCGTGAAGCGGCCCTTGGAGGCGGAGACCTGGGGCGGCTGCATTGACGCGGTGGGGGGTGCGATGCTGGCGCGGCTGTTGGGGCAGATGAAATATGGCGCGTCGGTTGCGGCGGTGGGTTTGGCCGGCGGGTCGGCGCTGCCCGCCTCGGTCATCCCGTTCCTGTTGCGCGGGGTGAACCTGTTGGGGATCGATTCGGTGCTGATGCCGTTTGCGCGGCGGGAGCAGGCTTGGGCCAGGTTGGCGCGGGAGTTGGCGCCGGAGACGTTGGAGGCGATGATCCGGCCCGCGACTTTGGCGGAAGTGCCGGAACTGGGGGCGGCGATCCTGCGTGGCGAGGTGCGGGGCCGCGTGGTGGTGGACGTGCGGGCGTGACGCCGTTAGCTGCTGGAGCGCAGTTTCAGGGACGGTTCCAGCAGAAAATGCTGTGGTGCCGTTCGTCCGCCAATCCGGCCTAGCAACGTCTCGGCGGCCAGTTTGCCCTGGCTGCGGCCTGACTGATCCATGCTGGACAGGTCGATCAGCGGCAACGCCGCCACGCTGGAATTGTCGTAGCCGATGATGGCCAGATCTTGCGGGATCGACAGGCCCAGCTTCTTGGCCTGATTGATCACGATTATGGCGTGAATATCGCTCCAGCAGAACAAGGCGCGGGGGCGGTCGGGCGCGGAAAGGATTTCCTGAATGAAGGCCGCGTCGCGCTGTTGCGGATAGGGCATGTGGAAAATCCGGGCCTTTTGTGCCAGACCCGCCCGCGCCATTGCCGCCAGATAGCCAATTTCGCGTTGGCGGACGACGTTCGATTCCTCAAGTGCGCTGCCGCTCAGGCTCAGCATCGCGACGTCATCATAACCGCGCTGCAACAGGGCATCGGTGGCCAAACTGGCCCCCATTTTGTCGTCCGCATTGACGGTGTCGAAGTCTGCCGACTGCTGTTCGTGATGCGCGAGGGCGACTATGGGGATCTGGCGGGCAAACTTGGTCAGCGTCTCACCGGCCATCTGGGGGGCGACCAGGATCAATCCGTCCATCCGGTAGTCGATCATCGACTCGATCAGGCTTGCCTCGATCGGCATGTTGGAGCGGCCGATGCCGACCATTGCCTGATAGTTCGACGGGCCTAGAATGTCGTTCACGCCGTCGATCACTTCGGGCAGGTAGGGGTTGGCGATTTCGACCAGCAGGATGCCGATGGTATAGGTCTGGCCGCGCATGCCGCGCGCCGCCACGCTGGGGCGGTAGCCGAGCCGTTCGATCGACGCGGTGACCTTCTGGCGCAGGCTGTCGCTGACACCGTAAGCATTGCGCAGAACCTTGGAGACGGCGGCGACCGACACGCCGGCATCGGCAGCGACGGTGCGAATCGTCACCCGACCCGGTCGCGCCGCCGGTTTGATGTCATCCATGCCCATTGGCCCGCCAAACCCCGAAATTCCGCCAGAAACAGGCTACGAAAATTTCTGTTGCGTTGCAATTGAAGTTGTAGAATGTTCTACGTAGAACGGTCCACGTTTTGCAGGGAGATGCAGGCGCGGGGCGATGGGGAGGGAAGACAATGGGACTGCAAGGCAAAGTGCGCAGCGCTGCTGCGGTCGGGGGCGCGCAGGTTGGGCGTAGCTGGACGGCGCGGATGGTGGCCCCGCTGGCCGATCAGGGCCAAGGCACGCCGGGCAGTTTCGTGGCCAGGGAATTCACGCTTTCCGCTGTTGCAGGGTCGGTTTTGCACGTCTCGGCTTTGGGTCTCTATCGCGCATTCATCAACGGGGTGCGGGTGGGCAATGATCTGCTGACCCCCGGCTGGACCTGCTATGACGACCGGATTGCCTATCAGAGCTATGACATTGCGGGCCTGTTGAAGCCGGGGGCGAACCGGATCGAGATCTGGCTGGCGGATGGTTGGTACCGCTCGCCGATGATGTGGAAAGCCAATGAAATCGTGAATTGCTGGGGCGACCGGATTGCGGCGATTGCCGAGATTGTGCAGGGCGGTCGGGTAGTTGTGGCGACGGATGCGAGCTGGAAAAGCGGGACGCTGCCGGTGCGGAGGTCGGGGATATATTTCGGCGAAGAGTATGATGCGCGGCTGGAGAGCCTGACCGAGACGGCTGGGGTCGAGGTGCTGAGCTTCGATTCGGGCCTGTTAGTGCCACATGAGACCTCACCGGTGGTGGAACTGACCCCGATTGCGCCGGTGGAAAGCTGGCTCGATGGTGAGGGGCGGCGGATTTATGACTTTGGCCAGAACGTTGGCGGTTATGTGCGCTATACGGTCAAAGGGGCCACTGGTGCGGTGGTGCTGGTCGAGCATTCCGAGGTGCTGGGACCGGACAAGGTCTTTGACAACCGCAACTATCGCGGCGCGGAGGGGCTGACGCGCTATACGCTGAAGGGCGGTGCGCCGGAAACCTATGCGCCGTTGTTCAGCTTTCAGGGCTATCGCTATGCACGGTTAACCATCACTGGGCAGGCAGAGGTGTCGCAGATTGCGTCGGTGCCGATTTCCTCGGTGCCGGTGATGGCGGGGGGGTTCACTTCGGGTGTCGATGCGGTCAACCGGCTGGTGATGAACACGGTCTGGTCACAGCGGGCAAATTTCATCGAGGTGCCGACCGATTGTCCGCAGCGCGATGAGCGGCTGGGCTGGACCGGCGACGCGCAGGTCTTTGCGGGGACGGCGTGCTGGCTGGCCGATGCCGAAAGCATCCTGCGCAAGTATCTGCGCGACGTGATGGCGGATCAGCGGCCGGACGGCGGTATTCCGCATTTCTCGCCCGATCCGACCCGGCTGCATCCCATGGTCGGGCGCGGGGTTTGGGCGGGGTCGACCGGCTGGGGCGATGCGATTACCGTGATTCCGTGGCAGTTGTATCTGCATTATGGCGATGCGGCGGTGCTGCGCGAATGCTTCCCGGCCATGCAGCGCTGGCTGGCGTATCTGTGGAACATCTCGAACGGGCCGATCATCCGGCCCGCTGCCGATTGGGGTGGCGCGGGGTTCACCTTTGGCGACTGGTTGCAGCCGGTCGGTGACAACCGCAAGCCGCGCCCGACGATTGGCGATGATTGTGCGGCGACGCTGTATCACTTCATCTCGACCGATCTGGCGGCGCGGATTGCCGGGATCATCGGGGAGCCTGCCGAGGCCAAGCGGTTGCAGGACCGTGCCGAAGCGATCCGGGCGGCGTTTGAGCGGGAGTATTTCAGCGCCTCGGGGCGGCTGGCGCATAACGACCAGACTTCGTATGCGTTGGCGTTCCTGTATGGGCTGGTTCCCGAGCGGCACTATGCGGCTGCCAGAGACTATTTCCGGCAGATCGTCGTCGATGCCGATTACCTGATCGGCACCGGGTTTATCGGCACGCCTGCGCTGTTGCCCGCCCTGACCAGGCTGGGGCTGGATGATGTGGCGGAGAAAGTGTTCCTGAACCGCCGCGTGCCGGGCTGGCTGTATCAGGTCGAGCATGGCGCGACGACAATCTGGGAGCGCTGGGACGCGCTGGCACCGGATGGCACGATTTATGACCCGGAAATGAACAGCTATAACCACTATGCCTATGGCGCGGTGTGCCAGTGGCTGTTCGAAAGCGTGGCCGGCGTCGCCCCCGATGCCGCCCATCCGGGGTTTGACCGGGTGATCCTGAACCCGCAGATTCTGCCGGAATTGTCGCCGGTTGCCGCCTGGCACGATTGCCGACATGGGCGGATCGAGGCGGGCTGGACGCTGGACCGCGAGCAAGTGCGCTACACGGTCACGTTGCCGCCGGGATGCCGCGGCCATCTGCTGCCCAACCCGCGCCACAGTCAACTGGCTGTGGGTGGCACCGCCACGGCGATACCGGCTGCCGGGCTGGCCCTGTCGCCCGGCACTCACGACATCAGCTTCCGGCTTGAACCCTGACCGGGCGCTGATCCAATCCGTCACGTAACATCCTGGGAGGAGATACACATGACACGAACCTATATCCCGAGTGCCGTCCTTGCCGCGGCGATTTCGCTGATCGCAGGCATGGCGATGGCCGAGGTTGACCTGAGCTTTCTGGTCGACAACGCCCCGGCGACGGTCGCCGGAGCGCAGGCGCTGGTTGATGCCTATGAGGCAAAAAACCCCGATGTGAAGATCGACATCGAACAGCGCCCGGGTGGCGCGGATGGCGACAACATCATCAAGACCCGGCTGGCCACCGGCGAGATGAGCGACATTTTCCTGTACAACTCCGGCTCGCTGTTTCAGGCGATGAACCCGACCAAGACCCTGGCCGATCTGAGCGATCTGCCGGAGCAGGCCAATGTGCTGGACAGCTTCAAGACGGTTGTGACCGGCACGGACGGCAAGATCTATGGCGTGCCGATCGGCACCGCGATGGGCGGCGGCATTCTGTACAACAAGAAGGTCTATGCCGATCTGGGTCTGAGCGTGCCCAAGACCTGGGCCGATTTCATGGCCAACAACGAAAAGATCAAGGCGGCGGGCAAAGTGGCCGTGGCGCAGACCTACAAGGACACCTGGACCAGCCAGTTGTTCGTGCTGGGCGACTTTTTCAACGTGCAGGCGCAGGTGCCGACGTTTGCGGCGGACTATACCGCCAACAAGGCGAAATACGCCACGACTCCCGCCGCAATGGCCGGTTTCGACCATCTGGCCGAGGTCAACAAGGCGGGTTACCTGAACCCGGATTTCGGGGCTGCGACCTTTGACGATGGCTTGCGCATGGTGGCGACGGGCGAGGCGGCGCATTATCCGATGCTGACTTTCGCGGTGGGCAACATCAAGCAGAACTACCCCGACAATCTGGGCGATGTCGGCTTCTTTGCGCAGCCGGGCGCCGATGCTGCCAAGAATGGTCTGACGGTGTGGATGCCCGCCGGGCTGTATGTTCCTGCCAGTAGCAAGAATGTCGACGAGGCCAAGAAGTTCCTGTCCTTCGTGACCACGGTTGCGGGTTGCGACATTCAGACCAAGGCCAATGGTGCCACCGGTCCCTATCTGGTCAAGGATTGCACCCTGCCCGCCGACGTACCGCCGATCGTGTCCGACATGATGCCCTACTTCCAGACTGCCGGCCTGACGGCCCCGGCGCTGGAATTCCTGTCGCCGATCAAGGGGCCGAATCTGGAGCAACTGACGGTTGCGACCGGATCGGGGATCAACACCGCCGCCGAAGCCGCGGCTTTGTATGACCAGGATGTTGAAAAGCAGGCCAAGCAACTGGGTCTGCCGAACTGGTAATACTCCCTTGCCAGTATGACTGCCCTGCCCGACCTGTCGGGCGGGGCATTTTCAGGAGGCACGGATGCAACGTTCGCCCTATCCCTATTGGTTCGTCCTGCCCGCCGCCGTGGTCTATGGCGTGCTGTTTCTGGTGCCGACGATCGCCTCGTTCTGGTTCGCGCTGACCCGCTGGGATCTGTTCACCGCCACGTTCATCGGCCTGGACAATTTCCGGCAGTTCTTTTCCGAACCGCAACTGACCCAGGGGCTGGTCCACACGCTGATTTATGCCGTGCTGACCTCGGGGATCAAAACCGTGCTCGGGCTGTTGCTGGCGGTATTGCTGACATCGGGCATCTATGCCCAGGGGTTCCTGCGCACCGTGGTGTTCTTTCCGGTGCTGGTGTCAACCATCGGCGTGGGCCTGACCTTCGCCGAACTGATGCACCCGACCAAGGGGGCGATCAACGTGGCGCTGGATGCGCTGGGCGTAACCGGGCCGGGGTGGCTGACCACACCGTCGCTGGCGCTGTATTCGGTGGCTTTGGTCGATGTGTGGAAGGGTGTCGGGCTGGCGACACTGATCTTCATCGCGGGATTGGCCTCGATCAGCCCAGAATATTACGAAGCGGCGCGGATTGATGGCGCGACGCGGGTGCAACGGTTCTGGCGGGTGACGGTGCCGCTGGTCCATCCGGCGACGGCCACGGTGATCACGCTAAGCCTGATTGGCGGCTTGCGCAGCTTTGAGCTGATCTGGTCGATGACCGGCGGCGGGCCCGGCTTTTCATCGGACGTGCTGGCGAGCGTGATTTACAAACAATATCAGGCCGGGTTCTATGGCTTGTCGACTGCGGGCAACGTCATTCTGTTCCTGTTCATCGCCATCCTGATCTTGCCGCTGACCCTGTGGCTCAACCGGCGCGAGGTGGACGCATGAACCGATTTCAACGCAACACCGGCATCGCGGCGCTGGCGGGCTTTACCCTGATCTTCATCGTGCCGTTCCTGTTCATCTTCCTGACCGCGGTGAAGACGAAATCCGAAGCGTCGCGGCTGAATTTCTCGTGGCCGACCGAGTGGCATCCTTTGGCCAATTTCATCGACGTGATCAAGGCGCGGGACTACATGCTGCTCCTGGCCTATTTCAACTCGATCATGATCACGCTGGTGGCGGTGGTGCTGCTGGTGCTGTTTTCGGCGATGGTCGGCTATGTTTTGCAGCGCCGCCAGTCGCGCTGGAATCGGGTGATCTATGCCTGCGTGCTGGCCGGGTTGATGATTCCGCCCGCGGTGGTGCCGACGATCTGGGTGCTGCAAAGCCTGGGCCTGTTCAAGAACCGCTTTGGCATGGCGCTGATCGAGGTGGCCTATGGTCTGTCGTTTTCGACCATGCTGTTTCGCAGTTTCATCGCCACCATCCCGCGCGATCTGGACGAGGCGGCGCTGATTGACGGCGCGAAACCGTGGCAGATTTTCTTCCGGGTGATCCTGCCGCTGCTGCGGCCGGTGACGGTGACGACGGTGGTGGTGCAGTCGATTGCGATCTTCAACGACTTCACCAATCCGCTGTATTACCTGCCCGGCAAGGGCAATGTCACCGTGCAGCTGACCCTCTACAACTTTCAAAGCCAGTTTCAGTCGCAGTTCAACCTGTTGTTCATGAACATCCTCCTGGTGACGATCCCGCCGCTGGTGGTGTTCATCTTCTTCAACCGTCAGATTGTCGCGGGCATGACCGCGGGTGCCGTCAAAGGGTAGTCACATGGCCGAAGTCATCCTGAAAGGCATCCGCAAAAGTTTTGGCGCGGTCGATGTGATCAAGGGCATCGACCTGACCATCAGGGACGGCGAGTTCTGCGTGTTCGTCGGGCCATCGGGTTGCGGGAAATCGACCCTGTTGCGGATCATCGCCGGGTTGGAAAGCGCAACTTCGGGCGCCATTGAAATCGCCGGGGTCGAGGTCAGCCATGCCGAGCCTTCGGTGCGGGGCATTGCGATGGTGTTCCAAAGCTATGCGCTGTATCCGCATCTGACGGTGCGCGAAAACATCGGCTTCGGGCTGAGCCTTGCCAAGCGGCCCAAGGCAGAGATTGACCAGATCGTCGGTGCTGCGGCGGCAACCCTGCAACTGACCCCGCTCTCGGACCGCAAGCCCAAGGCCTTGTCAGGCGGGCAACGGCAGCGGGTCGCCATCGGCCGGGCCATCGTGCGCAATCCCAAGGTGTTTTTGTTTGACGAGCCACTGTCCAACCTCGATGCGTCTCTGCGCGGCCAGATGCGGGTCGAAATCACCGATCTGCATGCCAAGCTCGGCGTGACGATGATCTATGTGACGCATGATCAGGTCGAGGCGATGACGATGGCCGACAAGATCGTCGTGCTGAACGCCGGGCGCATCGAACAGGTCGGCTCCCCGATGGAATTGTACAATCACCCGGCCACGCCCTTTGTGGCGGGCTTTATCGGCAGCCCGCGGATGAACCTGTTTGACGGCGAGCTGGCCCGCAAGATGGGCTGCAAGACCTATGGCATAAGGCCCGAGCATGTGAGCCTGTCGGAGGTCGAGGGCATCTGGCGCGGCACCGTGCGGCATGTTGAACATCTGGGCGCTGACGCCATTGTGCATCTGACGGTGCCCGATCTGGGCGATCTGATCGTGCGCACCGATGGCGAAACGCCGCTGATCAGCGGAGCGCAAATCTGGGCCAGCCCGGTTGCGGGCCGCGAATTCCGCTACTGACGCCGTGTGGATGCTACTGCCAGCACATGCGCCAGCACCGAAACCGCCAGCGTGCGCGGGTCGCGACAGGAGGGCAGCAAGCCGAAGGTCGGGCGCAGCCGGGCGATGTGGGCGGGGGGAACGCCAAGCGTCGCCAATTCCGCCAGCAACCGGGTTCTGGCGCGCAGGCTGCCCTGGGCCCCGATGAAAAAGGCGTCGGTGGGCAGAAACTGCTGCAAAATCCGCGCCTCGTTTTCGTGGTCGTGGAAGAACAGGGTGATCGCGGTGCGACTGTCGGGGGTCGGGCAGGTGTGGCTGCGGAAACTGGTAACGGTTTCGATCGGCAGCGGGCCGATGCGCGACAGGTCGGATTGCAGGCTCTGCTGGCCGAACAGGGTCACATCATAGCCCGCTGCCTGCGCCATCAAAGCGAAGGCCATTGCCTCGATCCCGTGGCCATAGACCCAGAACCGCAGCTCGGGTGGCAGGGTGATGGTCAGATGATCAGGGAGAATGGGTGCGTCCAGCGCCAGTTCGCCGTTTTCAAGCCCCAATGACATCACCGCATCCAGCCGCGCATCGCCGCGGGCCAGAATTTCCGCCAGCACAGCGCGGTCCGGGTTGGGCACCAGCAGCACCTGCAAGCCACCACCACAGGGCAGTTTCAGATCGAAAAACGGCGACCCCGCGCCATAGCGCAGCGTCCCCGCCCTGCCGTTGATCAGTGCCGCCTTGGCATGGTCCGCGATGTCATCCTCGATGCAGCCCGACGACAGCGATCCCACGCGCTGCCCGTCCGGCCCGAAGGCCATCATGGTGCCGAGGGTGCGATAGGACGTACCCTGAATTGCCACGATCACGGCCAGACAGCCGCCGCGTTCAGCCAAAAGCCGCAGGGGAACCCGGTTGCTGGCATATTCGATCATCAGGAATTCCCGTTTGCAGAACCTGTTCCTATCTAGGGGTATTGCGCCGCCTTTGCCACCGCCGCGCTTGACGCCTCAGGGCGAACTGCTATCAATGCACCAGACGGTTACTTGGAGGGCTGCCTTGGCCGGGTTCGACTACATCATCATCGGCGGCGGCTCATCCGGTTGCGTCATCGCGGCGCGGCTGAGCGAAGATCCTGCGGTGCGGGTGTTGCTGTTGGAGGCGGGCAGGCGCGACAACAGCATCCTCTATCACTGGCCCGCCGGATTTGCGCGGATGACCAAGGGCATCGGGTCGTGGGGCTGGTCCACCGTGCCGCAGCGCCACATGCAGGGGCGGAAGCTGTGGTACACCCAAGCCAAGGTGATTGGCGGCGGATCGACCATCAACGCGCAGATCTACACCCGTGGCAACCGGCGGGATTATGACGGCTGGTCCGAGGCGGGCTGCGACGGCTGGGCCTACCGCGATGTCCTGCCCTATTTCAAGCGGGCAGAGGGCAATGAGCGGTTCAGCGACGATTTTCATGGCTCGGATGGGCCTTTGGGCGTGTCAATGCCACGGGCCACGCTGCCAATTTGCGATGCGTTCATCCGGGCGGGGCAAGAATTCGGAATGCCCTATAACCCCGATTTCAACGGGGCGCGGCAGGCGGGGGTTGGCTATTATCAACTGACGCAGCGCGATGTGCGGCGGTCTTCGACTGCCGTTGCCTATCTGCGGAATGCGGAACAGCGGCCTAATCTTTCGGTGCGAACCGGCGTCACCGTGCGGCGGATCACGGTGGCGCAGGGGCGTGCTACAGGCGTCGAGTTGCTGAATGGCGAGGTTGTGGCGGCGGAGCGCGAGGTGATCCTCGCCTCTGGAGCGATCGGCTCGCCGCGGCTGCTGCTGCTGTCGGGGATTGGCCCGGCGGATCATTTGCGGCAGGTGGGGGTGCCGGTGGTGCAGGATCTGCCGGGTGTCGGGCAGAATTTGCAGGACCATGTCGATCTGTGCGTGCTGGCCGAATGCACCGGGCCGCATTCTTATGATGGCGTCAAACGGCTGGACCGGACCATTCTGGCCGGGCTGCAATATCTGCTGTTCAAGTCCGGCCCGGTCGCCGCCTCGCTGTTTGAAACCGGCGGGTTCTGGTATGCCGATTCAAAGGCGAAATCGCCGGATATCCAGTTTCATTTTGGCCAAGGCTCGGGGATCGAGAAGGGCATTGCCACGATCAACGGTTCTGGCGTCACGCTCAATTCGGCTCTGTTGCGGCCCAGATCGCGCGGCACGGTGCAGTTGGGGTCGAGCGATCCGACTGCCGCGCCGCTGATCGACCCGAACTACTGGTCCGACCCCTATGATCTGGAAATGTCGCTGAAAGGGCTGGAAATGGCCCGCGAAATCCTGCGGCAACCGGCGTTGAAGCCGTGGCTGCGGGCCGAGATGCTGCCGGGGCCGGAGGTGACCAGCCGCGAGGCGCTGTTCGGCTATGCCTGCCGCATGGCCAAGACCGACCATCACCCGGTCGGCACCTGCCGGATGGGAGATGACGATATGGCGGTGGTAGAGCCCGATTTGCTGCTGCGCGGGTTGGCGGGGCTGCGGGTGGCCGATGCCTCGGTGATGCCGAACGTGCCATCATCCAACACCAATGCCGCGGCGATCATGGTGGGCGAAAAGGCGTCGGACCTGATCCGTGGCCTGCCGCCGCTGCCCGCCACGGTTTTCGCCGAGCAACGCAACGACCGGCGGCGCGACCTTGCCTAAAGGCAGACCAGCCGCAGAATCGTGTCGATGTTGAAGCGCAACCGTTCCTCCAGCGCCGCTTCGGCCATCAGGTCACGTTCGAACATGATCGAGCCGGTATAGCGGTTGGTCAGGTAGAAATAACCAATGGCAGCAATGGTCAGGTTCAATTGAACCGGGTCTATTCCGGCGCGAAACACCCCCAGAGCAACGCCGCGATCCAACAGGTCGGACACCATCTGCACGAAGCGGCGGTTGTAGACCTTGGCCAGTTCCGACCGTTTCAAATGCTTGGCGCGGTGCAGGTTTTCGCTGTTGACCAGCGTGATGAATTCGGGGTTTTTCAGGTAATAACCCCAGGTAAAGCGCACCAGCCGTTCCAGCGCCAATTTCGGCTCTAACCCCGCCAGATCCAGCTTTTGCTCGGCAGACCGGATGTCAACATAGGCCGCCTCCAGCACGGTCTGAAACAGGCCCTCTTTGCTGGAAAAGTAGTGGTATATCATCCGCTTGTTGGCACTTGCCTTGTCAGCAATCACATCGACCCGTGCGCCGCCCAGACCATTGCGGGCGAATTCTTTTTTGGCGGCGTCCAGAATGCGCGCCCGCGTCGCCTCGGCATCGCGGATGCGTGGCTTGGGCACGGGATCGGGGGTCTTGTCCACGCGGAGCCTCCTGCTGTCCAAGCGGTGATACACAGGAACCCGCCCTCCCGTCAAAGCGCATCCTTAGCGCCGTCTTTTCGGTTTGCCGCTGGGGCATTCGACGCTAGACCGCTGCGGGTTGGTCTTGGCATGAGGCATCCGGCGACATGGCTGCAAAATGGGGCAACCACGAGGCGGGCTATAGGGAACTGGAACCCGCCATTTCGAAATATTCCGCCAAGGCCGTAAAAGCGCAGGTTGCGGCGTTTTTGCAAGAATACAAAGGCGTCGAAGACTTTCAGGACAAGCTGCCCGCCGCATAGATCAAAGCGCGTGCCGATGGGGTGGTTGGTGAAAGCCTGGCGGATTTCCGCAAGAACAAGCCCTTCAACGACGCCTACAAGGCGCTGGACAGGCGGTGGACGCGCTTTGGAAAGAGCAGGTCAAATGCCGTCAGATGACCAATGAGGCCAAGCAGACGATCAACGATCTGAAAACCCTTTTGGAACATATGGATACCGACCTGAAACAGCATGAGACGGAGCTGAAGGACGCGCAGGACAACCTCAAAAAGGATCAGGTCAGGGCCAAGGCAGGCAAGGGCACCCTGACGCCCTCGGTCATCAAGGCGGTCGATACGCTGGAAAAGGACTTCAAAAAGCGCGGCGGCGAGGTGGAAAAGCTGAAAAGGCAGATCGCCGCCGACAGCAAGGATCTGACCGAGGCCGGCAATGCCTACAAGACCGAGGTGGACACCAAGATGGACAGCTACGCCGCCTAGTTTGAAAAGATCATCGAAAAGATCCTCGATTTCGGCCCAAATCGGGGCAGTCCGAAGCCGGCCTGCCGACGGCCTTGCAGGAAAACGTGCTGGTTGTCGCCGCCAAGAAGGCCGTCGCGGAAGGCAAACTGATCGAGAAGCATTGCAAATATGCGCTGGAAAAAGCCGAAAGCGCCAAGTCCCTGGCGCAGCCCGAACTGAAAGCGGCCAGTGTCAAGCTGGCCGGGCTGAAGCGGGTGCTTTCGGTGCAAAGCGGGGCGCGCAAGAAATACGCGGCGATCAACAAGAAAACCAAGAACAGCAAGGAAATCTACAAGCAGTTCAAGTTCATAGACGAGGCGTTTGCCAGTGCGGAAAAGACGCTGGTCGCCACGATGAAGGCGATTGCGGTGATCAAATGACCTCGGGCGCCCTGCGGGCAAGTCATGGCTTGAAATAACCGTCTGGTTACTTGTAGATTGCCGCTAGCTGCGCCTTGGAACCGCAGGCGGGGGAGCGGATGGAACAGGGCTTTGACTATGTAATCGTCGGTGGCGGGTCGGCGGGTTGCGTGCTGGCGGCGCGTCTGTCAGAGAACCCCACCGTAAGGGTTTGTCTGATCGAGGCGGGCGGTCGTGACACCAATCCGTTGATCCATGTGCCGGTCGGTTTTGCCAAAATGACCACCGGACCGCTGACCTGGGGCCTGACCACCGCGCCGCAACGTCATGTCAACAATCGCGAAATTCCCTATGCACAGGCGCGGGTGCTGGGCGGCGGTTCGTCGATCAACGCCCAGATTTTCACGCGCGGTCATCCTTCGGACTATGATCGGTGGCAGGACGAAGGGGCTGAGGGCTGGGGCTTTGCCGAAGTTCAGAAGTATTTCCTGCGGTCCGAGGGCAACACGATCCTGTCCGGCGGCTGGCATGGCACGGAGGGGCCGCTGGGCGTGTCGAATCTGCCCAATCCGCAGCCGGTCACGCGAGCTTTCGTGCAAAGCTGTCAGGAGTTTGGCATTCCCTATAACCCGGATTTCAATGGCGAAACCCAGGCGGGTGCCGGGGTTTACCAGACCACGACCAAGGACAGCCGCCGCTGTTCCGTCGCCGTCGGCTATCTGCGGCCGGCGCTGAAACGGCCCAACCTGACGCTGATCCCCGACGCTTTGGTGTTGCGGGTGATCATCGAAAAAGGCCGCGCGACCGGGGTGGAATATGCCGTGGGTAGGGCCGTGCACATGGTGCGGGCGGGTAGCGAGGTGATCGTGACCTCTGGTGCAGTGGGGTCGCCCAAATTGATGCTGCTCTCGGGCGTGGGGCCTGCAGCGCATCTGCAAAGCCTTGGAATCGCCGTGCAAAACGATCTGCCGGGGGTTGGACAGAACCTGACCGACCATTTCGGCATCGACATCGTGGCCGAGTTGAAGGCGCATACTTCGCTGGACAAATACAACAAACCGCATTGGGCGCTGTGGGCCGGCATTGAATACGCGCTGTTCAAAAGCGGGCCGGTGGCGTCGAATGTCGTGGAGGGCGGGGCGTTCTGGTATGCCGACAAGGCCGCGCCAAGCCCGGATTTGCAGTTCCACTTTCTGGCCGGGGCGGGGGCCGAGGCTGGCGTGCCCTTGGTGCCGAAGGGGACGTCGGGGGTGACGCTCAACTCCTATACGCTGCGACCGAAAAGCCGGGGGACGGTGACGCTGCGGTCGGCGGACCCGCGCGATTTACCGGTGGTGGACCCGAATTTCCTGG
The DNA here is from genome assembly GCA_043738565.1 of Rhodobacterales bacterium. Taxonomy (GTDB): domain Bacteria; phylum Pseudomonadota; class Alphaproteobacteria; order Rhodobacterales; family Rhodobacteraceae; genus Stagnihabitans. The sequence continues at coordinate 18,000 of JAYUGA010000162.1, forward strand.
CCGAACCGGATGATCTGCGGATCGGAATCGAGGGCGTGAAGATCAGCCGGGAGATGTTCCGCCAGCCCTCGTTGCAGAAATACATCCGCGAGATTTGCTTTCCGAATGCCACTGTCAAAACGCAAGGCGACTACGAAGCCTATGCCCGGCAATATGGCCGCACCTCGTATCATCCGGTCGGCACTTGCCGCATGGGCCGCGACGATCTGGCCGTCGTAGACCCCCATTTGCGGGTGCGCGGTGTGGATGGGTTGCGGATTTGCGACAGTTCGATCATGCCCAGTCTGATCGGGTCAAACACCAATGCGGCCACGATCATGATCGGTGAAAAGGCCGCCGATCTGATCCGTGGCAATTCCTGAGGGTCCGATGGGCAAAGTGAAAACCGCTGCGGAAGCTGTCGCGCTGATCCGGGATGGCGCGGTGCTGGCCGTATCGTCGTCGTCCGGCCTGTGCTGCCCGGATGCGGTGTTGCAGGCCCTTGGCGAAAGGTTTCAGGCGGAAGGCCATCCGCGCGGCCTGACCTCGGTGCATCCGATTGCGGCAGGGGATATGTTTGGCACCAAGGGGGTCGATCACATCGCCTTGCCGGGGTTGCTGGCCCGGATCATCGGCGGTTCCTATCCTTCCGGCCCGACCAATGCCGAACCGCCGAAGATCTGGCAGATGATTCTGGCGGAAGATGTGGCGGCTTGGAATGTGCCGTCTGGCATCCTCTTCGACATGCTGCGGGAAGGGGCGGGCAAGCGGCCTGGCGTGCTGACCAAGGTCGGGATGGAGACGTTTGTCGACCCTGATCAGGAGGGTTGTGCGATGAACGCCCGCGCCCGCGCCCAGACCTTGGTGCGCAGGGTCAGCTTTGACGGCGAGGATTGGCTGCATTTTCCGCCGATCAGACCCGATGTTGCGGTGATCCGGGCGACTTCTGCGGACGAGAATGGCAACCTGACCTATGAACATGAAGGGGCGACGCTGGGCGCGATGGAAATGGCGCTGGCTGCGCGAAACACCGGCGGCATCGTCATCGCACAGGTCAAGCGGGTGGTGCAGAACGGCAGTCTGAAGCCGCATGATGTGCGGGTGCCGGGGATCTTGGTCGATATCGTGGTTGAAGCGCCGGACCAGTTGCAGACCACCGCGACCGGCTACGACCCGGCGATTTCGGGCGAGGTTTTCCGCCCCCTGCACACGTTCGAGCTGCCGGAGTTCGGCGTGTCCAAGGTGATCGCCCGCCGCGTCGCGCAGGAGTTGCGGCAGGGTTGGGCGGTGAACATCGGGTTTGGCATCTCTGCCAATGTGCCGCGAATTCTGTTGGAGGAGGGTCTGCATGGGGCAGTGACCTGGGTGATCGAGCAGGGCGCAGTCGGTGGCATTCCCTTGCTGGATTTCAAATTCGGCTGCGCGTCGAATGCCGAGGCTTTCGTCGCCTCGCCGCATCAGTTCAGCTATTTTCAGGCTGGTAGCTTTGACTGTTCGCTGCTGTCGTTTCTGGAGATTGACGCGGAGGGTTCGGTCAACGTTTCTCGGCTGTCTGCCACGCCGCACCGCACGGCGGGGGCGGGGGGTTTTGTCGATATTACGTCACGCGCCCGCAAGATCGTGTTTTCCGGCAGCTTCAGTGCCGGGGCCAGGATGCGCCTGCGCGACGGGCAACTGGTGATCGACAAGGAAGGCAAGATTGCCAAATTCGTCCCGAAGGTCGATCAGATCAGCTTTTCGGGGCGGCGGGCGCGGGCGCAGGGGCAGGACATCACCTATGTCACCGAACGCTGCGTGATCCGGCTGGAACCGCAGGGGCTGGTCGTGACCGAAATCGCGCCGGGGTTGGATTTGGAGCGGGATATTCTGGCGCAGGCAGCTACGAAGTTGGGAGTTTCGCCGGGGTTGCGGCTGATGGATGCGGCTCTGTTCCGGCCTGAATTGATCGGATTGACGCTATGAGCAATGCACGGCTTGATCTGGTGATTGCGGGCGGCGTGGCCCGGCTGACCATCCGGCGGTCTGACAAGTTGAACGCGCTGGATGCCGGAATGGTTGATGCGCTGATCCCCTTGTGCCGCCAGATCGAGCGGTCGAAGGCGCAGCTCGTCATTTTGACTGGCGAGGGCCGCGCGTTTTCGACGGGCGGTGACATTGCCGCCTGGAGCGGCTGGACGGCGGAGGATTTTGGCCGCCATTGGGTCCGCGACGGTCACGCCGCCTTTGACGCGTTGACGCGACTGTCGCAGCCGGTGATTGCAGTGCTGAACGGGCACGCTTTGGGCGGTGGGCTGGAACTCGCCGCCTGTGCCGATCTGCGGATCGCCGAGGCGCATGTCAAGATAGGCCAGCCGGAGACGGGTCTGGGCATCATCCCGGGCTGGTCGGGAACACAACGGGCGGTGCGGCGGTTCGGGGCGCAACTGGTGCGGCGAATGGCGTTGTTTGGCGAGGTTTTTACCGCAGAACAGGCGTTGACTCTGGGGATTGTTGATCAGGTAGTGCCGACCGGAACCGGACCGGCTGCGGCAGAGGTCGTTGCGGCCCGGGTCTTGGCACGCGGGGCGCGGGCCAATGAGCTGACCAAGATGCTGATCAATGCGGCGGAAGGCGAGGACCGCGAACGGGTGCTGGAATCTTTGGCCGGGGCATTGGCAGCAGGCAGCGCGGATTTGGCAGAGGGGTTGGCGGCGTTCCGTGAAAAACGCAAACCCCGGTTCTCAGGAAAGGACTGATCATGATCCGCCATATCGTCGCGGTAAGGTTCCGGGACGACATAACGGCAGCGCAGAAGGCCGGATTCTATACAGCACTTCAGGCTCTGTCCGGCCATTTGGCAGGTATTCTGGACTTTCGCAGCTTCATCAATAGCTCGCCGGAAGAGCCGGTCGTCCACGGTTTCCGCGACCTGTTCTGGATCGACTTTGTCGGTGCCGCAGCACGGGATGCCTATCTGGTTGCTCCGGCGCATCAGGCGATTGGTGGGCAATTGGTCGCTGCGGCGGTGGGTGGCGTGGCGGGGATTCAGGTGTTGGACGTCGAACTGGAATGACCCCCGAGGACCGTGCCTTTCTGACCGGGCTGTTTCAGGCGGCGGTGACGGCTGCCGACCCGGTGGCGGCGCTGCGCGGCAATCTGCCGGCGCGGCCCAGGGGCCGAACCGTGGTGATTGGCGCGGGCAAGGGGGCGGCGCAACTGGCGGCGGCGTTTGAGGATCTGTGGGATGCACCGCTGACCGGGGTGGTGGTGACGCGCTATGGCTATGCCAGCCCATGTCGGCAGATCAGGGTGCTGGAGGCGGCGCATCCGGTGCCGGATAGTGCCGGCATGGCGGCGTCGCAGGCGTTGTTTGAGGCGGTGCGGGGGCTGACCTCGGAGGATCTGGTGGTGGCGCTGATCTGCGGTGGCGGGTCGGCCTTGCTGCCCTGTCCGCCCGGTGATCTGACACTGGCGGATGAGGCGGGGTTGAACCGGGCGCTGCTGGCTTCGGGCGCGCCGATTTCGGTGATGAACGCGATCCGCAAGCAGGTCAGTGGCATCAAGGGTGGCCGGCTGGCGGCGGCGTGTTTCCCGGCGCGGGTGATCTCGCTGGTGGTTTCGGACGTGCCGGGCGATGATCCGGCGCAGGTCGCCTCGGGGCCCACGGTGCCGGATGCGGTCAGTCGGGAGGCGGCGCGGCGGATGGTGGCGGCTTGGCGGATCGGGTTGCCGGACAGGGTGGCGGCATGGTTGGCGCGGGATGCCGGGCGGGCACCGCTGCCTTCCGATCCGGTCTTTGCCGGGAATGAAGTGCGCCTCATCGCCTCGGCCCGGCTGTCGCTGGAGGCGGCTGCGGAGACGGCGCGGGCGTGCGGGATTCCGGCGGTGATCCTGTCGGATGCGATCGAGGGCGAGGCGCGCGAGGTCGGGCGGGTTCATGCGGCGCTGGCCCGTGAGGTTGCGCTGCGGGGGCGGCCGTTTCCGCGCCCGGTGGTGATGCTGTCGGGCGGCGAGACGACGGTGACGTTGCGAGGCAAGGGCCGCGGCGGCCGCAATTCGGAGTTTCTGCTGGCGCTGGCCTTGGCGGCCGAGGCGCTGGGTTTCACGGCTTTGGCGGCGGATACCGATGGGATCGACGGGTCGGAGGATAACGCCGGGGCCTTTGCCGATGGCGGCTCGATGGCGCGGTTGCGGGCTGCGGGGGCGGACCCGGCGGCGCTGCTGGCCCAGAATGATGCCTGGACGGCATTTGACCTTTTGGGCGACCTGTTTGTGACCGGGCCGACCGGAACCAATGTGAACGATTTCCGGGCGATTCTGGTCAGGTGAGGGCGTCCGGTTCTGGACACTTTATGAACTATAATGAATTCAATGGGTTGGTTTGGCGAAATTAACCTGCTGGTAAGACTCTGCCGTTGTCCCGCGATAGGCCATCAACTGGTTGCGGCCCTTCTGCACCACCTCGCCGTGCTGATTGCTGACCTCGAACCCGATCGTCAGCACGCCACGGCCCGGGTTGCTGGTGGGGCGCTTGCCCTCGACCTCCAGCACTGCGCGGATCACATCGCCTGCGAAAACCGGCTTGCGAAACGACCAATCCCAACCCAGCGAAGCCAGCGCGTGAAATTTTGCAGCGCACTGGTTCTTCAGCCCATCTACGAGAGACAGCACCAGAAGCCCATGCGCAACCTGGTGTGGAAAACCGTGCCGCTGGGCGCCCGCGTCGGACAGGTGAATCTCGAAACGGTCGCCGGTCAGCGCGGCAAAGGCGGCGATTGCACCTGCAGAAACCACGGTGCTGCCGGTCGCAATGCGGTCGCCGATCTGGACCCGATCAAAATCATGCAGGCCGGGGGCAAGGATAAGCGGGATCATCGGGTGCCTTCCACGGAGGTGATGATCATTTGTGTTGACCTTTGCGGCTTCGTCAATATGGTAACTATATGGTTACTAACTGGTCAGACCGGCCGGAAACAGCAAGGGACCATCACGGTGCAGCAGGTTGCTTTGGTGACGGGATCGGTGCGCGGGATCGGGCTTGCGGCGGCGCTGGCACTGGCGCGGGAGGACTTTGCGATTGCGGTCAACGGGCCGGTGCTGGATGCCGAAATGGCCGAAGCGGCGGCACGGATTGCGGCCCAGGGGGCAACCACGTTCCTGGCGCCGTTCGATGTGACCGACCTTGCGGCGCATGATGCGGCGCTGGAGCGGATCGAGAATGCGCTGGGGCCGCTGACCACTCTGGTCAACAATGCGGGCGTCGGCGTGCTGGCACGCGGCGACCTGCTGGACGTCACCGAGGCAAGCTGGGATCGCTGTCTTTCGGTGAATGCCAAGGCGATGTTTTTCCTGAGTCAGGCCTTTGCCAGACGGCTTTTGCGCCGTGACAGAGCCGAAAATCTGTTCCATTCGATCATCAACGTGACCTCTGCCAATGCCAGTGCGGTGGCGGTGCAGCGGGCGGAGTATTGCGCGTCCAAAGCCGCAGCGGCAATGGTGTCCAAGGCGCTGGCGGTGCGGCTCGGACCGGAAAACATTGCGGTCTATGATGTGCAGCCGGGGCTGATTGCCACGGCGATGACGGCTCCGGTGATCGAAAGCTACGCCCAACGGGCGGCCGAGGGGCTGACGCTGTTTCCCCGCGTCGGCACGCCCGAGGAAATCGGCACGATCATCGCCTCGCTGGCGGCGGGCAAGCTGCCCTATACCACCGGGCAGGTGATTTCGGCGGATGCCGGCCTGCTGGTCTCGCGGTTTTAGGGGGCACGGATGCGGGTGATGTTGCCGGATGCGACGGGTCGGATGATGGGGTATGAGATAACGGGCAAACCGCTGCCCGAGGTGCCGCTTGGCCCAAATCCGGCGCGGGTGGTCTATGCGGCGGCGCATGTGGTGGCCGATCCGTTCAGCGACCGTGACCCGTCCGGGCAGGCGGCGATCGACTGGCGGCAGACGATGGCATTTCGTCACTATCTGGCGGGTTTGGGGCTGGGCATTGCCGAAGCGATGGACACGGCGCAGCGCGGTATGGGGCTGGATTGGCCCGGCGCGCTGGAGCTGATCCGGCGGACCAAGGCGGAACTGCCGCAGGCACAGGTCGCCAATGGCTGCGGGACCGATCATCTGCCGCCGGGAACCTATACGCTGGATCAGGTGCGCCGCGCCTATCTGGAGCAGGTCGAAGCCATACAGAAGCTGGGCGGGCGGATCATTCTGATGGCTTCGCGCGCCCTCGTGCAGGCGGCGCGGGGGCCAGAGGATTACATCCGGGTTTACGGCGACGTGCTGAGCGCCTGTGATCAGCCGGTGATCCTGCATTGGCTGGGCGAGATGTTTGATCCGGCTTTGGCGGGCTATTGGGGGGCCGACGATTTTGCAGGCGCGATGGCTGCGGCTTTGGCGGTGATCGGCCAGAATGGGGCCAAGGTCGATGGCATCAAGATCTCGCTGCTCGATGCGGCAAAGGAGGTGCGGATGCGGCGGCTGCTGCCGGTCGGTATCAAGATGTACACCGGCGATGACTTCAACTATCCCGAACTGATTGCGGGCGATTCCGGCGGGTTCAGTCACGCTTTGCTGGGAATATTCGACCCGCTGGCCCCGGCGGCGGCGCTGGCGGTTGGTCGGTTGACGGCCGGGGATGCGGCGGGGTTTCGGGATGTGCTGGACCCGACAGTGCCCTTGGCGCGGCTGATTTTCCGGGCACCGACGCAGCATTACAAGACCGGAGTGGTGTTTCTGGCCTGGTTGAACGGGCATCAGGACCATTTCATCATGCTGAACGGGGCACAGGCGACGCGGCCCTTGCCGTATTTCACCGGGATTTTCCGGCTGGCCGACGGTTGTGGGCTGTTGCGTGACCCGGAATTGGCAGCAGGCAGGATGCGGCAGTTGCTGGCGCTGTACGGCGTATGATGCGGGATTTTGCGCAGGACAATGGGGCTTTGACGCTGAACACGGCAACGCTGGGGCATAATTTGGCGGGGCATGGCGCCGGGTGGAGTGTCGAGCGGGTGATTGACGCCTGTGCCGCGCGGGGCCTTGGTGGCATCGTGTTCTGGCGGCGCGAGATTGGCGGGCGGGCGGTCGAGATCGGCAATCGGGTGCGGGCGGCGGGGATGCAGGTGACGGGCCTGTGCCGGACGCCCTATCTGGTCGGGCCGGGTGCGCCGCTGGGCATGGATGAGATGAAAGCGGCGCTGGATATGGCGGCGGGGCTGGGGGCAGCGGTGCTGACGGTGGTTGTCGGGGGGGTGGAGCCGGGAACGCGGGGTGTTGCGCAAAGCCTGAAAATCGTCACGGAACGGCTGGAACAGGCCGTAGTGCAGGCGGCGGATCGCGGAGTGAAGCTGGCGTTGGAACCGCTCCATCCAGTTTATGCCGGCAACCGGTCTTGCCTGACCACGTTGCGCGAGGCTTTGGATATTTGCGACAGTTTGGGCGCGGACAATCTGGGGGTGGCGGTGGATGTCTATCATGTGTGGTGGGACACCGACCTGCCGCAGCAGATCAAGCGCGCGGGGCGGCGGATTCTGGGCTATCACCTGTGCGACTGGCTGGCGGATACCCAAGACGTGCTGCTGGACCGCGGGATGATGGGGGATGGCGTCGCGGATTTGCGGGCGATCCGGGCAAGCGTGGAAGCGGCGGGCTATCGCGGCGCTTGTGAGGTGGAGGTGTTTTCGGCCAACAATTGGTGGAAACGCCCACCGGAACAGGTGCTGGATGTGATGGTGCAGCGGTTCAGAGCGGTTTGCTAGGCCGCGACAGCCAGGGCCGCACAGGTTGACGAAACCTGCCAATGCGCATCCAGCACCAGCAAATCCTCCAGCCGCCGCCCGGTGATCTGGGCCAGTTGCGGCATGCCGATCACCCGCGCCGGGACCGTCACCGCCATCCGCAGGGCGGCATCGGGGGCAATGCCGACCCCGTGGATCAGCCGTGCCAGGCTTTCGGCCATCGTGACATGTGCCCCGGCCAGCGAGCCTTCGCTGTTCACCAGACGTCGGCCTTCCAGCCGGATTTCGTCACCATACAGGCTGAAACGGTCGGACCCGCCGACCGTGGGCATGGCATCCGAGACGAGGAACGTGGTGTCGGGCGAGGGCCTGGCACGGATGGCGAGGCCGACCATTTCGTCGGCCACATGAATGCCGTCGCAGATGATCCCGGCATAGGCGGTGGAATTGATGCCGCAACCGGTGACACCGGGCGCGCGGTTCAGCATCGGCGACATGGCGTTGAACAGATGGGTGAAACAATTGGCCCCCGCAGCCAGTGCGTCGCGGACCCGTTCAGCCGTGGTATCGCTGTGCCCGAGCGAGACGACAGCCCCGGTCTTGGCCAGTTCGGCGATCTGGCCGGGCCCGGTCGCTTCGGGGGCAACGGTGATCATTACGGCGATTCGCGCCGCACGGAGCCGCTTTACCACCGCAATCGTCCGGTCATCCAGCGGCCGGATAAAGCCGGTGGCATGGGTGCCCCGGCGGGCGACGCTGATATGCGGGCCTTCGATGTGCAGGCCAAGGATGCCGTGCCGGCCGCGCGCCGCGAGCGCCGCCTCCGCCGCACGGTCCAGCACCTCGGGCGCGTCGGTGATCAGGGTGGGCAGGATGCCAACGGTGCCAAAGCGGCGATGGGCGGCGGCAATTGCGGCCATCCCGGCAGGCGTAGGTTCGGCATTCAGCAAGACATCGCCGCCGCCATTGACCTGAAGATCGAGAAACCCCGGCGTCACCGTGCCGCTAATCGGCTGGAGAATCGCACCCGCAGGCAGGTCGGACAGCTTGCGCAGTTCGATGACATGATCGCGGCCAAGGCCCAGGGCATGGCCTTCCAGCAGGGATTGGCCATCGAAAACCCGATCAGGACACAGCCAGGCGGTGATTTTGGGCTGCGCCCGCGATTTTGCGTCAGACATGATTGGCCCTATTGGCAAAGGCGGCATAGGCGGCACCGCGGGCACCGGTGGTGTCGCCGCCTTCTGCCAGTTTGATCAGCGGAGTGCCATAGCCGGGAAGTTGGGCACGTTGCAGGGCTGCGGTCAGGTCCGCAATCAACCCCGGTGCCCGCGACAGGCCACCAGCCAGCACGATGCATTCGGGATCGACCGTCAGGCACAGGGTGTGGATCATCTCTGCCGTCAAGTCGCACCAGACCTGCCAGGCTTTTCCGATGGCGGCGTCGGTGCTGCGACGGGTGGCGATTTCTGCGGGGGTCAGCGTTTGTGCGGTGAGATGCGCCACGATGCGGGCAAGGCCGGGTCCGGCAATAAGCGTCTCTGTGCAGCCCAGACGGCCACAGCCACAGCGCACGATCGGCAGATTGTGGGCGGCGGTGATATGGGCGGCAAGGGCAAAATGGCCAAACTCGCCGCCAAGTCCGGTCGGGCCGGGCAGCAGTTGACCGTCGATCACGATGCCGCCCGCCAGGCCGGTGCCCAGATTGATCGCCAGCGCGGTTTTGTAGCCGCGGGCGGCGCCGAACATCGCCTCTGACAGGGCCTGGGCGCGGCAGTCGTTGACATAGGTGATCGGGCGACCGGCGCGGGCGGCGATATCGGCGGGAAACGGCTTGCCGGTGGCGGGCAGATTGGCGGTAAGTGCCAGCCCGGTGGCGGGATTGACCAGCCCGGCGGCGGCGATGCCGATCGGCAGGCCCGGCGACCGCGCATCGGCCCAGGCGATCTGACCGGCAAGGGCGGCGACCAGATCGGGGTAGGTTCTGGGGGTGGCGATGCGATGGGAATCGACCCTGTTCCAGCCAATATCGAAGACCTGCGTCTCGATCTTGGTGCCGCCAAGGTCGATGCCTGCCGCGATCATGTTGTTTGCGTCACTTTCGACAGGGTGGCCGGGCGGTCAGGGTCAAGGCCAAGCGCCAGGGCGGTATTCAGAACCGGCGGATAGGCCAGATACAGCAGCAGGGCGGCGGCGGCGGCGGGGGTCAGGTCTTTCGCGCCGACATCGGCGGGGCGCAGACGGTGGACGGTGCCGCCGTTGGCGCGGAAGCGGGCCTCGGCGGTGTCGAGCGAGGCTTGCAGATCGGGCTGGCCGGTGTCGAGGATCAGGACCAGCAGCGGGTTGGTCGCCAGTTGCAACGGGCCGTGCAGCACTTCGGAGGAGGAATAAGCCTCGGCATGCAGGGCGCAGGTTTCTTTCAGCTTCAGCGCCAGTTCCTGCGCCGCGCCAAAGCCGGTGTCGCGGCCGATGATATAGACGTGATCGGCGCGCAGCAGGGCGGAGGTGATGATTTTGGCGTCAGGATGGGGGGTGCCGTCAAGTTCGGCAATCTCGCGGGCAGCGGCGGCGGCGCGGGCAGCGAAGGCGGGTTGCAGTTCGGACAGCAGGGCCATTCGGGCGGCAATAGAGCCGATTGCCGACTTGGTGGCGGGCACTGCGAGTTCCGGACCCGCGCCGATCGGCAGGGTCAGGTGGGCAGTGGACTCGATCGGAGAGCCGGGCTGGTTGATCAGGCCGATGACGGTGCCGCCAGTGGCGCGGACACCTTTGGCGGAGCGCACCAGATCCTCGCTGGCACCGGATTGCGAGACGACGGGCGAGATCGAGCCGGACAGATCGACGCCCTGACCGAGCGAGAAGATTGAGGGCGGCAGGCTGGTCATCGGTTTGGCCAGTTCGCGCATGAATTCGTACGCCAGGATGTTGGCGGCGGCGTCAGACGAGCCGCGGGCGATGGCGTAGAAGGCGCGGGTTGCGGCGGGGTTCAGGGTGGCGAGCGTCGCGCGGGCGGCGGGTGAGACGCCCTTCGCCACGGTTCGGGCAAAAACACCCGGCGCTTCGGCAATCTCTGCCCGCATCAGTGCCCCGGCTCCGGTCATTGCCGCAACCCGTAGCTGTCGAGTCTGGCCCAGGTGTCGGTCAGGTCAACCACCTGTCCACTGGCGCGGGCCTGGTCCAGCGCGATGGCGGCAATGCCGGCCTCCATCGCGTCGAGAATCGAGACTGGCAGGCTGCCCGACTGGCCGCGCAGGTATTTGGCGATGTCGGCGCACATCTTGTCGTCGGCACCGTAATGAACCCCTTTGGCGGCAGCGCCTTTGGAATAATCGTGATCGGCGAGGCGGGTGCCGTCGCGGGCGGTGACGCGCGGATAACCGCGCACGAAATCGCCCTCTGCGATACCGTGGGTGCCCATCACGCAGAAGCGGCGGTGTTCGTCGGGGGTGTTCAGGTTGGTGTGGAAGGCGAGGCTCGCGCCAGTTTCATACTGTAGAATGGCGGTCTGGTAGTCGATGATGTCACCGTCGGAATGGAACGGGTCATCGACCGAATTCCACACCGATTTCTTGACGTGGAAAATCCCGGCTTCGGCATTGGAGGCCGGGGCGTTGGCGGGGATAAACGACTTGCGACCGCCAAAGCTGGCAACCCGAACCGGGCGCGAGCCGGTGACCATGTTGTAGATGTCGATGTCGTGGCAGCATTTTTCCAGCATGAAGCCGCCACTGAGATCGGTCATCCGCCGCCAGTCGCGCAGGAAGAACGCGCCGTGGTAGGGGGCGATGTGTTCACTGGCCTCTAGCGAGACGATCTGGCCTAACAGACCCGCTTTCAGCGCGGCGCGCAAGTCCACCATATGCTGCGAATAGCGCAGGACCAGGCCAACCATGCAGCGGTTTACCCCGCCGTGTTTGGCCAGCAGGCGGGCAAGTTCCAGGGTTTCCTCGATGCTGACGACGACGGGCTTTTCGGTGAAAACCTGCACGCCCGCCTCCAGCCCCAGACGGATGTGGTTCAGGTGGAACAGGTTGGGCGAAAAGACGCAGTAGAGATCGGGCCTGGCCTGCGCCAGCATGTCCTCGACCGTGGCATAGCGCGGCGTGTCAGAGCCGATCATGTCCAGATAGGTCGGCTGCGGGTCGTAGAAGCCGACCACTTCAGCCTCTGGCATGGCCTGTTTGAGGGTGGACAAGACGTGACCAGCCCGCAGACCGATGCCTGCCGTTACAACGCGCATTCCAAGGCTCCTTCAAGCGGCCACAGCGGGGGCCATGCGACGGCGCATGACGATTCCCTTGGCATCAAAAACGTGGCAATCGGCGGGGTTCACGCTCCGGCCGATGGACGCGCCCTCGGTCACGGCGGCGTCACCTGGCAAGGCAGCACAGAACCGCCGGCCGTTGGGCAGGTTGCCATAGGTGATCGAGACGCCGCCAAGACGTTCCAGCACGCGGACTTTCATCGACAGGCCAGCCCCCAGGGCAGCGTTTTCCGGCCGGGTGCCGATTTCAACGCGATCGGCCTTTTTGGCGGTGTTCGTCTCGACCGGCAAGGTCATGGGCACGCCGCCATCCAGCTCGACCGCCAGGCCGTTGCCATCGGTGCCCAGCACGGTGGCGGGGACGAGGTTCACGTTGGGCTGGCCGATGAAGGTGGCGACGAAGTGGGTGGCGGGGTGGTGATACAGCTCCATCGGGGTGCCGAATTGTTCGACGCGACCGGCATTCAGCACCACGATGCGGTGGGCCATCGTCATCGCCTCGATCTGATCATGGGTGACATAAACCATCGTGGCCGACAGATCGCGGTGGAGTTGGGAAAGTTCGACCCGCATGTCGCCGCGCAAGGCGGCGTCCAGGTTGGACAGGGGCTCGTCGAACAGGAAAACCTTGGGATTGCGCACGACGGAACGGCCAATGGCGACGCGCTGACGCTGACCACCGGACAGTTGACCGGGTTTCAGGCCCAGTTTCTCGGTCAGTTGCAGGGTCCCGGCGGCTTTGCCAACGCGGGTGCGCAGCTCAGCCTCGGGCATTTTCTGGACGCGCAGAGGGAAGGCGATGTTCTCGAACACGGTCAGATGGGGATAAAGCGCGTAGCTTTGGAACACCATCGCAATGTCACGGTCGACCGGTGCCAGCGCGGAGACATCCGCGCCGTCAATCACGATGCGACCCGAAGTGGCCAGTTCGAGACCTGCGACGATGCGCAGCAGGGTGGATTTGCCACAGCCGGACGGGCCGACGAAAACCACGAATTCCTGATCCTGAATGGCAAGGTCGATGCCTTGCAGGACCGAGGCCGTGCCGAAGGATTTGGTGATGTTTTGCAGGTTGAGCGTGGCCATATGGTCCTCGGGCAAAGCGGTGGCAGGGGTGGGCGGCCCGAAGACCGCCCACGGTTGCTTACTTGACGGCTGCCAGATCGGTCGCCGCTTGCTTGACCAGATCGTCAACCGAGCCGCCTTCGACCAGCATGATGCCCTGGATCATCGTGGTGAACACGCCTTGCAGCGATTTGAAGTTGGTCAGCATCGACTCTGGTCCGCCGGTCGCGATGCCGTCAACAAAGATTTTCCAGAGTGGATCGTTGACGTAGAGCGGCACCACGACACCGAGTTTGTCGTATTGGAAGATCGGGGTCAAACCCCACGACTTATCAAGCTCATACTGCGCTTCGCCCGAGGTCAGCGCCTGCGCCAGCTTCTGCGCCATCGCCTCGACCGCCGGATCCTTTTGCTTGAAGATCGCAATCGAGTCGGTAATCAGGATGGTGCCCGAGGCGCCCGAAGGACAGTGCGGAACCGGAACCACAAGCTGGTTGATCTCTGCCTTGTGCTGGCAGGTGCCCCACGGCACGATCTGCATGTTGATCGAGACGCCCTTGTTGGCCGCCATGAACTTGTCGATGACGGTCTGGTCGGCGGGCCGCGCCGCGCCGCACATGATGAAGTCCAGCTCTCGGGCGCTGGCCCGCAGGGCCGAGCCGCCCATCAGGGCGGCCGCGACCATCAGGGTTCTGGTGTAGTTCCTTGTTGTTTACACCCTTGGTTGGCAGGCTTTGGTTTCCTTGGTCACTCTTTAATCGCGCCAGCGGTCAGACCCGCGACGAGATATTTCTGCAAGAACAAGAAGATGATCATCACCGGCAGCACCCCGGCCAGGGCGGCGGCCATCTTCTCGTTCCAGGTGGTGGTCTGGTAGCCAATGAATTCAAACAGGCCCGCCGGCAGCGGTTGGTAGCTGCGTTCCTGATTGAAGGTGATGGCGAACAGGAATTGCTTTGCATAAGCGCCGATGAAAGCTGACACGCCGACCACGATCAGCCCCGGCACCGCCAGCGGCAGCACGACGCGGCGCAGGGTGTAGATGCGGCTGGCACCATCGACAAAGGCGGCTTCCTCCAGCGCTTTCGGGATTTTCTCCAGATACGACCGCAGCAGCCAGATGCCGGTCGGGATCAGAAAGGCGACGCCGGGCACGATCATCGACCAATAGGTGTTCAAAAGGTGCAGGGTCCGCAGCACCCGGTACAACGGGATCAGCAGCACCGCGCCGGTGAACATGTTGACGCCCAGAAAGATGTTCAGGCTGATCGCTTTGAACGGAAAGTCGAGCCGCGCATAGGCATAGGCGGCGGGAACGACGAAAACCATGGTCAGGGCGGCCAGCGTCGAGGCGATCAGCAGCGAGCTCATGATGTAGCGGCCCAAAAGCGGCACCGTGACCCACATCTTGCGGTAGGCATCGAACGACATCTCATCCGACCAGAACAGGTGGGGCGAGCGGAACAGGTGGGTCATCGGCCGCAGCGAGGTCATGAACATCTCGAAAAACGGCAGCAGGATGAAGATCAGGAACACCGCAATGGCCAGATACATTCCGACTTTCTGCAAAAGGGTGTAGCGGTCCATCATCCTACTTGACCCCATAGATTTTGTTCACTT
>JAYUGA010000163.1:0-13402 GCA_043738565.1 Rhodobacterales bacterium
AGCGCCGTGGTGATCTTGGTGGCGCATGATGCACAATCCATACCGGTTACGGTCCAGTCGTGGCGCTCGCTCACGTTGCCCGTCTTCGCGTTGCCCGTCTTCGCATTGCCCGTCATAATCATCCTTTCGCCACCCGAAGCGGCCCTTGCAACCTTCGAATCGGATAGCTAATGTCTCCAGCAACTAGAGGTTCAAGGGGTTTCTCATGCTGACCATCGGAAAACTGGGCCAGGCGGCGGGGGTCAAGGTGCCGACCATCCGTTACTATGAACAAATCGGCTTGTTGCCGGATGCCGAACGCTCCTCCGGCAATCAGCGGCTGTATTCGCGCATCACGCAGGACCGGCTGGCCTTCATCCGTCACGCCCGCGAACTGGGCTTTCCGCTGGAGGCGATCCGCGACCTTTTGGGCCTGTCCGACCGCCCCGACCAGTCCTGCGCCGACGTGGATGCCATTGCCCGTGCGCAATTGCTCGCCGTCGAAGGCCGGATCGCCCGGCTGCAAGCCCTGAAGGGCGAGCTTGTGCGCATGGTCGATCATTGTGCCGGTGGAACGATTTCAGACTGTCGGGTGATCGAGGTTCTGGGCAACCACAAACACTGCGCCGCCGAGCATGGCCGCGAACTGCACGCCGTATCGGAATAGGCCCATGCTGCGCATCCTGACCAACCGCACCTTCCGGCACCTCTACGCCGCCCAGATCATCTCGCTGGTCGGCACCGGCCTTGCCACGGTCGCGCTTGGCCTGTTGGCCTGGCAGTTGGCGGGGGCGAATGCCGGGCTGGTGCTGGGCACCGCACTCGCCATCAAGATGATCGCCTATGTGACGCTGGCCCCCGTGGCGGCAGCGCTGGCCGCCCGCCTGCCGCGCCGGACCTTTCTGGTGGCGCTGGACCTGATCCGCGCTTTTGTGGTGCTGTTCCTGCCCTTTGTCACCGAGATCTGGCAGGTCTATGGCCTGATCTTCCTGTTGCAAGCCGCCTCTGCCGGGTTCACTCCGGCGTTTCAGGCCACCATCCCCGATGTCCTGCAAGGCGAGCGTGACTATACCAACGCTTTGTCCCTGATGCGGCTGGCCGAAGATATGGAGCAACTGCTCAGCCCGATGCTGGCCGCAGCCTTGTTGACCGTCGTCAGCTTTCCGGTGCTGTTCGCGGGCACCGTGGCGGGCTTTGTGGCCTCGGCCCTGCTGGTGGTCAGTGTCAGTCTGCCGGCCCGCGGCCAAAGCACGGTCGAGCCATTCTGGACCACCGCCACCAAGGGCCTGCGCATCTATCTGGCCACCCCCCGCCTGCGCGGGTTGATGGTGATGGAGCTGGCGGTCGCGGCTGGCGGAGCGATGGTTTATGTCAACACAGTGGTTCTGGTGCAGGCCCGGCTGGGGTTGGGGCCGTCGCAAGTGGCGCTGGCCTTCGCCGCCTTTGGCGCGGGGTCGATGCTGGCCGCGCTTCTGCTGCCGCGCGTGCTGGAACGGCTGGCAGATCGCCCGGTGATGCTGACCGGGGCCGCGCTGATGGTGGCCGTGGTCGCCGCGACCCCGCTGATCAGCGGGCTGCCGGTGCTGATGGCATTCTGGGCACTGATCGGGTTCGGCTTCGCCCTGACCCAGACCCCGATCGGCCGCATCCTGAACCGCTCCGCCCACTCGGAAGACCGCCCCGCAGTCTTCGCCGCCCAGTTCGCGCTGTCGCACGCCGGTTGGCTGCTCACCTATCCGCTGGCCGGCTGGATTGGCGCGAGTTTCGGGCTGAACGCGGCGGCGCTTGGCCTTGCGGGATTGGGGGGTCTCTCGATGATATTGGTGCTGCGACTTTGGCCTTACGCCGATCCGGCGGAACTGCCCCACAGCCATCCCGACCTGCCGAGCACCCACCCGCATCTTGCCGGCAATGCTGCGGATCACAGCCACGCTTACGTGATCGACGACGTCCACCGCCGCTGGCCCGGCCCGGCAGTTTCACTGGCGTGAAACCAAATGCAAACCAGAATTTTGGCCAACTGCGACCGATCTGGCCTCGCCGCCTTACCTTGAAACCGCGGCAACCCTCACAGGTTTGCGCGGCTCCGTCGCACAAATCAGATTGAGTCCGGGTTTTTCATTCTGTGGGACAGGCGGCTTCCAAGGTATTGCAAGCCTCATCCCGCTCACCTCTAGCCGCGCTGCCGTGTCGTCGCGCCCGTCACCGGGCTTGCGGCACCCCGGCGGCATCAGGTGAAGTCGGCGCGGGTATAACCTTGCAGGTAAAGCAGGGCGGTCAGGTCGCCGTGCTTGATGCGGATGTCGCATTGCGCGGCGACGGCGGGTTTGGCGTGCAGGGCGACGCCCGCGCCCGCAAGTTGCAGCATGCCAAGGTCATTGGCACCATCACCCACCGCGATGGCGTCTTGCACGGAAAGGTTCAGGCGTTGGCTGATTTCGGTCAGCGCCTGCACTTTGGCTTCCCGGCCCAGGATCGGGTCGGCGACCTGTCCGGTCAGTCTGCCGTTCTCGATGAGCAAGGTGTTGGCGCGGTTTTCATCGAAGCCCAGCCGGGCGGCGATGCTGGCTGTGAAGGCAGTGAAGCCGCCGGAGACGAGGGCGGCGTAGGCGCCATTGGCTTTCATCGTGGCAAGTAGGGTGGGGCCACCGGGCATCAGGGTGATGCGGTTTTGGATCACCTCCTGAATGACTGTGGCATCCAGACCTTTGAGCAAACCCACCCGTTCGCGAAGGGCGGCGTCGAAGTTCACCGCGCCGTTCATCGCGCGGGCGGTGATGGCGGCGACATGCGGGCCAACACCTGCCGCATCCGCCAGTTCGTCAATGCATTCCTGCTGGATCATGGTTGAGTCCATGTCGGCGATCAGCAGGTGTTTTCGGCGGCCTTTGGTGGGCTGAATGGCGAGGTCCACTTGCAGGCTTTGCAGGCCCTGCCACACGTCCCAACGGTTTGCCGGGATCGCTGCCAGCGGAAATTCGGCGGCAATGCCGGGGTCGAGCCAGACCGCGTCGCCGCCGCCCCAGGCGTTGCGCAGGCTTTCCACCGTCATGCGGTCCAGCACCGGGGTTTCGGGGTTGGTGAGCAGGGTGACGGTGAACATGCATGTTTCCGATAGTGGAGATTTCTGTCGCATTCGGCGGGCGATGCGGCGCTTTACGCTGATTTTTTGGCTTGTGCCAGAGCGGGCGGGCCCGTACATCCCACGGCGGGACACCCCTCCCCACCGGGGGGCATTTATCTGGAAGGATACCATGTCTGACTTGACCGCTCCGGCGTTGCGCCCGGCTAACCCGCGCTTCTCTTCTGGCCCCTGCGCCAAAATCCCCGGATATTCGCTGGACATGCTGGGTGACGCGCCGTTGGGCCGTTCGCACCGGGCTGCCGTTGGCAAAGCCAAGCTGGCTGAGGCGATAGGTCTGACCCGTGAAATTCTGGGCGTGCCGGAGGGTTATCGGATTGGCATCGTGCCTGCGTCGGATACCGGCGCGGTCGAGATGGCGATGTGGTCGCTGCTGGGGGCGCGCCCCGTCGAGATGCTGGCCTGGGAGTCGTTCGGCGAAGGCTGGGTGACCGATGTAGTCAAGCAGTTGAAATTGCAGGCGAATGTCAAGGTCGCACCCTATGGTCAGATCGTGGACTTTGGCACGGTCGATTTTGATGCGGACGTGGTGTTTACCTGGAACGGCACCACTTCGGGCTGCCGCTTGCCGGATGGGTCTGCGATTCCGGCGGACCGCAAGGGGCTGACGATTTGCGACGCGACCTCTGCCGCGTTTGCGATGGACCTGCCATGGGACAAGCTGGATGTGGTGACGTTCTCTTGGCAGAAGGTTCTGGGTGGTGAGGGCGGGCATGGCATGATCGTGTTGTCGCCGCGCGCCGTCGCGCGGCTGGAAAGCCATGTGCCCGCCTGGCCGTTGCCGAAGATTTTCCGCATGACATCGAAAGGCAAGCTGATCGAGGGGATTTTCGTGGGCGAGACCATCAACACCCCCTCGATGCTGGCGGTGGAGGATTATCTGGTCTCGCTGAAATGGGCGAAGTCGGTGGGCGGGTTGCAGGGGCTGGTGGACAGGGCTTCTGCCAACGCTGGGGTCGTCTGGGCGTATTGCGCGGCGAACCCGTGGCTGGTGAATTTGGCGGAAGTTCCGGCGATTGCCTCGACGACGAGCGTGTGTCTCAAGTTCAATGACGCCCGCATCACCGATGGCGAGGGGTTTGCCAAGGCGGTGGCCAAGCGGCTGGAAAAGTCCGGGGTGGCCTTTGATGTTGGTGCTTACCGCGATGCGCCTCCGGGGCTGCGGATCTGGTGCGGGTCGACGGTGGAGGCTTCGGATGTCGCCGCCTTGATGCCGTGGATTGCGCATGCGTTTGCGGCGGAAATCGCGGCCATCGCCAAGGCTGCCTGACAGAGCGGTGCGTGACATCACGCACCCTACACCCCATTCCCATAAACCAATGGAGTCCATGATGGCCCCCCGCGTTCTCGTTTCCGACGAACTTTCCGAAACCGCCGTGCAAATCTTCCGCGACCGTGGGGTCGAGGTGGATTACATGCCAAAACTGGGCAAGGACAAGGATGCCCTGGCCGCCATTATTGACCAGTATGACGGGCTGGCGATTCGCTCGGCCACCAAGGCGACCGAAAAGCTGCTGGAAAAAGCGACGCGGTTGAAGGTGATTGGCCGCGCCGGGATTGGTGTGGACAACGTCGACATTCCGGCGGCGTCCAAGAAGGGCGTGATCGTGATGAACACGCCGTTTGGCAATTCGATCACCACAGCAGAACATGCGATTGCGATGATGTTCGCGGTGGCGCGGCAAATCCCGGAGGCCAATGCCTCGACCCAGGCGGGCAAGTGGGAGAAATCGCGCTTCATGGGGGTCGAGTTGTACAACAAGACCTTGGGCGTGATCGGTGCGGGCAATATCGGCGGCATCGTCTGCAACCGGGCGGTCGGGCTGCATATGAAGGTGATCGCCTATGACCCCTTCCTGTCGGATGACCGCGCCAAGACCCTTGGCGTGACCAAGGTCGAGCTGGACGATCTCTTGCACCGCGCCGATTTCATCACGCTCCATGTGCCCCTGACCGACAAGACCCGGAATATCCTGAGCCGCGAGAATATCGCCAAGACCAAGAAGGGTGTCAGGATCATCAACTGCGCCCGGGGTGGGCTGATCGACGAGGCGGCATTAGCCGAGGCGTTGAAGTCGGGGCAGGTGGCAGGTGCGGCGCTGGATGTGTTCGAGGTGGAACCGGCCAGCGAAAGCCCGCTGTTTGGCCTGCCGAACGTGGTCTGCACGCCGCATCTGGGCGCGTCCACCACCGAGGCGCAGGAGAATGTGGCGTTGCAGGTGGCCGAGCAGATGTCGGACTACCTCTTGACCGGGGCGGTGCAGAACGCGCTGAACATGCCATCGGTCACGGCGGAAGAGGCGGTGGTGATGCGGCCGTGGCTCAAGCTGGCGGCGCATCTGGGGGCGTTCATTGGCCAGATGACCGAAGAGCCGATCAAGGCGATCAACATTCTGTATGACGGCACGGTGGCCGATATGAACCTCGCCGCGCTGAATTCGGCGGTGATTGCCGGGGTGATGAAGGCCTCGAACCCCGATGTCAATCTGGTGTCGGCTCCGGTGGTGGCCAAAGAGCGTGGCATTCAGGTTTCAACCACGCGGCAGGACAAGTCGGGGGTGTTTGACGCCTATATCAAGGTGACGATGGTGACGGACAAGCGCGAACGCTCGGTCGCAGGCACCTGTTTTTCGGATGGCAAGCCGCGGTTCATCCAGATCAAGGGCATCAACATCGACGCCGAGATTGGCGCACACATGCTGTACACCACCAATGACGATGTGCCGGGGATCATCGGTCTGCTCGGCATGACGATGGGCAAGAACGGCGTCAACATCGCCAACTTTACCCTGGGCCGCTCGGGGGTTGGCCAGGATGCCATCGCCATCCTGTATCTGGATCAGGCGATTGATCCCAAAGTGGTGCAGACGCTGGAATCGACGGGCATGTTCCAGCAGGTCAAGGCGCTGCAATTCGAAGTCGCCTGACGCGGGTTGGTAAATCGGATACCGGTTTTGTCCCCAGACAGACACAAACAGCAGGATAAAGACTGTCCGGTGATTCTGTCAGTGCCGCTCCGACTCTACAGGCCGTTCGACTTGGCGATGAAATCCACCAGATGCGGGACGTAGTCGGCGTCGCCACCGCCGCCGGTGGCGACCGCAGCGGCGTAGGAATTCTTGATGGCGCTGGATAGGGTCGTGGCGACAGTGACGCTGTTGGCCATCGATTCGATATAGCGCATGTCCTTCAAAGCATTGCGCAAGGTGAACTTGTGGGCGTCGCGGTTGCCGTCCAGCGAATAGCCCATGAAGGTCTGGTAGAAGCCGCAATCCATCCGGCCGCCCCGAATGACAGAATCAAAGATTTCGACTGAAATCCCGACCTTTTTGGCCAAAGTGATCGCCTCGGCATAAAGCGCTCCATAGCCGAGCGAGAGGAAGTTGTTGACCAGCTTCATGCGGTGGCCATCACCAATGCCACCAATGTGGACGATCTTGCCGGCCCAGGTGGCGATGACGGGTTGGATTCGTGCGAAAACCGCAGGATCGGCGCCCACCATGCAGTCGAGCGTGCCGGCCCAGGCCTCTTTCGGGGTGCGGCCCAGCGGGGCATCGGCGAAATCCACGCCAAGCGGAGCAAGCTCGGCGGCGAGGCGTTGGGTCACTTCCGGCTCGCTGGTCGAACAATCGACGATGACGGTGCCGCGTTGCAGGCCGGGTTTCAGTTGCGCGACGACGGCGGCAACCTGGGGCGAGGCGGTCAGGCACAAAAATATCACGTCGGATGATTTTGCAAGGGATTCCAGACTGTTGGCCTCTGTCGCACCGCGGGACACCAGATCGTCAATGGGCGCGCGGTTGTGGTGGGCGATCACGGTCAGGGCGTAACCTTTTTCGACGATGTTTTTCGCCATGCCCTGACCCATCAGGCCGGTGCCGACGAAGCCGATTTTGGGCGAACGGGTCATGGGAAGGCTCCTTTAAGGGTCAGGTCTGGGGGAAACGGCTGCGCAGGTCAGCCACTTGCTGGGGCGTCAGGGGGCGGATCGGGTGGTTGTGCAGGAGCAGGAACAGGCGGGCGGTTTCCTCCAGTTCCTCGGTGGCGAATTGGGCTTGGGCCAGGGTAGTTCCGGCGACGATGGGGCCGTGGTTGGCCAACAGCACGGCGTGGTGATCGCGGGCGAGGTTGCGGATGGCTTCCGCAAGGCTGGGGTCGCCGGGGGGGTGATAGGGGACCAGCGGCAGGCGACCAACGCGCATGATGTAATAGGCGGTCAGGGCGGGCATGACGTTGGAGGGGTCCACTTCGCGCAGGATGCTGACAGCGGTGGCATGGGTGGAATGCAGGTGGACAATGGCGTTGGCGGTGGGGCGTTGATCGTACATTGCGAAGTGCAGGAAGGCTTCTTTGGTGGGGACGTCCCCTGCGATCAGTTGCCCTGAAGCGGCGAACAGCGAAAGGCGGTCGGGGTCGATCTGGCCGAGCGAGATGTTGGTGGGGGTCATCAGCCAGCCGCCTTGGGGCAGGCGGACGGAAATGTTGCCGCTGGACCCGGCGGTCAGGCCACGGTTGAAGAGCGACGCCCCAACACGGGCGATGTCGTCGCGCAGGCGGCTTTCGTCAGTCATCGAGCAGGGTCCAAGCCTTGGTGAAGAAATCGGCTGCGCCGAAGTTGCCGGATTTGAGCGCCAATGCAAGGTCGGGGCCATTCACGCTGCGGGTCCACGGCACGCCGGGGGCGATTTCGGGGCCAATCTCCAGCATTCTGACGCCCAAAGCGGCGACGACCGCGCCAGAGGTTTCCCCGCCTGCGATGATGAAGCGGGTGAAGCCTTGGGCCTGCAAAAGGCGGGCCGTCTCAGCGAGGGTCTGTTCGACCAGCACGCCGGAGGCTGTGGTGCCGAGCTGGTGCTGGATGGCGGACAGGGCTTCGGGATCGGCGCTGGAATAGACCACAGCGGTGGTGCTTTGGGCCAGAACCCAGTCGGCAATTTCAGGGACGGTCAGGCGGCCGCTGGCCAGTGCCATCACGTCCAGGGCAAGGCACGGCAGCCCGGCGGATTTGGCGGCGACAATCTGGCCACGTGTGGTCTGGGAGCAGGAGCCAGCCAGGATGGCAGCGCGGCCCTTGGGGGCGGCCATACGCAGGGGGGCTTGGGGTCTGGCGGTGGTAAAATTGGCGGCAAGGCCAAGGGCGATGCCAGAGCCGCCAGTGACGAGAGGCAGATCGGCGCAGGCTTTGCCCAGGGTCATCAGGTCGGCGTCGCACAGGCTGTCGGTGATCAGGATGCGTTTGGTTGCGATCTGTGCGGCAAAGGCAGCGCGGACGGCGGCCGGGCCCTGGGCAATCGTCGCGCTGTCCAGAAGGCCCACAGGCAGCCGGGTTTGACGCGCCAAGACCCGCACCAGATTGGCGTCGCGCATCGGCGTCAGGGGATGATCCTTCATCGGGCTGTCGGACAGAAGCTGGCAGCCAACGAAGAGATGGCCCTGGTAAACCGTGCGGCCGTTGGCGGGAAAGGCCGGGCAGGCGATGGTGAGGTTGGATTTGGTCAGGTCCAGCAGCGCTTCCGTGACTGGCCCGATATTGCCTGCGTCGGTACTGTCGAAAGTGGAGCAGTATTTGAACAGGATTTGCCGCGCACCCGCTTGCAACAAGGCGTTGGCAGCGGCGAGGGAGATTTCGACGGCAACAGCGGCTGGGATCGTGCGGGATTTCAGGGCGATCACCACGGCATCGCTTTCTGGCAGGGGGCCATCCGGCAGGCCGATGACCTGCACCGTGCGCAGACCCGCGCGCGACAGCATCAGGCTTAGGTCGGTCGCGCCGGTGATGTCATCTGCCACGCAACCGATCAGCACGTCGCCTCCACTCCCCCTGAATTTCGCTGGAAATCGGGGCTTGCCTTGCCTTTGCGGTGTGGGCTAATCCAGCGATGACAACGCTATCATTGCGGCATTTGCTGCACAAGACCAAGCCAGGCGGAGGCGCGAATGGGCGTAAGTTCGGGGTTGAAAGTCGGCGTAATCGGGCTGGGGTCGATGGGGCTGGGGATGGCGGCGTCGCTGCTGCGGGACGGGTTTGCGGTCCGCGGCTGTGACGTGAACGCGGCGGCGGTCGGGCGGTTTGTGGCGCTTGGCGGGACTGCTGCGGCTGATCCGGTGGCAGCGGCGCGGGGTGTTGATGTGCTGATCGTGGTGGTGGTCAATGCCGCACAGACCGAGGCGGTGCTGTTTGGTGGGGCGGCGGTAGCGCTGCCTGCGGGCGCGGTGATCGTGTCTTGTGCCACGATGGCCCCGGATGCGGCGCGCGGCTTTGCCGCCAAGGCAGGGGCTTTGGGGTTGGGTTATATCGACGCGCCGATCAGTGGCGGCGCGGCCCGGGCGGCTTCGGGTGATCTGACGGTGATGGGGTCGGGCCCGGCGGCGGCGTTTGCCAAGGCGCGTCCGGTGCTGGAGTGCATCGCGGCCAAGGTTTACGAACTCGGCGAGGATGCCGGGACCGGGGCAGCGTTCAAGATCGTCAACCAGTTGCTGGCGGGGGTGCATATCGCGGCTGCCTGTGAGGCGATGACCTTTGCGGCGGCGATGGGGTTGGATTTGGCGCGGGTTTACGAGGTGATCACCGCCTCTGCGGGCAATTCCTGGATGTTTGAAAACCGGGTTCCGCATATTCTGGAGGGTGACTACGCGCCCAAAAGTGCGGTGGAGATTTTCACCAAGGATCTGGGGATTGTTGCGGACATCGGGCGCGGGCTGAAATTTCCGACACCGGTGGCGGCGACGGCGTTGCAGATGTTCATCATGACGGCGGCGGCGGGCATGGGGCGCGACGACGATGCGTCGGTCGCGCGGATGCTGGCGGGATTGGCGGGATTGGAATTGCCGGGGCCGAAGGGCTGACGGTTTCAAAGGAGATGAAAATGACCAAACGCATTGTTTTTACAGGTGGATCGGGCAAGGCGGGGGTGCATGCGGTGCAGCATCTGCTGGCCAAGGGGTATCAGGTTCTTAACCTGGACCTGAAGCCGCTGAACCTGCCGGGGGTCAATACGCTGATCACCGACCTGACCGACAATGGCCAGTGTTTCAACGCGCTGACCACGCATTTTGGGTTTGGCGGGTATGATGAGGGTGCGCCTCCGAAGGCCCCAGATGCGGTGGTGCATTTTGCGGCGATTCCACGGGTGATGCTGGAGCCGGACAACAAGACCTTTGCCGCGAATGTCCTGAGCACCTACAACGTGCTGGAGGCGGCGATGAAGCTGGGGGTGCGCAAGGTGATCATTGCCTCTTCCGAGACGACCTATGGGGTTTGCTTTGCGGAAGGCGACAAGGACTACCATTCCTTCCCGCTGGAAGAAGATTACGACAGCGATCCGATGGATTCTTATGGGTTGTCGAAGGTGGTGAACGAGAAAACCGCGCGGGCCTTTGCGATGCGGTATGGCGCGGATGTCTATGCGCTGCGGATCGGCAATGTGATCTCGCCCGAGGATTACGCGGCGTTTCCGGGCTACATCGCCAACCCGCCAAGCCGCAAGCGCAATGCCTGGAGCTATATTGACGCCCGCGATCTGGGTGAGATTGTGCATCTGTGCCTGCAGAAGGACGGCCTTGGCTATCAGGTGTTCAACGCGGTCAATGACACGATCACGGCGGATCTGCCCACGGCGGAGTTTCTGGCGAAACACGCGCCGAAAACCCCGGTAACGCGGGCGATGGGGCGGGATGAAGCGCCGATTTCCAACCGGAAAATCCGCGAGGTGCTGGGGTTCAAGGAAGCGCATCCGTGGCGGAACCATGTGAAGCTGTGAGAGGAGCGCCCGCTTGCCGGATCGGAAAAGCCGGATGACGATAGAGGATGTAGCGTTGCGAGCTGGCGAAAGCCCGTCCACCGTGTCGCGGATCATGCGCGGCCAGGCGGTGGTGACGGCGGCAACCCGCGAGCAGGTGATGGTGGCGGTGCGGGCCCTTGGCTATGAGCCGAACCGGATCGCGGGATCGCCGGCGTCGCTCGATTCGCGGCTGGTCGGGGTAGTGATCCCGTCCTTGCAGAACATCGTGTTTCCCGAGGTCTTGCAGGGCATTCATGCCGTGTTGGCCGGGACGGACCATCAGGCCGTGATTTCGGTGACGGACTATGATCTGGACCGTGAGGAAGTGGCGGTGCGCGGTTTGCTGGCCTGGCAACCGGCGGCGGTGCTGATCGCGGGGTTTGAGCATTCGGACGCGGCGCGGCGGATGCTGGAGCAGAGCGGTGTGCGGGTCGTCGAAAGGATGGACATCGACCAGATGCCGATCGATGTGGCGGTGGGGCTGTCGCACCGCCGCGCGGGGTACGAGACGGGACGATATCTGATCGGGCGGGGCTATCGGCGGTTCGGCCATATCGGCCATGACCGGGCGGCGGATCGGCGTGCCCGGTTGCGCTATGATGGGCTATGTGCGGCGCTGGTTGAGGCCGGGCTGGCGATTGTTGCCGAGGCGCGGGCCGAGGGGGCGAGTTCGGTCGCGACGGGGCGGGCGCAGACGGCGCGGTTGCTGGCGGGGCTTCGGTCGATGTTGCGGTCTATTCCAACGACGACATGGCGGTGGGCGGGGTGTTTCATTGCCTGGCCAAGGGGATCAGCCTGCCGGGGGGGCTGGCGATCTTTGGCTTTAACGGGCTGGAGATAGGCCGGGAATTGCCGCAGCCATTGTCGACCCTGCAGTCCAACCGGTTTCTGATCGGGCAGAAGGCGGTTGAGGCGGCGCTGGCTTCGCCGGTGCGGCCAGAGCAGCGGCAGGTGATCGACATCGGGTTTGAGGTGTTTGCGGGCGCCACGGCCTGACCCGATGCAGAAGGCACCCGGTAGTGCCGGGCGCCTTCGCGTTCACTGTCCCAAGGTTTATTTCTGGATGCAGGTGTCAGCGGTGGCAATGGTGCATACGTCAAGGCCGGTGAAGACCGGGTCGGCGACTTTATCGCCCTTGATCAGCGAGATCATGGTCGAAGGAGCCAGATAGCCCATCTCGAACGGACGCTGACCGACCAGAGCGGTCACAAGCCCGTCTTTCGCAATCGCCACTTCGTCGCCGATGGTGTCGGCAGCGCCGATGACGAAATCGTTCGACTTGATCTTGTCGGCCATCGGCCCGAACAGGTCACGGTAGGGTTGAGGCGCGCCAAACAGCGGCCAGCCGCCCATGATGCCAAAGGCTTTCAGGTCGGGGTTCGCGGCCAGAATGTCGGTCATGGCCTGAACGCCCTTGGCACCGTCGTCATTGGTGAACACGGGGCAGCCGGCCACTTCGGTCCAGCCGCCTTCGCCTGCCAGAGCGGCAAGGCCTTCCTGACCCGAAAGCGAGTCGCGCATGCCTTGCGCGCGGCGCAGGACGTTGTCGGCGCCGGGGTTGCCCTCGATCATGCAGATCTTGCCGCCGCCGGGGGCTGCGGCCTTGATGTAGTCACCGATCTTCTTGCCCATCAGGTAGTTGTCGGTGCCCAGATAGGTCATCCGCAGCGCAGCATCCTCCTTGGCAAGGTCGGCGTCCAGCGTCATGATCGGAATCGTCGGCGCTGCGGTCTTGATCGTCTGCGCGATCAGCTTGGCGTTGGACGGCGAGATTGCCATCGCAACGGTGTCGGGCTTGGACAGCATGTCCTGCACGATCTGCGCCTCGCCTGCCTCGTCCGAGGTGGAGGCGGGGCCGGTGTAGAAGCATTCATACTCGCTGACGGCGTTTTCCTTGTTCCACTTTTGGCAACCTTGGTTGATCGCCTCGAAGAACGGGTTGTCGAGGCCTTTGACCACGATGACCAGTTGTTTTTTGGCCATCGCTTCCGAGGCGCCGAATGTCAGGGCCAGACTGGCCGCGACAAGCAAAAAAGACTTTTTCATTGGTAGTTTCCTCCCGGGAAAATGCGCGGTTTTTGCGCATGATTGCGTCGTCTTCTGGTCCGGGGCGGGGGATCATCTGACGTGATCTTTGCGCCCGCGCCCTTTGTTCGGTCTTGAATCCGGTTCCGTGTTTGCCAAGTGGGCGTTCGAAAGTGCCGAAGTCATGGTTCGTATCCAGAAACCGGATATAGCAAAGGCCACCTTGGCCTGTCTGCTGGCTAAGGTGCCAGGTTCCGCATCTTGCATGGCGTCGCATCCCGGAAAATCCGCGCCGGAATGCTGCAATTGCAGCATTCTGACTAGCCTGAAACCTGACTGGCCTGAAACCCACTCTGCCCGCAAGTGGTCGCAGTTAGCTGTTCCATCCCGGATGATCACATAGACCCTCGGCGCTCGGCATTTTTCATGGCAAAGTCGATCCTGAGGGACATTCGAAGCGGGGTGCGGACATGCT
>JAYUGA010000164.1:0-5025 GCA_043738565.1 Rhodobacterales bacterium
TTGCGCTATGGCACCTTGCCGGTGGTGGCGGCGGTTGGTGGGCTGGCGGATACCGTGATCCACGCCAATCCGGCGGCAATCTCGGCAGGGGTGGCCACCGGGATCACCTTTCATCCGACCGATGCGGTGGCCTTTGCCACGGCCTTGCGCCAATTGGTGGCACTGCATGCCGACAAGAAGCTGTGGAGCCGGGTGCAGAAGAACGCGATGAAGCAGGATGTCGGCTGGGCCGCCTCTGCCGCCGCCTATGCCGGGCTGTATGCGGAGCTGAAAGGGTGACCCTGGTTCGCAGCAATCTGCCGGGTTTTCTGCCGGGGATGAAACAGGCGCCGGGGCGGGCCTGGCCGATGGGGGCCAGCGTCGATGCCGCAGGCGTCAACTTTGCGGTGTTTTCGGCGCATGCCCATCTGATCGAACTGTGCCTGTTTTCCGAGGATGGCCGCAAGGAAGTGGCCCGGATGCTGTTTGGCGAACGGGATGGCGATGTCTGGCACATGCGGGTCGACGGGATGGGGCCGGGACAGCGCTATGGCTTTCGCGCCCATGGCCCCTATGCGCCGGAAGACGGCCACCGCTTCAACCCGCACAAGCTGTTGCTGGACCCCTATGCCCGCGCCCATGACGGACGACTGCGCTGGTCGGATGCGCTGATGGGCTACCGCATCGGGTCGGCGCGCGCGGATCTGAGCTATGACACCAGGGATTCGGCCTTTGCCGTGCCGAAATCGGTGGTGGTCGAAGATCGGATTCATTGGGGCGGCGATGCGCCACCGGGGCATAGCTGGTCAGAGACGCTGATCTACGAGGCGCATGTCAAAGGCCTGACGGCGCGCCATCCGCAGGTGCCGACCGGCCAGCGCGGCACTTACGCCGGGTTGGCGGCCCCGGCGATGATCGAGCATTATCAGAAGCTTGGTGTCACGGCGGTCGAGTTGCTGCCGGTGCAGGCGTTTTTCGATGACCGCTTTCTGGTGGCGCGGGGCCTGAAGAATTACTGGGGCTACAACACGATGGGCTTCTTTGCGCCCGAGCCGCGCTATGGCGGGCGCAATGCGCTGGCCGAGTTCCGCGAGATGGTGCGCAAACTGCATGAGGCCAAGATCGAGGTCATTCTGGATGTGGTTTACAACCACACCGGCGAGGGTGACGAATTTGGCCCGACGCTGAGTTTCCGGGGCCTGGACAACCGCAGCTATTACCGGCTGGCGGGGGGCGGGCGGCATTATGCCAATGACAGTGGCACCGGCAATTCGCTGAACCTGACACATCCGATGGTGTTGCGGATGGTGATGGATTCGCTGCGCTGTTGGGTCGAGAATTGCCGCGTCGATGGGTTCCGGTTCGATCTGGCGACGTCGCTGGGGCGCGAGATTTATGGGTTTGACGCCGGGGCGGGGTTTTTTGATGCGCTGCGGCAAGACCCGGTGTTGAGCCGGGTGAAACTGATTGCCGAGCCTTGGGATATTGGCCCCGGTGGCTATCAGTTGGGTGCCTATCCGCACCCTTGGGCGGAATGGAACGACCGGTTCCGCGACGGGGTGCGGCGGTTCTGGCGCGGCGATGCCGGGTTGACGCCGGATTTGGCCAAACGGCTGCTGGGATCGGCGGAGAATTTTGACCATGACGGGCGGCTGGCGACATCCTCGGTCAATTTCCTGACGGCGCATGACGGGTTCACCTTGCAGGATCTGGTCAGTTTCACCGTCAAGCGCAACCTGGCCAATGGCGAAGACAACCGCGATGGCCATTCCGAGAATTACTCGGATAATCTGGGGCTAGAGGGCGCTTCTTTGGACGTGGCCGTGGCTGCGGCGCGCGGGCTCAGGAAACGCAACCTGCTGACGACGATGATGCTGTCGCAGGGCACGCCGATGATTCTGGCGGGCGACGAGATGGGCCACAGCCAGGGCGGCAACAACAATGCCTATGCCCAGGACAACGAGACGGCCTGGATCGACTGGGCCCGCGCGGACACCGGGCTGACGGCTTTTGTGGCGCGGCTGGCGGCGCTGCGGGCGGGGCATGTCGTGCTGAGGCAACGGCATTTTCTGCATGCCCGCAAGCGGCTGGGTGACAATCTGCCCGACGTGATCTGGCGGCGTGCCGATGGCCAGATGCCGGAACCCGCGCAATGGCATGACCCGTCGTTCCGCTGTCTGGGGGTTGAGTTGCGGATGAATGCCGACGGCCCGCCGGGGCATGATGCGATCTTTGCGGTTTTCAACGCGGGCCCGGCGCAAGTGCTGACCCTGCCGGATACGGCATCCGGCTGGCGGCTGCTCCTTGACACGACCCGCCCGGATGCGGCGGCAGCACCCGCCAAATCAGGGCTGACCGTGCCTGCCAATTCCGTTCTCGTTTTCATGCCAGACCCTGTGGGAGGTTCGAAATGACCGCAACTACCGTCGCCACCAAACCCATCGCGGGCCAGAAACCCGGCACTTCGGGGCTGCGCAAGAAAACCCCGGTCTTCATGGGGGCGCATTATCTGGAAAACTTCGTCCAGTCGATTTTCGATGTCGTGGGCGCGCAGGGCAAATGTTTCGTGCTGGGCGGCGATGGCCGCTATTTCAACGACCGCGCGGCGCAGGTGATCTTGCGGATGGCGGCGGCGAATGGCGCGGCGCGGGTTATCGTGGGGCAACGGGCGATCCTGTCAACCCCGGCGGCCAGCCATCTGATAAGGCTGAACAAGACCGATGGCGGGATCATCTTGTCGGCCAGCCATAATCCCGGCGGGCCGCATGCGGATTTTGGCGTGAAGTTCAACATGCCGAACGGCGGGCCTGCGCCGGAAGCTGTCACCGAGGCGATGTTTCAGCGGACGGCGGCGATCACGGAATACCGGATTTTTGAGGCACAGGATGTGGACCTTGGCAAGATCGGGCAGGTGAAGCTGGGCGATATGATCGTCGATGTGGTCGATCCGGTGACGGAGTATGCCGGGTTGATGGAGACGCTGTTCGACTTCCCGGCGATTGCCGCGATGTTCAAGGGCGGCTTCACCATGCGGATGGATTCGATGTGGGCGGTGACCGGGCCCTATGCGGTGGAGATTCTGGAGCGGCGGTTGGGGGCGGCGAAGGGCTGCGTGATCAACGGCACGCCGCTGCCGGATTTTGGCGGCAACCACCCCGACCCGAACCCGACCTGGGCCAAGGCGTTGATGGATGAGATGTTTGGTGCCAGCGCCCCGGATTTTGGCGCGGCGTCGGATGGGGATGGCGACCGCAACATGGTGGTGGGGCGCGGGATTTATGTCGCGCCGTCCGACAGTCTGGCGGTGCTGGCGGCGAATGCCCATCTGGCGCCGGGCTACAAGGCCGGGCTGCAGGGGGTGGCACGGTCGATGCCGACCAGCGCCGCGGTGGACCGGGTGGCGGATGCCCTGGGGATCGGCAAGTATGAAACGCCGACCGGGTGGAAGTTCTTTGGCAACCTCCTGGATGCCGGGAACGCCACCCTGTGCGGCGAGGAGAGTTTCGGCACCGGGTCAGACCATGTGCGCGAAAAGGACGGGCTGTGGGCGATCTTGCTGTGGCTGAACATTCTGGCGGTGCGCAAGCAGTCGGTGGCAGCGATCCTGGCAGAGCATTGGGCGAAGTTTGGCCGCAACTATTACTCGCGCCATGATTTCGAGGCGATTGCGACCGACAAGGCCGATGCGATGATCGGGGCATTGCGGGTGGCGTTGCCGAACCTCAAGGGGCGGCAGATCGAGGGCATGACCATCGCGGGGGCGGATGATTTTGCCTATACCGACCCGGTGGATGGTTCAGTCTCCAAGGCGCAGGGGGTGCGGATTCTGTTCGAGGATGGCTCGCGGATCGTCTTGCGGCTGTCGGGGACCGGGACCGAGGGCGCAACCTTGCGGCTGTATCTGGAGCGTTATGCGGCAGGGCCGGGCGGGCTGGACCTTGATCCGCAGCTGGCGCTGGCCCCGGTGATCCGGGCGGCGCATGCTTTGGCGGGGATCGCGGGCTATACCGGGCGGACGGTGCCGAATGTGATTACTTAAAGCAGCGGGGGCCAGCCCCCGCACCCCCGGGATATTTGGGGACAGAAAATATAGGCGAGAATCGACCTTGCCGGGTCGGTCTGGAGCATGTCTTCATGGCGGCGAAAGCCTTCCCTGACGAGATGCGGGGAGACATGACATGAGCGAAGCAAAACGGTCGGGGCGGCAGGCGCGGCAGGTGGAACGGGCCAAAAAAGGCGGCGGCATGGGGCGGCCCTATATTCTGCGGAATATCCCGACCTATGATGTGCTGTCGGAGGAAAACCTGGCTCGGATCGAGGCGGCGGCGGACCGGGTGCTGGCGGAGACCGGCATCGAGTTCCGCGATGATCCAGTGGCGCTGGAGCATTGGCGGCGGGCGGGCGCGGCTGTTGACGGGGTGCTGGTCAAGTTTCCGCCGGGGATGTTGCGGGAGATTTTGCAGTCGGCTCCGGCGACGTTTACCCAGCATGCGCGCAATCCGGCGAATTCGGTGGAGATTGGCGGCAAGGCGGTGGTGTTCGCGCCGGCCTATGGCTCGCCCTTCGTGATGGATCTGGATCGCGGGCGGCGGTTTGGCACGCTGGAGGATTTTCACAACTTCATCAAGCTGGCGCAGTCGAGCCCGAATTTCCACCACTCTGGCGGCACGATCTGCGAGCCGACCGATGTGCCTGTCAACAAGCGGCATCTGGATATGGTCTTGGCGCATATGGTGCTGTCGGACCGGCCGTTCATGGGGTCGGTGACGGCGGAGGAGCGCAGCGAGGACAATATCGAGATGTGCCGGGTGCTGTTCGGCGCGGAGTTTGTCGATCGGAACTGCGTGATCCTGGGCAATGTGAATGTGAACTCGCCCTTGGTCTGGGATGGCACGATGACGCGGTCCTTGCGGGCCTATGCCAGGTCCGGGCAGGCGGCGGTGATTGTGCCGTTCATTCTGGGCGGGGCTATGGGGCCGGTGACGAATGCGGGGGGGATTGTGCAGTCGCTGGCGGAGACCATGGCGGGGTGTGCTTTGACGCAGC